>CAYWVS010000005.1:0-69008 GCA_964461765.1 uncultured Anaerovorax sp.
TATCCAAGATAGGGTATGAGTTATATCCTGACGGCATGTTCGGGATTTTTTTTATTTAGAAAATATCATTGAAGACGATATTGACGGAATATCAAAGAACGTACCTTGCAAAGCGTCGCCCTTGGGGAGACGTTTGGAAGTAGGAATCTTTGATTCTGTTATTTCCACGTTTTTTATGAAGAATTTCCATACTATTCAGGTATCAAATGAAATTTCAAATCTGAAAAACCACGAATTTTAAATATAAAACAGTTGAAATAGTGATGTTAAGTATGTTATAGTAAATTTAAAAATAAGCTTTAAATTATATCTTTAAAATACGAAAGAAACAGTAAAATGAGCTCCATAGAAAGACTTGAAAAATTTCACAATGAAATAGACTTAGATCAGGTGTCCATTTTCCCAATCCAAAACTTTCATCTCACCAAGGCACAGCAGTTTAAAAAGAGAACGGCTGATCTTACGGTGTCCTTACTTGGTATTTTTCTAACACTCCCTATCATGGCCATAGTGGCAGCAGTCATTAAAATTGAAGACGGCGGTAAGGTATTTTATAAGCAAGTTCGTTTAGGATTAAACGGCAAAGAATTTCAGATATTAAAATTTCGAAGCATGATACCGGATGCGGAGAAATATACAGGAGCTGTGTTTGCTGTTTCCGACGATCCCAGAATTACAAAAACCGGTAAGTTTATTCGAGCTACCAGGATTGATGAGCTGCCACAATTCTTTAATGTGTTGGAAGGCTCCATGAGTGTGGTGGGACCTAGACCGGAGCGTCCTATTTTTGTAAAAGAATTCTCACAGCAAATTCCTGACTATAAAGATAGACTAACGGTTAAGCCCGGAATTACAGGTTTGGCTCAGGTAATGGGAAACTATAGAACTACAGCAAAGAACAAATCAAAATTTGATCTAATGTATATCCGGAATTATTCATTTTTATTGGATATTAAAATTATGCTTAAAACCCTTAAAGTAATTTTTTCAAAAGAGAAAGTAGTAGTATCTATGGGAACTGAAACAAATAACGGAGAGGTAGTGAATCTTGAGGTATGAGCCTTTGGTTAGCATTATAATGCCTACGTACAACAATGAAAAATTTATTAGAGAATCCATAGAAAGCGTCATTTTTCAAAGCTATGAAAACTGGGAATTAATCATTGTGGATGATTGCTCCACTGATGAGACGGAAAACATCCTTAAAGAGTACAGTTACCAACATGAAAATATCACCTATATAAAGTTAGGCATTAATTCAGGTACGGCAGTGGCTAGAAATCTTGGGATCGAGAGAGCTAAGGGCAAATATATCGCCTTTTTAGACAGCGATGATCTTTGGTGTAAAAATAAGCTTGCATTACAGATTGCATTTATGGAAACTAATGATTATTTGTTTTCCTACACCAAATATACGCAGATTCATGAAAACGGAAGTCCCAAGGGTAAGGTGATAAGCTCACTGCCAAAGGTGGATTATCAAAGAATGTTGCATAAGAATTACATAGGAAATTCAACAGCTGCCTATAATTGTGAAGCATTAGGAAAAATTTATGCCCCGCAAATTAGGAAGAGAAATGATTATTCCCTATGGTTGCAGATACTAAAAATCGGTATTTGTGCCTATAGGCTTGATGAAGTACTGATGAAATACAGAGTGAGGTCAGATTCCTTGTCCCGTAAAAAGGCTGGGTTAATTAAATATCAATGGGAGCTGTACCGTGAAGTTGAAAAACTCTCTGTAAGTAAAAGTACTTTTTATTTTTGTAGCAGCATTGTGAGGAAACTGCTAGTTAAATCTTAAAGGAAGCGAACAATACATGAAAATATTTTTTTTAAGTGCAGCAAATGACATTCATACTATAAAATGGGTAAATATACTTGCACAGAAAGAGCATGAGATATTTCTTATTTATATTCCTAATCATACTCCTGTTAAAGATACGATAAATTCAAAAGTCCATCTAATGCCTTTAAAATTTTCAGGTAAAAAAGGATATTTTCTTAATGCTTTAGAACTAAATAAAAAGTTTAAAGAATTAAACCCCCATGTGGTAAATGCCCATTTTGCTAGTGGTTATGGAACATTAGCAAGAATGGCAAAATTGGATCCCTTAGTTTTATCCGTATGGGGAAGCGATGTTTATGATTTCCCATATAAAAATAAAGTTAACATGAAATTGATTAAAAATAATTTAAATTATGCTAAAATTATTTCGTCTACAAGTTATAACATGGCACTTCAGGTAAAAAAATTGTTGAATAAAAATAAAGATATTGCTATTACCCCATTTGGTGTTGATTTAAATTTATTTGATAAAGAAAGATTTAATAATCAACAAACTAAGGATAAAATCATAATTGGAAATGTAAAAAAATTAGCTTATAAATATGGAATTGATGTTATTATAAAAGCTTTTAGATTATTAATGGAAGAGCTAGAGCTTGAGAATAACAATATTATAGTTAATAAATTAGAATTACATATTTATGGAAATGGTCCACAGTGGTCTGATTTAAAAAAATTGACTCAAAAGTTAAATATACAAGATAAAGTAGTGTTTTTTGGACAAGTTTCTAATAATGAAGTGCCAAAAGCTTTACACTCAATGGATGTTTTTTGCTTGGGCAGTAGAGTGGATAGCGAGAGCTTTGGGGTTGCAGCGGTAGAAGCTATGGCTATGGAACTCCCTGTGGTAGCAACAGATGTATCAGGATTTAAAGAAGTAATTATGAATGGAGAAACAGGAATCATTGTAAAACGTAACAATCCGGAAGAAATGTGTAAAGCGTTAAAAAAATTGATTCTTAACGCTCAATTAAGGGAATTGTATGGTAAAGCAGGTAGAGAGCACGTGAAAAAAAACTATAATATTGAAGATAATGTAAAATCTATGGAAGATATATACTATAAAACTATAGAGCAAAAAGCTTCAGTAGATAATGAAGGTATTTTGAAGTGATATAGATAAAAAATTAAGGAGAAAAAGATAAGAGAAAATTGCAATGATTAGAGTATTACACGTAGTTCCACCATTTAAAAGAGGTGGAATCGAATCCTTTATTATGAATTTATATAGAAAAATTGACAGAAATCAAGTACAGTTTGATTTTTTAGCATCTGAGATATCAGCTGACTATGAGAATGAAATTATAACTTTAGGAGGAAGAGTTTTTAAAGCACCTTTAAAAACTAAAAAACCCATATTATTTTTTAAAAGTCTAAAAAATGTTGTAAAACAAAATCATTATGAAATTATACATATACATTCCTTTAGTGCAGTTATGGCTATTGATTTTTTAATTGCAAAGTTAGGAGGGGCAACCATAAGAATTGCACATAGCCATAGCTCAAAAGACAAAGTAAATATAAGCTTGAAGCGAAATATGAAACAATACATATTTAGATTTCCTCTTAACCTATTGGCTACACATAGATTTGCTTGCTCATTCAAAGCTGCAATATGGATGTTTGGAAAAAAACAACACAATGTAAAAATTATAAAAAATGCTATAAATTGTGAAGATTATAAATTTAACAAAAGATTAAGAAACAATATTAGAGAAGAGTTAAATATCAATGAGAATCTAGTAATAGGGAATATTGGTCGTTTTGTACATCAAAAAAATCAAGAATTCTTATTATTAATTTTTTTTGAATTAAAAAAGATATATCCCAAAAGCAAAATGCTTTTAATAGGAGAAGGAGCTTTAAAAGATTCCATAAGTAAGAAGGTGGCAGAGCAAAATTTAAGTCAAGATGTGATTTTTTTAGGTGTGAGAGACGATGTAAACGAGCTTTTACAAGCAATGGATGCATTTGTATTGCCATCATTTTACGAAGGCCTACCCGTTTCGGCTATTGAGGCGCAAGCCTCCGGGCTTCCGGTTTTTCTGTCTAACACCATATCGGAAGAAACAAATTTGGGAAGTTGTACCTATTTGGATTTAAAGTTAGAGCCATCCTATTGGGCAAAGAAGATTATAGACACTTGTAAGCAACATATAAGATCTGACACCATGAAGCAGATAAAGTACCTTGGATATGACATGGAAAATGTGGCAAGTGAAATACAGAAATTTTATCTCAAAACATAGATTAGACTTATAAAAATCAATGGATTAATTTAATTTAAATAGAAAGAAAAAAATGACTAAAATAAATGTTAAATTTTTTTAATTACATACATCAAGCCTATAAATTTTGAATAAAAACATGTCTAAATGTTGATTTTTCAACTTGTAATAGAAGAAAAAATATGATATTATGCAAGGAGCTTAGGGATTAAATTAATAACTCCACCCTAAAGTTGTTTAGAGTAATCCTATGAAAAAACGTGTAGAAAGGAAAAGAGGAAATGATGAGACAGAATAAAGGAATAGCAATGTTCTTAGTACTTTGCATAATGCTTACGCTGTTTACCGCCACAGCAGTTCCGGTAAGTGCTACGGTGAGTGTGAGTGATAAGGGGAGCATTACTCAAAATGCAGCCACAAATGCTGCAATAAAAATTTATTTCGGCAAAAAAGCAGATGGTAACACACCGGCTCTATACAGAGTGGTGGCAAAGGATTCCCACACTATGACCCTGTTTTATGATGGGGATAATATTACAAATAGTGCTATGCAATATGATGGCAGTGGTGAACATAAATATTGGAAGGACTCTTATATTTGTCAATGGCTGAATGGTTCTAACTTTTTGGAAGACTCAAGTGTGTTTACAAATGCAGAAAGAGAAGCAATAACCGTTTATGGCGATGAAGAAATAGCAGAAATAATTAACGGTGTTTCTATTTATGTAAACCAAAAGGCTGTTCTACCCTCTATGGAAGAAGTAAAGGATGGTGGTACTTGGAATATGAATGCTACTGTTCGTAGTGACGTTGAGGGTTGGTGGCTTCGTACTCCGGATAGTAGTACCAGATCCGCTGTTGTAGTGCGTACTCATGGTGCTATAGACGTCCAAATAACTTTCAAACCCTATAATATCCGTCCAACTTTTAAAATTGATTTAGAATCTGTCCTCCTTACATCTAACGCCTCTGGAGCAGGCGTAAAATCCAATACTGAAAGTCCTACTCTATCTGGGGTATCCACACCGGCAGGTCTTCAAAAATTAACATTGATTGATAGCAGTCTTTCATTAGGGGGCGTCACCCAAACCGCAATAACCGGTAACGCCTTGACATTAGCTTACGCAGGTGCTACTCCGGGAAAAAAACTGTCTGCTATTGTAGAAAACAGTTCCGGTGCAGTAACTCATTACGGAATGCTTGTAACAAGTACAGCTGTAACCGGTACAGCTGTAGTGAACTTGCCTTCAGGATTTGACAGCAGCACCATGAAGCTTAAGGTATTTGTGGAACAGATCAATGGTGATGGCATTACAGACTATGCAAGTGAACCGGTTGATGTAATCGTAGATAATACACCGCCTATCGTTTCCTCCGTTTCCCCTACCGGTAGCAATACACCGGTCTCCGGTAATGTGGTAATTACCTTTAACGAGGCCATGAACACAAGTTTCGGAGGGGTGGCATTAACAAAGGGTACAGAAACAAAACCATTGACAGGGGGCAGTTGGTCTGGCAATAATAAAATTTACACTATAGCTTATTCAAGTCTTGCAAGAAGCTCAAACTACACAGTAAATATTTCCGGTTTTCAGGATATTTTTGATTTCACAATGCTTCCAGATAACACACATACCTTTACCACCGTGTCCTCTGATGACGGTGGCGGTGGTGGAGGCGGCGGTGGTGGTGCAGTTACCACAGGCCCCGATGCAGACAAAGCCAAAGATGATATTTCTAAAGCTAAAGAGGGCGATACGGTGAATGTCCCTATGAACGACGGCACAAAGCTTCCAGCAAGCATTTTGGATGCGGTTAAGGGAAAGGATATCAATGTTGTACTGGATTTTGGAAATTACTCATGGACATTTAACGGTAAGAGCGTTGGAAGTTTCTCCGGAAATTCCATAGATTTAGGCACAAAAACAATTAACATTTCTCATCTTTTTGATTTATCACAGCTTCCCGGTATGGTAGGAGCCAATGGTGTATTGCAACTGGAAATAGCTTATTCCGGTGCACTGCCCTTTGACGCTATATTAGATTATCCGGTAGGAACGAAATACAATGGAAAGTCACTGCACCTTTACTACTACAATGACAAGACCGGTGTATTGGAATTTAAACATTCCGCTGAAGTAGAAAAGGGTAGAGTTAAGCTAAACTTTAACCATGCATCCCAATACGTCCTTACCTTGGAGAGAGTGGACATAGAAGCTCCAAGTTTAATCAACCCCTTTACCGATGTGAAGACTACCCATTGGTTCTATGATGCCGTGATGGGAGTTTATGAAAAAGGCCTGTTCGGTGGAACCGGTGAAACTACATTCAGCCCACAAACACCTATGACCCGAGCAATGTTCGCTACAGTATTGGCAAGACTGGAGGATGTAGAATTGTCAGGATATGAGGAATCTCCATTCTCTGATGTAGACATTACCTCATGGTATGGCAGATCTGTAACATGGGCGGCGGATAAGGGCATTATAAAAGGATATGGAGTGGGAGCAGGTGGAAAGCAAGCCTTTAAACCAAACGATTCCATAACCAGAGAAGAGATGACCACAATGCTGTACCGATATATTCAATATAAGGGTGATGGATTTAAAGGCACGTGGACCTTTATGTTGGATTATGATGACCGAGATCAGATTTGTGAGTGGGCATATGAGGGAGTATGCTATCTAACCATGAAGGGGATCATTCAAGGAAATGAAAGCAATTTGTTTAACCCCGAAGGTACAGCTACCAGAGCTGAAGTAGCTACCTTATTTATGAATTATCTCAATGCCACAGAGAAATAGCACTACCATATTGCTGATGGCATAACAGAAGAAATAGTATAAAAAGCACCCAATTCATTATTGTTGAGGGTGCTTTTATAATATAAATTTATAAAGTTTAGTATTTGCTTTGTAAAAATTCATATGATAAAATTATTAAGATAAATAAAAATGGTAAATTGTATGCTTAAATTAATTTTAAATTTATATTAAAATCCTTATTTTTAAAATTTTTCAAATTTTAAAATTTGTTAAGTTTGAGGAATAACCAGGATTTAAGAGGTGAATTGTGAATAAAAGTAAACTGAAAACATCAAAATTAATTTTCTTTTTAATAATCCTTTTGGTAGCCCTTCTCAGTGGTGTGATTACTTACGCGGGTATGACTACCTCTGATACAAAAGTACCTGTTGTGGCTGTAAGGGCAAATGGGCAGGAGATACCGGCAGATGGTTATCTTTGGCGAGTTCATCGCCTTGGGGGAATCTTTTATCAAGATGTAAAGAAAGAGGGAAATGGGAAACCCTATGACTTAGGAGACATTCAACGCTCCCATGTGGACATTGTTACCCCTGAACAGTTTGACACCAATATTTCCGTGACAAACCGAGATGATACCGTTGTATTTGAGGGAAGTCCAAAAGCTTATGAACATTTTAGATTACCCCAAAATGGTACATATACATTTCAAATAAAGGCAAGGGTTCCTAAAAAAGAAAAGGAAAATTACGGTGAATTTTATTTTTCCTTTGTTACCAATTTAACATTGGAGCCTCAAATGGTTACATCCGACACAAACATTGTTCAAGGAGATGTATTGGCTATTCAAATTACAGATGTACCGGAGGGTGTGGTTCCGGTGGTAACCTCTGAGTTGGGGCTTTCTGTGTTTATTGAAAAGGATGGAATCTTTAAGGCATTGGTGCCTGTGGGATACCTAAAAGGAGTGGGGACATATCCGGTGACGGTAACCCTTGGGGATACCATCAAAACAATTGACGTAAAAGTAACGGAAGGCAATTTCCAAAAGCAATATTTAACCATTAACACCTCTAACCCTGTAATCTCTGAAGCCAGTAGTCCCAAAGCATATGAGCAGTACCGCCAAACCATCTATCCTTTCTTTGAAACGGCAGATCCGGAGACTTATTGGAGCGGTAAGTTCACTCAGCCTGTACAGGGGCGTATTTCCACGGAATTCGGACTACTCCGATATACAAACGGAAGTCAGACTCCTTCCGGCCATAGCGGTATCGATATTGCTGCGGCAAAGGGCACTCCTATCATTGCACCCGCTGCCGGCAGAGTGGTTTATGCAGATTATCTTTTAAATACGGGAAATACATTGGTAATCGAGCATGGGGGAGGCTTAAAAAGCTACTTCTACCATATAAATAGCCTTTCCGTAAAGGCGGGAGATATGGTGCAACAAGGGCAAAATGTAGGAGAAGTGGGTAGTACAGGGTATTCCACGGGTGCCCATTTACACTATGAGGTTCGTATGGGGAATCAAGCTTTAAATCCATGGAATTTATTTAACGGAACCGGAGGATTTTTTGCTTTAAATTAAGCAGTTACCTTTAGAAATAAGCTTTTCCTTCTCAGATTTTGACAGCTTTTTTAGCTGAGCTTCTCTTTTCATGGCTTCTCCGGCGCTTTGGAATGTTTCGTAATAGACCAAGGTAACCGGTCGCCTTGCTTTCGTATACTTTGCTCCGTTACCTGAATTGTGAGCCTCTAACCTTCCAGCTAGATCCGTAGTCCATCCACCGTAAATACTGCCATCAGCACATCTCAGCAAATAGGCATGGCTTGTTTGCTTTTCCCTTTTTATTTTCTTAAATTCTTGTTTGCTCATTGAATAGCAATCTGCATCCCGAATGGTACCATCATAGATTTTATTGGCTGCTCTTAAGGTACCTTCATAAACAAAACCACATTTTTCAATGACACGACCGGAACGTGCATTGTGTGGGTTTCTACAAATGGAGATCCGATCCAATTTTATGGCATTAAACCCATATTCTATAACGACTTTGACAACCTCAGTCATGATACCCATGCCCCAATACTCTTCTGAAAGGGCATATCCCAGTTCCATACAGGAGATATCCGGTCTTTTGTTATCCTCCTCGAAGCCGATAGATCCGATAACCTTTCCCGTTTCTTTCCAAACTATAGCGAAGCAATGATATTTCTTTAAAAATAAATTTTCGATAATCCATAGGGATTCTTCTATATTTTCATGGGGCTTCCACCCCCCATGGGGTCCCACATTGGGGTTTTTAGCATATTCATATAAGTCCTCTGCATCATGGATGGTGAAACCACGCAAAATGGTTCGCTCTGTTTCCAATTTCTTTACTTTCATGTGATTGCCGTCCTTTCTGATTTTCTATATCTTTTAACAATAACCATTTTCTAATAAATTGTCAAATAATTATTTATAAACTTTAATCCTTAAGAGAATGACAATTTAACATATTGAAGAAAATGACTATTTAAATCCCTTAAGAAAATGATAATTAAACTCTGAAGAAAAACATTATTTATATCCATGAAAAAATGATAATGGAAGTCTTAAGAAAAACATTATTTATATCCATGAAAAAATGATAATGGAAATCTTAAGAAAAACATTTATTTAAAACCTTAAGAAATGATTATTTAAAGTCCTCAAGAAATCATTCCAGAAAATGTTATTAAACTTTTAATAACGGGGCAGGATTAACACTTGTAATATTAGTGTCGGAGTAATCACTACTAAAATAAAACATTTTTTACTGATTCATAAATTGAGACGTGGTGAGTTAAACAGTAAAATGGTAGATGAGAGCTAAAGATATAAAAATTCAGGTCTTTAAAATTAATCTTAAATTAATCAAATCAAGAAAAAAGAGAGGTATCTTATGAAAAACAATAGGACAAATAGGAAGACTTTAGCCATCCTATTATCGGCGGCATTGGTCTTAACCATGATTCCTGCATCTGTATTTGCAGTGGATCTCGTGCCGGGTGTGCCGGGGGGCGGTGGTCCCGGACCCGTTGTAGAAACGGTAACGGCTGTAAATTATACAACTACAATTGACATTTCCACCGGAAGCAAGCAATTGATTTTAAGCGGTATTTCAGATATTGCAAACGCTTCCCCCGGTATTGATATCAACACCCTACAGATGAAAGCTTTAGAAGTACCCGATAGTAACAAAGCAAGATTTACAATTTCCGATCAACCAATTCAGGCAAACCAATTGTTACAGGCTGCACAAGTGGCGCAAATGGTTTTTGTCGCAGGTAACATCCAACCGGGAGAAACTGCAACCATGCGTTTTGCTATCACCAACTCCGATGAAACTGCCACCTCCAATGAGGGAATTGTCAGCGTAAAGGTGGTGGGAAACACAAATGTACCTCCTTCCATTCAATCCTTCAGTGAAGTAATAGATGGAATGAGTACTTTATATTTTCAATATGCTGATTTTGCATCCAACTTTTCACCTAGCACCTCAGGAAAAAGCTTAAAGAAAATAACCATTTTGTCTCTTCCTGAAAACGGAATATTAAAAGTAAATGGATCCGTGGTAGAAGAGGGGGATTTTTTAAGCATTAACGATATGAACACTTTATCCTTTAAGCCCAGTAACAACTTTAGGGGAGCAACTTCCTTTAAATGGCAGGCCAGTGAGCAAGATGTCTATTATTCCGGAACCAACGTATGGTCAAATGAAGCAAGTGTGAATATGCATCAATCTTCCGGAGCCCCAACCATTACATCCTTTGATATAGGGCGTTCCTCCACAATTCATTCCAGAGAGGTTACCCTGTATATCAGCGCAGATGACCCAAATCACAACAGTGGTGAGCCGGATCAGATGTCCTTTTCTGACGATGGCAGAAATTGGGATGATTGGATGGATTATGATGATACAGCTGACTACACCTTGCCCGAAGGGGATGGCACAAAATATGTGTACGCTCGTGTAAGGGATAGGGAAGGTTATATTAGCTCTGTAGTTTATGACTCTATTGACTATCATGAAAAAGATGCTGCTTCTACCACTGTTCAAATCCAACAATACAATTCCGGTGCCAGTGTTGTGGTAAATTTGGGTTCCCCTTCCATAAGCCGAGGAACAGGTACCTTTACCTTAAATAAATCTGATATTTCAAACATTATAGATGCTGTGGACAAAGCAGGTGCCGGCGGCCGATATCACACCATATTAAAATTCGTAATTCCACATAACTCAAATGTCACTGCAATCAATGTGCAGCTTCCGGCAGACTTAATGACTCTTTCCTTTTTAAGCAATTTAAGCAAGCTTTCCATAGATGCTTACGATTTTGTAGTGGATCTGCCTTTAAAAACACTCTACGCAAAGGCTAATAGAAGTGGCAATGATATCACCTTCAGTGCCTCCTATGCCAACGCAGGAAACATGAATATCAATGGGATGAATCTGAACACAAAGGGCTCTTACACAGTGAACCTGTTAAGAGATGGGGCTTCAATTCCTTCCTATGGTCCTTCTGATTCCATGAAATTTTATTACGGAGTACAGCAATATTATCCGGATCCTAACGTGATTCAATGCGCAGTAGTATACTCCGGGAATTCAGGGTATATGCTTCCTACCACGGAATATTACCAAGTAAATCAGCAGTTAATTGTGAAGCTCACAAAACCGGCAACTGTAAATGGCGGTATTGTTTCAGGTGCATATTTTAGCGATTTGGGATCCGCTATTTGGGCTCAAGATTATATTTATAAATTAGCCAATAAACAAATCGTAGTGGGTTCCGCTTATCAAATGTTCTCTCCATCAAACCCTGTGAAGCGAAGCGAATACATTAAGATGCTGGTAAATGCCTTAGGATATGATGTAAGCAGCTCTTACAGTACCACTTATAGTGATGTTTCACCAAATGCTTGGTATTATCCGTATATCGCTACGGCACAGCAGTTTGGTATTTTGCCCAATGAAGGTGGTTTTTTCTCCCCTGAGGCAAATATAACCAGAGAAGATATGTCTTACTTTGCATATAATGCCATCAAAGGTGTTCAGGTAGATTTGCCTGCTTATTACAGTGCCAGCAACTTCCCAGATAGTGCCCAGATTGCTCCTTATGCAGCTTCCGCAGTGAATGCCATGAGTAGGGCAGGGATCATCAATGGTAAACCAGAGGGAATGTTTGATCCAAAGGGAACAGCAACACGTGCAGAATCCTCAAAAATTATCAGCTTGCTGATTGATCAATATTTGGCTTGGTAGAATAATATTGTCTAAAACATACTTTAAACTCCTTAAAAGCAAAATACGCCTTGAAATATAATTTACAAGGCGTATTTTGTTAAAAATAATAAGTCAATTAAAAATGTTAAGTCAATTAAAAAGTATATATTTGTCAATTAAAAGTATATGTTTGTTAATTAAAAATATATATTTGTTAATTTCAATAAATGTAAATTTAAACAATCATTCAGTAGCAATCAAAACACAAGATTGCACTAAATTTAATCCTAAGCTTTTGGCAAGCTTTAAGGTTTCATCTGTATAGGTACCGGGTTGAAACCAAACATTTTTAACGCCGATTTCAGCAGCCTCTTCTAAGACAGCCTTGCCACGCTCCGGTGATACGACCATGTCGATTACATCGGGAACCTTTGGCAAGGAAGACAGATTTTTATAACAAGGATCTCCATCCAAAAAATCTAACCCCGGGTTGACAGGGTATACCTCATAATGCCTTTCTTTTAATCTTTTATAAATTTTATTTCCAAACTTCTGTGGATTTTCGGTTGCACCTACTACTGCCCAAACCTTATGTGATAAAAATTTTTCCTGCATTACTTCTCCTTTGTTAAACTTATAGTAGCATAAATGATTCGGTCTTTAGCTGACTATTAATGTGATGTATTTTTCAAACATATCAATTAAAACTTCTATATTTAATTGATTGTAATATTTTACCCCGGATTTTTCGGTAAAAACGATTTTTATAAAATTTTTAATTAAATTACTTATTTCGTAATATTATTCACAATAAAATTTCAGCATTTTATTGTACTGATCATATACATCTGCTAAAATAAATAAAAACAATGAGTGGCTTCGCCACGTTAGTACGGGCGTTGCCCGCTACATTAAGCGGTAGCCTTTTTTGATATTCCGTCATATCGTCTTCGACGATAATAAAAGAATTGGTGGTTGTGTGATGTCAAATGTGAAAGTAAAGGAAATCAATCTGGAAAGGGGACACCCGACTGTGGAAGAGGCTATGAAAAGAATGGTCAATGAACTTACTACAGCAAAGGGTGCCGGATATAAGGCTGTAGTTCTCGTTCATGGTTATGGATCCACAGGTGTTGGAGGTGCCATAAAATTTGCAGTGAAAAGCAAACTGAAAGAAAGCTCCTTAAGAGGTGTTGTGAGAGACTTCGTAGGTGGGGAGAGTTGGATGGATAGAAAAAAAGAATTCATGGAAATTTGCAATCAGCTTAAAGACTTTAATTCCTATGTGGATGGAAACCGTGGAATTACTGTAGTTTTATTAAAATAATAAGTTGCTAAATGATTTGCAGATAAAATAATATGCAGATAAAATAATCCTTCAGAATTTCTGGTTTTAAGTGTAAGAATAAATTAGTTACCGGAATATTATTAAGTGTTGAAAGATCCCCAAAATATAAAATAGATAATCCTAAAATTATCCATTTTATATAAGAAGTATAAGGTATCTCATGATTCGAAATTAAGATAAGGTCGAGTATCATGAGCTTGGATAAAGTGTGACAGATTTTTATGTCACTTTTGAACTAAAAAGATAATCATTGTTAATGATTACTTTCAAACATATTGTAACAATAAAAATATCTTTTTACAATAGGTTTAAAAATAAATCACATTTAAATAATTGCTGAAATGTGAATGAAAACTTAATAAATCCTTTAAAATTAAAAGAAAATAAATTTATAAAAAATCTAAAAAAATTTATTTTTTTTAATAAAAAATATAAAATCAAAGGTGTTTATTTTTAATAAGGTCTTCATGGGCGCTGATGATGGCAAATTCTGCACTTCTAAATACGTTTTGCGGACCTAGGATATCCACAAAACCTCCTTGTCTCAGATTATGTAAGACCTTGGGCTGAACACTTGTCAGCATCACCTTGATTCCTCGCTCTTGGAGTTCTTTTACTAACTCTGTAAGACTTTGAACCCCCGATAGATCGATAACGGGTACTCCCCGCATGGAAATAATCAATACGCTGGTATTTTCCAATGAAGACAGTTGTTTTGTCAGTTTTTCCACCACGGCAAAGAATATGGTTCCGGTGAGATAGGCTACTCTGATATGAGAAGGCACTTGACCAATGTGGATTCCGATTTCTTCCAGCCTCTTATTTTCCACCTCGCTGATGGTAATATCTATATCGGTAATTCTGATGACGATTAAAAATGCTGAAAAAGCAACACCTATAATAATGGCTTGGGTTAAGTCCAGAACCACGGTAGCTCCCATGGTGATGAAGAATTTAGCCATGCCGGATTTAAATTTATGATCGAAAATATAATGAATGTTTTCCCAATCGTTCATTCTCCATGCAGTCACTATAAGTACTCCGGAAAGGGCTGACAGAGGGATGGCGGACATGAAGGGGGATAGTGCGAACATGGAAAGTAGCAGTATGATGGCATGAAATATTCCTGCCAAACGAGTTTGACCACCGGATTTAATGGCTACGCTTGTGCGGGCTATGGCTGCCGTTGCAGGAACCCCTCCCAAAAATGGCACTATGATGTTCCCAATTCCCTGAGCTACCAACTCTCTGTCACCATTCATCTTTTCGCCTTTTAATTTTCCCGCAGAAGCACCGCAAAGTAGGCTTTCGATCATGGCCAAGGCAGCAACGGAGAGGGCAGGGACAAAGAACTCCCAAAACTGTGTTAGAGGGATGTGGCTAAAGGACAATCTTTCATCCAGAAAAATCGTTTTTGGGATTTCTCCCACCAAAGCAACGTTAAACTTAGCAAAATAGTTAAAAATCAAAACAAAAATCAAAGCCACCAAAGAAGAAGGAACCTTTGAGTTCCAAGACTTGGGCCATATTAACATTATTAAGATTACCATAGCTCCTATGGATAAGGTCTTAAAGTCAGGGGAAAAATTCATGGTAAAATAAGAAAGGAATTTGCTGATGGCTAATTCTCCGTGGGAGGTGACGCCAAAGAGGTTATCCAATTGACCCAGTGCGATAATGAGGGCGATTCCCGAGGTAAAGCCCGTGATAACAGAGGAAGGAATGAAGTAAATAATCCGCCCTAATTTAAGCACTCCCGCCATGACCAAAATGATTCCGGCCATTAGACTTGCAATTAAAATACCTTTCATGCCATATTTTGCAGCAAGGGTTACCAAAATGGCAGTCATGGCACCGGTAGGGCCTGAGATTTGAAAGGATGCCCCGGAGAGGGCACCGATAATCACACCTCCTAAAATTGCAGTAACCAGACCTGCAGCTGCCGTGGCACCGGAGCCTACACCAAAGGCTAAGGCCAGAGGAAGAGCCACAGCGGCCACTGTAATACCGGCCATAATATCTCCTGATAGTTTTTTTCCGTCGTAATCTTTAAATTCTTTTTTCAAATCCTGTATGTATTCTTTTACAATCATAATTGTTATTACCTTTAATATTGCTTAAACTTTTAAACTGTTACGGAATCATTATATAATAGAAAAGGGATTATCTCAATGTTTTTTATAGAGTGAAGCAGAAATTGTAAAGTCGATGATTTTTCAGTATTTTAAAACGAAAAAAACTTATATCTGTATTTAGTGGAAAAATTTAAGTTTATCTTAAGTAGATTGTAAACATTCCTTATGGGCAAGCTTTAAACTGAACCAAAACTCGCTGCCTTCCCCCGGAAGAGAAGTCACACCGTATTCACCGTGGTGGAGCTCAATGATTTTTTTTACGATAGAAAGTCCTAAACCCGTACCGGATACGGCACGTTTATGATGGCTGTTTTCTTTATAATAGCGATCCCAAATATAGGGAAGACTTTCTTCTGAAATACCCTCTCCGTGATCTTTTACGGAGATTCTTACTGTGTCTTGGCTTATGGTTTGGTTTACCATAATAACCTTGTCTTTACCGGAATAATTTATGGCATTGTTTAAAAGATTTGAGAAGGCTCTGGAAATTTTATTTTCATCGGCGAATATATCAACGGATTTTTCATAATGAAAGGTGATAGAATAACCATCTTTTTTCAACAGGGCTGAAATACGCTGGATGGCAGACTCTAAACTCTCCGTAAGATTATAACGGATGGGGTGCATATCTTGAAGAGTTTTCTCGGTGGAAGAAATGTCTAAAATATCGTTGACAAGCCGAGTCAAATGGTTGGATTCCTCCATGATAATCTGAGCATTTTCTACGGTTAATTCCTGAGGCAAATCTCGCATGGCTTCTGCGTAACCGGAAATGAGAGTAAGGGGAGTTCTAAGATCATGGGAAACATTGGCCATTAACTCCTTTCGCATATTTTCGGTTTTAGCTAATTCCTTTGCTGTAATATTTAACGTTTCGGATAGTTCATTGATTTCCTTATATCCTTCACCGGAGAAGGTTACGTCGTAACTTCCACTCGCCAAGGTTTTTGCACTTTCATTGATGATTTCTATGGGCTTTGATAAACCCTTAGCCATAAGGAAAGCCAGTAATGCTGCGAAGAGAATCATAAAGGCAGTTATAAAGTAAAGCAAAATTTTAAGGGTTTCTTTTGTAGCATTTACGGGTGAAATCACGGAATTCATAAGGATTACGGATGTATCCCCATGTCTATCAGTCATTACCTTTGCATAGATGATACTTTCAGGGGGTGTCCCCGGCATGGATCGCATATTTTTGTTAGATCGCCTGCCCCCGAAATATTCCATTAGCTCTCCGCCATTTTCTAAAGCCTTTTTTAAAATAATTAGCTTTTCTCCAATTGAAATTTTATGAATAATACAATCACGATCTACATCGGCTGAGTAAATTTCAGAGCCGTTTTTCGTGATGATTTCAATGCAAATATCTTTGCTTTTAGATAATTGATCGATTAATTCTTCATAATTGTTTGCATTTATAGTTTTAACCAATGAATTGGCATCAGATTTTATTTCGTTTATTTTTATGGTTTTATAAATATCGTTTAGAAAAACAACTTGAAAAAGCCATAAGACCAATAAAAGCAGAGCACAAAAACTCAGCAGGAACAAATAGATTTTCCATTGTAGGCTAAGTTGGTTAAGTTTCCTAATTTTTAATCTCTCCATAATCTCTCCGTAATTTGGCTTTTCCTTCTGTTAAAGTCTTCTGACTATAGGGGTAAGAGTTGTGTTTAGGTTTACCCCTCAAATCGGTAGCCTACTCCGCGGAGTGTAGTGATAAATTTGGCATAAACTCCTAAAGATTTCCGCAGTAGCTTAATATGAGTATCCAGAGTTCGGTCATCTCCGTAATAGTCATAGCCCCAAACTTCGGTAATCAACTTTTCTCTGGAAAGGGCAATATTTTTATTTTGAATCAGATAAAAAATCAAATCAAACTCTTTTGGTGATAAGCTCACGTTACACCTATCCACCATGATTTTACGAGCAGTGAAGTCCACCAATAATCCTTCTTTTTCATACACTTCATGGGGTGTCTCAATATTTTTATTAATTCTTTTTAAAATAGCATCAATGCGCAACATCAGTTCCTTGGGAGAAAATGGCTTTACTACATAATCATCAATTCCCAATTCAAATCCATGAATTTTATCGTATTCTTCTCCTCTGGCGGATAGCATTAGTATGGGGATATCCTTTAGCTTTTTAATTTCTTTTACCGCAGAAAAGCCATCCAACTCCGGCATCATGGCATCCATGATGATTATATCGTAAGTATTCTCCTTGCAAAGATTGATAGCCTCCATGCCATTTTTTGCTTCAAAGGCTTCATGCCCTTCAAATTCCGCATATTTTCTTATGAGGGTTCTTATTTTTTCCTCGTCATCGGTAATTAAAATTTTATACATGGATTTACCTCAATAAATGGATTTAACTAAAAGAATTATATATATGGAAATTTGGCACAGAAATTTTCCTGTGCCAACCTCAGTGATAACTAATCATCTATATCATATCGCAAATACTCTCTTGGGTCAACCGACTATCTATCACCATGTCTGCCAAAACCACCTTTACCACCGGCCATGGGCATCATTCCATTTTCACGCATTTGAGTGTTTCTTTCGGTTATTTGAGTCCTTATGTCTGCTGCAGTATCTTTATCCATTAAACCCCAAGAAACATATTTATCCAGAATTTGTTCATCGATTTTAGATTGTGCATCTTTTAAGTTGTAAATTTCATTTTTTTGAGATTCAGACAGGTTATTCCATTTTTCATTCATAGCAATCATCTGTTCTCTTCGTGCATCCATTTCGGCTTTTTGCTCGTCTGTTAAATTTCCTCTCTCAGGGCGATCTCCAAAGAATTTGTTTCCAAAGGCACCTTGGGTAATGCCTGCTGCTCCCTGAGTTATGCTGTCAACAATTTCTGTTGGAGTTGTAGCGGCAAAAGCCGTTACGCTCATGGCGATTACCAGTGTCAGAGCCACCAAAACAATTAATAAATTTTTCTTTTTCATAATTTTTTCCTTACCTTTCTTTTTAAGCAAAATGAATTTTATTTCATTGTTTATTACAATCAATTTTTATTCACTTTGCAATGTCTATAGGATATCCATGGTTTGTGAACATTGAATGAACAAATGATGAAAAAAAAAGGAATTTTTTAATAAAATTAAAATGATATTCATTATAGATAACCATTTAGAATTGGTATCCTTTCATTTATTTATGTTATAATGAAAAAACTGAATAAAATAAAAATCTTAAAATTATAAGGGGTTGTAAACAACCAAAGAAGCTAATATTTGTTGAATTGTTAGAGTAATCCAAATAGGAGGGAATATATGAAAACGAAACTTCAAGAAATTATTGACGAATCAAATAATATCGTATTCTTTGGAGGGGCGGGGGTATCCACCGAAAGCGGTATCCCGGATTTTCGCAGCACCGACGGGCTTTATCATACCAAATATAAGTATGAACCTGAAAGAATCCTTTCTCACAGCTTTTTTCTCCATGAACCGGAAGAGTTTTACACATTTTACAGGGATAAAATGCTTTATTTGGATGCAAAACCTAACATGGCACATGTGAAGTTGGCAGAGTTGGAGAGAAAGGGAAAGCTGAAAGCTGTCATCACTCAGAATATCGATGGGCTCCATTCTTTGGCAGGGAGTCAAAAGGTGCTGGAGCTTCATGGTTCTGTATTGCGGAATTTTTGCATGGATTGTGGAAAGCCTTACGGTGTGGAGCACATTGTACAGATTAAGGGAATTCCCAAATGCATTTGCGGCGGTATAGTCAAGCCCGATGTGGTACTTTATGAAGAAGCCTTAAATGAAACCATGATGGAAGAAGCTGTTGAATTGATTTCTCAGGCGGAGATCCTGATTGTGGGGGGAACATCTCTCAACGTATATCCCGCAGCAGGATTGATCAACTATTACTGTGGAAATAAATTAATCCTAATCAACAAGGCGGCTACTCCCTTTGACAGAAGGGCCAATCTCATCATCAACCACAGTATCGGTCAGGTTTTTGGAGAACTGGAATAGGTATGAAATGGATGAAATGGATTTTAACAATCAATAATTTGGAGGATGATGATGGTGAAATCAGAATGTAGGAATTTAGAAAGAACGATTTTACATTGTGATTTAAACGGATTTTACGCCTCTGTGGAGTGTGCCTTGAATCCGGCATTAAAGGAGGTACCCATGGCAGTGGGTGGAAATCCTGAAAATCGCCATGGAATTATTTTGGCTAAAAATGAATTGGCAAAAAAATATAACGTTAAAACTGCAGAGACTATTTGGCAGGCTAAGCGGAAATGTCCGGATTTGGTGATGGTGGCACCTCATCACGGAGAATATGCCCGCTATTCCCGCTTGGTAAACCAAATCTATGCAGAATTCACAGATTTAATAGAGCCCTTTGGCATTGATGAAAGTTGGCTGGATGTAACGGCCGTGTCCAACTTGTTTGGAAGTGGTCCTGAAATTGCAGATAAACTGAGGACAATTGTAAAGGAACGGTTGGACTTAACCATTTCCGTAGGTGTTTCCTTTAATAAAATCTTTGCAAAGTTGGGCAGTGACTATAAAAAGCCGGATGCCACCACCGTTATTTCTCGTGAAAATTATAAGGAACTGGTCTTTCCTTTACCTGTTTCAGACCTTTTATATGTGGGTAAGATTGCTACAGAAGTTTTAAGAGGCCTCAATATCCGAACCATCGGACAGCTTGCAGCAAGTGACAAGGGTTTGGTTTCTGCAAAGCTGGGGAAGATGGGGGAAATGATTCACGACTATGCCAATGGCAGGGATGATAGCCCGGTGAAGCCTGCCGCTGAGGGAAGAGAGGTTAAGTCCGTGGGAAACGGTATGACCTTTAAACGAGATTTAGTCGGCTTTCAGGATATTAAAACAGGGGTTTGGGCTTTGGCCGATGAAGTGGCAGGGCGAATGAGAAAATATGGGGTAAAATGTCACGTAGTGCAGGTACTTATTAAGGACCCCAATTTTAAGAGTATTTCCAGGCAGAGAACTCTATCGGTACCAACCTACCTGGCCAAGGAAATTGCTGATACATCTATGGAAATTATCAGAGAATGTTGGAATGAAAATGCTCCCATCCGAATGCTCACCATAACCGGGGCAAACCTAACAGGGGAGACAGCTTACAGGGAACAGCTTTCTTTTTTAGAGGAAAAGTCCCATTTCGATAGGGGTAAGCAAGAGAAATTAGAAAATACCTTGGATGAAATTCGCCAAAAGTATGGCAAGAAATCCGTGGAATTGGGCGGTATTTTGAAAAATGATATCGGGGTTCATGATTAATAAATATTGTTTATTGAAATTACAAATATTTAAAAATTTCCCATATTGATTTAAATTTATTGAATAAAACATTAAAAATCAGAAAGTACTAAGAATTGAAAAAGAACGGAGAAAAAAATGAATTCACTAGGTTCCAATTTATTAGTGCAGATGACGCTAATTTCCTTGGGTTTTATTATTATGTCAGTTTCAATATTTTTATATTTTAAACTGACAAAAAAAATCGACTTGGTCAAAGGACATATAGACAACTTAACCATGACTCTATTTAGACTTTATTTAGTTTTGATGATATTTTTCTTAATAGGTTATGGAGTTATTGATGCATCTTTGAAATTAGGACTATCCTTTAATAGCATGCTATTAGTAAGTTTCATTTTCTTTTTCGGTAGTATATTTGTAATCATTGGAATCATTGTTCAACTTCGTCTTACAGATGGCATTTATCGAGGTAATATTCAAGTGATTAAAACCTTGGTAAGTGCAGTAGAAGCCAGAGATTTAAACCTCAAGGGACATTCTATGCACGTTATGGCTATTACACTTCTCATCTACGATCATATGCCAAGGAATAAGATTCAAGGAATAGACAGAGAAAAATTAGAATACGCCAGCTTGTTACACGATATTGGTAAATTGGGTATTCCGGAAAGTATTTTAAACAAACCGGGAAAACTCAACGATGAAGAATGGGTGATTATGAAGGATCATCCCCGTATAGGAACGGTAATCTTAAAGGATATTATTGGTCTTCAGGATACAAACGATTGGATTCTTTACCATCATGAAAGAATGGATGGAAAAGGTTATTATCACTTGGCGGGAGAAAACATTCCTATGGCTGCAAAGATCATTTCTACAGCGGATACCTATTCTGCTATCGTTATGCGCCGATCTTACAAAAAAGCTTTAGAACATCACGATGCCATAAAGATTATGAGGGAATGTGTGGGGACTCAGCTTGATCCCTGTATCTTTGAAGTCTTTTCTAAAATCAATGAAATCGAAGTGAAAAAGCATCTTTCTTTATTGGAGCAAAGCCAACAACTAAACGAAGATATTCCTTCGGAAAAGGCAATTTTCCTTGCATCTGAAAAGATAGAAAATGAATGATGAGCATTTTGCAGAAATCACAATAATCTAACAATGTTAAAGAGATTGATTACGATGACAAGGGAGAGGACACAGTTAAAAGTGAATAATATCTTTTTCTCCGTGAGTCGCTTACCGATTTTTGAACCTAAGATTCCCCCAATGATCCCGGCAGGAATCATGAGGAGCAAAAGCCTTAAATCAAAATTTTTGAGATCTCCCAGTAAGAATACTTGCAGAACCTTAGCCGACTGTGAAAACAAGATTAAAATGATGGAATTCACAGCGGCTTTTTTCGTGTCCATGGAAAAAAACAAGGATAGGATCACTATATTAATGGGTCCACCGCCGATTCCAAAATAACTAGAAATGGTTCCAAGCAATATGCCGATGGCCGCAACAAATCCATTGCTTTCAATTTGGAAGGTTTTATATCGATTCCACCTATTCATATACAGGAGGACAAAGAGCAAAAGTAGCGTCAATCCGGAACTCTGTATAATTTTAATCACCGTTTCATTATTGATGGAAGAAATAGATTTATTAAAAAGGTAATTCCCTAAATTTCCCCCCAAGGCTCCGCCAAGGGCCAAAAAAACACCGGTTTTCAACTGAAATTTTGTCCCTGACATCAGGTGTTTTCCTGTGGAGGCTATAGCCATAGATAGCACCGTAAAGGAGGAAAGCAGGTTGATGGTAGCCACATCATAGGGGCTGAATATATCCAAAATCGGTTTGATGATGATGCCTCCACCCAGTCCGGATATGGCGCCTACCGTGCAGGCCAGAAAAGCTACGAAAAAGTATAACATATGGGTTTCCTTTAAATTTGTATTTAAGTGTTAAAAATTATATTGGCTTAAAGAAATAAAGAAACTCTAAGCTAGGGTTAAGCTTGGGTTAAACTTGGGTTATCAAATTAAGTCGGCAAGGTTTAATCAGTTAACTTAGTATTGTCTATTATTAACAACAAAGAGATAGTTCATGTAATTTTAGACCCATTTAAATATTTGAAAAAATTTTTTATTGGAGGTTCTATAAATTTTATCTTGACATATTATAAATATTGTATATAATTAATATATACAATATAGAAATAGTTAGTTTCTCAGCAATAAAAATTAGAGAAAGAAATGGAGGGGAAAAATATTCACAGATGGATATTGTAATCAGCAATTCGGGAGCGGTACCCATATACGAGCAAATTGTTTCTCAGATAAAAGGTTTGATCATTTCCGGAAAGCTGAAAGAAGGGGATGCTTTACCTTCCATGAGAATTTTAGCGAAAGAACTCAGGATTAGTGTCATCACTACAAAGAGGGCATATGAAGAATTGGAACACGAGGGTTTTATCGTTTCCATTACCGGAAAGGGAAGCTTTGTGGCTGAGCGAAATATGGAAATTGTAAGGGAAGAATACTTAAAAAACATTGAATTTTATATGCAAAAGATTTATGACGAGTCAGTAAAATGCAACTTAACCCTGGAAGAGATAATGGAAATGTTTGAAATCGTTTTTAGAGGAGAATGACATGGATGCGTTAATTTTAAAGGATGTGACGAAAAAATATGATGGTTTTACACTGGACAAAGTGAACCTTACGGTGCCACAAGGTGTAATCATGGGATTCATAGGAGAAAATGGGGCAGGCAAAAGCACCACCATCAATTTAATTTTAGATTTGATCAAAAGAGATCAAGGTCAGATTTTTGTCTTTGGAAAAGATAATCAGGATAACTTTCAATCATCAAAGGAGCATATCGGCGTAGTTATGGACGAATGTTGTTTTCCGGAAAACTTAAACGCTATCCATATCAATCGTGTTTTGAAGAATATCTTTCATACTTGGAACGAGAAAACCTTTGAAGCTTACATAGAAAAGTTTCAATTGCCTAAAAAAAAGATTATTAAGGAATATTCTAAAGGAATGAAGATGAAGATTTCCATTGCAGCGGCTCTGTCCCATGACAGCAAGCTATTGATTTTGGATGAGGCCACCAGCGGGCTTGATCCCATCGTCAGGGATGAGATATTAGATATCTTGTTAGAGTTTATAGCTGACGAGAACCATTCCATCTTTATTTCCTCACATATCATAAGTGATCTGGAAAAAATTTGCGATTACATCACTTTTTTGCACAAAGGTAAAGTGATTTTTACTCATTCTAAGGATGATTTGCTTGAGAGTTTTGGAATATTAAAGTGTTCCCATGAACAATTGGCAGGTATAGATCCCCAAAACATTTTGGGAGTGAGAAAAAATTCCTTTGGAGCTGAAGCCCTGGTTTATAAGAAAAATATGGATAGAGGAATGATTATTGACAGAGCTTCTATTGAGGATATCATGTTGTTTTATATTAAGGAGGGTGCAGAAAATGAAGGGCTTTATTTATAAAGATTTAATGATTTTAGCAAATCAGATGAAAATACTAATTGTCATGACTATATTTTATATGGCTGTATCTATCATCAGTGGAAATGCGGAGATGTTCGGAGGTCTTATGGCCATATTGTGTTCTGTTTTACCTATCACTACTATTGCTTATGATGAAAAAGCGAAATGGGATAAATATGCGTTGACTATGCCCGTCAGTAGAAACCAATTGGTTTTAAACAAATATGGACTTGGGCTACTTTTGTCTGGATTTGTATTTGTCTTTAACCTTGTTGTTCAACTGATTTTTCAAAATACCTTAAAGGAATCCCTTTTGGTGACTACCATATTATTTGGGGCAAGCCTCTTTATCATAAGTATTCTATTTCCTGTGATTTTCAAATTTGGTGTGGAAAAGGGTAGGATTTTAATGATTATTATTATGTTAATACCTGTATTCTTCTTTGTATTAATTGAAAAATGGGGAATTACCTTTTCTTCTGAGTTTTTTAATATATTACCTATAATTGCAGTAGTAGGGATTGGAACCATGATGATTATTTCCATCTTTTTATCCTGTAAAATATATGGAAATAAGGAATGGAATTAGTTGATTCGTCTTTTATAGCTGTGCCATGTGGTAACTTTTTTTGATATTGCGAATATCGTCTTCGACAATAATTCCATAAATTAAAATACCCGTTCTTTTTAAAGGGCGGGATTTTTTGTATATAAAGAGTGTAAAGAAATAGAATTTCCTCTTGCAGGATTTTTCAGAAAACCTTATAATGAATGAGTAATTATACATCAATTGTTTCTAACACATAGGGAGTTTATTTATGGAGTATCATCTGAGTTCAAGCTTAATTCGCCGTTTAATCGACAACACACCTATCGCATATATCATTTTGGACGATCAATTCCGCATTCATTATATTAACGATTTTTTTCTTAAATTGCGAAATTTAGATATGGAAACCACTATGGGCGAGGTTTGCTACAATATTTCCAATGGAGGAAGCATGTGCAATCTGTGTGCCGTGGCTCAAGCCTTAAAAACCGGAGAAAAAACCATGATTTCCAGAAAGGATATTCTCCCAAATGGCACAGTTCGGTTTATTGATGACTATGCCATTCCACTTTATAAAAACGAGCAAAATGGTACCCAATATATCTTGGAAATCATGGCAAACCGTACGGAAGAGATGTTGGCAATTGAGCAGAAAAATGAAGATTACAATGAAATTCTATTTATCCTTTCGGCTCTTTTGGAAGCAAAGGATGTTTATACAGCAACCCATTCCAATAGTGTAAATACTCTTTCCGTGAAGCTTGCCAAGGCTATGAATCTTTCTTCCGAAGAAATTTTTAACATTTCTGTAGCAGCCAACCTGCACGATTTAGGGAAGGTAAAAATTGCGAATTCTATTATTAATAAAGCAGGGAAGTTGACGGATGAGGAATACCAAGCCATAAAATCCCATCCTGTTTCATCCTACGATATGCTACATGGACTATCTAGCTTTGATTCTGTACGTGAAATGGTACTTAGCCATCATGAACGTTATGATGGAAAAGGATACCCAAAGGGTTTAATGCAAGATGAGATTTCTTTAGGTGCCAAAATTATTGCGGTAGCAGATACCTACGATGCAATTACCTCAACACGTTCATATCGAAAAGCCTTAAGCCACGAATATGCGCTGGAAGAAATCGCAAGAGTTTCAGGAACTCAGTTAGATCCTCAGGTGGTGGATGCCTTTGTTAAAATGAAATTTGATAATGACCATGATGGCACAGATCTCCCTAATGAAGAAAGTTCAACCATTGAAAGGTCTTTAAATCAACGTATAGTTCAGTCCGAGAATAGAGTAATTCTCAGTGATTTTGAAAAAATCATCGACGAAGAACGAATGATTGCTGAAATATTTAATCAAACACCCTGCGGGTACATTTTAATGGATATAAATCAAAAGGTATTATACGCCAATGAGTATTTTTTAAATTACATGGAATTTAAAAAATCGGATATTGTAGGGAGAGTCTGTTATGATGCTGGAGGCTTGGGAACAGAACCATGTGTGAATTGCCCTGTTTTAAGATCTATAGAAAGTGGGAAGCTGGAACGCACCAGGCAAGAACAAACCATTAACGGGAGCTTAAAGATTTTCGACATGTTCGCTATACCATTATTCGAAAACGGAGAGATTCAATTTGTGGTGGAAATGGTAATTGACCGAACCAAGGAAGTATTATCCTTGCGAGAACGGGAAAAGGATTTTGAAAAGTTAATTGAAATGCTAAGAAAATTGTTGAATGAGCAGATCATTCAAACTGAAGGGGGAAAAATCTCTCAAGAAATAATAAATTTAAACAATAGATTAAATGATATTATAGAGAAATATAAAAATTAAAAAGAAGAAATATACAAAATGCAATTTTTAAATTTATAATAAAACAAACATTGGTTCATATTTAGTCGAAATAAAGGGTACTATAATTCATAAAGCATTTAAACAGCCTCGAAGCTTACTCTGTTAATTTACATATGTACAGTTGTTCCCAATACCCACTCTATTTCTGAAAACAACAGACACATTATATGTTCCAATGGACATTCTTTGGAGTAACAGAGGTAAATCATGAAAAATCCCAAGCAAAACTACAGTTTATTTACAGCCATTGCAATGATCGTAGGCATCGTCATTGGATCAGGCATTTTTTTCAAAGCGGACAATATGCTTGTTTACACCGACGGAGATGTCGGAAAGGCGGTCATCATTTTCTGTGTGGCGGCTTTCAGTATCATCTTTGGAAGCTTGTGCCTTAGCTTGCTGGCATCTCTCACCAACAAACCCGGAGGATTGATCACCTATGCCGATGAGTTTGTGAATAAAAGGTTTGCCTGTGCCTTAGGCTGGTTTCAACTATATATCTATTATCCAACCTTAACGGTTGTGCTGTCTTGGGTCTCAGGGATTTACCTTGGCGTAGTATTTAATTTGAATTTACAACTAAAGGGGCAAATTCTGTTAGGTTTTCTGTGGTTTCTTATTTGCTTTGGATATAACATCCTCTCCGCAAAGATCGGGGGAAAGGTTCAGGAAATTGCAACGATTGTAAAGCTCATTCCCCTTTTTGCCATAGGTGCGGCAGGAATGTTTCTGGGTCATCCCTTGGAAGCTCTTATGAATCCTACACCGGAATTGGTGGCTGCGGGAACTTCTTTGGCATGGGTTTCTGCCATCGGCCCTGTGGCCTTTTCCTTTGATGGTTGGATCGTTTCAACAGCAGTGGCACATGAAGTGAAAAATTCAAAAAAAAATGTACCCAGAGCTTTGGTGGCAGCACCTCTCTTTATTTTGGCGGCGTATCTGCTATATTTCTTAGGGATCTGTGGATATATAGGACCGGAAAAAGTAATGGAGCTAGGCGATGAGAGCGTGTCCCTTTTGGCAAGGGAAATCTTTGGTCCCGGATTTGCCTCTGCTATCATGGTATTTGTGGTCATTTCCATCATGGGTACCACCAACGGTTTGGTTTTAGGGTATATGAGAGTTCCCTATTCTTTGGGGCTTCGAAACATGATTCCCGGTTCAAAATATGTACAAAACTTGGATTCCAAGACGAATATGCCTATTCATTCAGCTTTTTATTGCATGGGTATCTGTCTGATTTGGTGGGTTATTCATTACTTTACCATGAGTACAGGGTTATTACCTAATTCGGATATCTCGGAGATCGCCATTGTAATCAGTTATATCCTCTATGTGTTTTTGTATTACCAATGCTTTAAGCTTTGGAGGGTCGGTAAGGTTCAGCAGTTCCAAAAGGGTGTTATTTACCCTGTACTAGCGACACTGGGTTCTTTGTTTATTCTAATTGGGGGATTGCAAAATCCGAAATTCTTTCTTTTTGTGGGGGTTTCTTTGTTGGCTGTACTGGGGGGAGCTTGGTACGGGAAAAATGCCACGGATATTTCATAGGAACAAAAATTTAACAGTTCTAGAGAAGGTGACTAGGTAGAAATTTTTTTTAAATATGTAATGGGGCCTTGCAGATTAGAAACCTTTATCACATTGCTTAAAGACAGTAAATCGATTTCCATATCTCGTTCTAACCAATACCGTAGGATACCTAACTGACCGTTAGTTATGTATTCCAAAATATACTCAATTTCCGTATTTTTGTTTGAAATTTCTAATTTTAAAACGCTTTTTAGATTTTTTTTGACTTCAGATTTCACCTTTTTAATAAAGTTTGTTTCGTTATCCTTTCCAAGCAAAACCCTGAGAGTTTCCTTATTTTCACTTAGGAACTCAATCATTGTAATAACAGAAATCTCTTCATATTCCTTTAAAAGTTGAACCATGATATATCGAATCTTATGGATCATTTCGGAGTAAAATTCATTTTCGATCTGCTCCAGTAAATCATAGATGTCCATGTAGTAGGCATAGAAGGTACCCCTGTTGATTTTGGCAAGGTTGGAAATTTCTCTGATGGTGATTTTTGTAATAGGTTTTTCATTATATAATTGCATAAAAGCATCTTTGATTTTTCTTTTAGTCTCTATAACTTTTATTGATTGTTGAGTTGTGTTCACTGTATTCATAATAACCTACCTTTATCTTAAACTTAGTGTAACGGAAGATAAAATTATTAATTAATGAATGCAAAATGCTTATACTCCCTATAAGTTTCTTTTTAAGTAAACTTTATCCTTTAATTGAACTCCGTGTTCAAAAATAGGTTCATTGTAGTTCTCCACGAAATAGTTTTCTAAACCATGTGAAATCACAAAGCCGCTTTTTTTTTATAATTTTCACTACAATCATAAGTTAATACCTCCCAAAATCTAATGAACAATTTTACTGAATTTGTTGATTTTAATCTATAGGAAAATGCAATATAATATCTTTAACAACAAGTTGTCGGATTAGATTTCAGTATAGACTGTATTTTAGAAAATTACAAGTTGATATTTAGGGAGTTACCGGATAACTTGACTGCTTTAAAAAATTAAAATAGATAAGGTATTATAAGCAGTAAATATTTCGGACATAGGGTAAATAAAATGGATGAAATGGCAAACCTCAGCACTGAAGCCTCAGAAAACCCCGTGGTGCTTCACAACGTAAATAAATATTTTGGAAAGAACCAAGTCTTAAAGGACGTTTCCTTTTGTGTGCAGAAGGGTTGCATCTTTGGACTGTTGGGCCCCTCCGGGTGTGGAAAAACTACCACCGTAAAAATTATGGGCGGGATTTCTGAAGCCACTTCGGGAGAAGCTTTTATTTTGGGAAAGAAGATGCCCCGGTTAGAGCTGATGAGCGGAATTGGTTATATGGCACAGTCGGACGCTCTCTATATGGCTCTGTCCGCAGAGGAAAATTTACATTTCTTTGCAGCCCTTTACGGAATGAATAAAAAAGAAATAGCAAACCGCGTGGAAGAAGTGATGAATCTGGTGAATTTAAGAGACCATTTGAAAAAATCAGTGGGTGCTTATTCCGGCGGCATGAAAAGGCGGCTGTCCCTTGCCATGGCATTACTGCACGACCCGGAAATTCTCATTTTAGACGAACCTACCGTTGGTATCGATCCCTTGCTGAGAAAAACGATATGGGATGAACTGTACAATCTGGCTGAGCAAGGGAAAACCATCCTAGTGACCACTCACGTTATGGATGAGGCTGAAAAATGTCATCAGCTGACCATGATGAGGGAAGGCAGGCTCATTGCTCAGGGAACACCCAAGGAGCTGCAAAGTGCTATCGGCGTGGATACCATAGAAGATGCCTTTTTGTTTTACGGAGGGAAAAGCTATGAAAGTTAGAGCCATGGTGGGCAGATTGTTGAACCAAATGAGAAGGGATAAGCGAACCTTAGCTTTGATTTTTGTAGCGCCTATGTTCTTACTGGCCATTATTTATCTCATTTTATCGGATGCTCCCTTAGATTTGAGAGTGGCTGTCATCAATGCACCGGAAGCCTATGTAGATAGGCTCTATGAAAACAATGTGACGGCTGTACGTATGAGTGAGACGGAAGCTATGGAAGCCCTTGAGATAGGGGAAGTAAATGCTACGATTAACATCATAAGCGGAAAATCTTACGTAGAAATGGATGGAAGCAAATCAAACAAAACCAACGCCCTTTTGATGGCATTGGAGGCTTCTAAAGGTACTCCCAGGACTCCCGGAGCTGACATGCAGACGGAAGTTCGCTATATTTACGGAGCTGAGGACTTATCCACCTTTGATAATTTTGGATCCATTTTAATCGGATTTATCGTGTTCTTTTTCGTCTTTCTCATCGCCGGAATTTCTTTTCTCCAAGAGAGGACTACTGGTACTTTGGAAAAGCTTTTATCCACCCCCATTCGTAGGTGGGAAATCGTAGTAGGTTATACTCTGGGGTTTGGCTTGATTGCCTTGATTCAATCTGCACTGATTGCAATATTTGTAGTTTATCTGCTAGATGTCATGATGGTGGGCTCCATAATTTGGGTTTTGCTGATCACCATGTTATCCGCTGTAACGGCTTTAACTCTTTCCATCCTGTTATCCACGGCGGCTGCCAATGAATTTCAGATGATACAGTTTATCCCAATTGTGGTGGTACCTCAAGTGTTTTTCGCAGGGTTGTTTGACTTGACATACCCTTGGACTTTGATCGGAAAATTCATGCCTCTTTATTACGTGGGGGATGCCTTGAGCAAAGTCATGATCAAGGGCTTGGGATTTGAGGAAATCGCCTTTGATGTGGCCATATTGCTTGGCTTTACTCTTTCGTTTATGGTGATTAATACACTTTTGTTGAAAAAACATAGGAAAATATAGATTGGAGGAAGAGTATGTATGATAAAATAACGCCAAAATTAAAGAAGGTTTTGATTTTAATAGTGGTATTGAGTGTGATTGGTTTCGGGTATTCTTATGTTTCCAATCGTACGGATAACAACCGATACATCGGACTGGTTGAAGCTCCCGTGATTTCTCACAAAACGGAAGTACCGGGAAAGCTTCTGGAAGTAAGGGTTTCTTTGGGGGAAAGGGTGAAAGAAGGTCAGGTAATTGCCGTAATCGACAGCACAGATCAGGAGTATACCATGGCTCAAATGAAAAATACCTTGGAGAAAGCTCGAGTTTCCTTGGCCAATTCACAAGTGGGAAATGCCAACAGCACCGCACAGAGCAATTTGACCATTGCCAATGCCAACTTAAAAAGTGCTTTGGAGGCCTCCGCCAAAGCCACAGAAGATTACCAAAACGCCTTGGTGCTATTTCAAGAGGGAGCTATTGCTAAAAACGCATTGGATAACGCAAAATTGGCAGCAGATACGGCCACCAATGCTGTGGAAGCGGCCAGAGGAGCGGTAAATGTGGCTTCCAATCCTACCAATTCTAAAGCTTTAGCCTTAGATATCTCCAATTTGGAAATACAGATTCAGCAAATGGAAGAAAACCTGGAGAAATATAAGGTGGTTGCACAATGTGATGGCACGGTGATCAGTAAGAATTACTTTGCAGGGGATATGGTGAACCCGGGAGTAAATATAGCAGATATTTCCTCTGAAACGGAGAAGTACTTCGTATTTTATGTAAGCAAGGATAAGATTTCTAGTCTAAACTATGAGGATGAAGTTATGGTAATTCAAAGGGGTGAAAATAGTAAAGATAATGAAAAAAATAAAAATAATAAGAGCAATGAAGCAGGGGAAGAAAATAAAGATAATCAAGTGGGATCAGGAAATAGGGAATATAAAGGAAAAATCAAATACATTGATGTGAAAAGTCAATACACACCCAAGGATTTTCAGACTGCCGCAAATAAGAATCAAGAAAGCTTTAAAATAAAAGTTTTGTTGGAGCCGGGCAGCCCGTTAAAACCCGGGGAAGAGGCTGAAATCACCATTATTTAAACTTTTGGAAAAATTCTTCACTGGACATATGTAAGGGTCTGAGATATCTCTTCATTTTATATAGGGATCTGGGATCACGAGTTACATAATTAATCCCTTTTTCGCAACCTAAGGTGGCGGAAAACCCCAATTCTTCTATGGCGGCCTCTGTATTTTTACTTAAAAAACCAAAGGGAAAAACAAAGGTGGTGGGGTAGGTACCGGTCATTTGCCAAATGCGTTCTTGCAGACCACCCACATCCTCGGCCAAAACCTTTTTATAATCCTCCAGACTTTCTCCCGGCTTTTGGGAAGCACCTTTACGCCCCTTGTCACTGGTGTGCATGTTGTAGGTGTGATTCTGAATTTCTATGAGACCGGATCCAATCATTTCATTAATCTGATCCCAAGTAACGTGAGTGTAAGCAGGGTTGTTCTCGTCAATCAAGCTAAATTTATCGGTCATTGCACCGATGATGGAAATAACAGCTTTCATATTTCGTTCTTTTAGCAAAGGGTAAGCGTATTCATAATTGTTATAATAACCGTCGTCAAAGGTCAAAAGGATGGGCTTTTTAGGCAAGTCCCCTTTATTTTGCACGTAATCGATGAGGTCTTTCATTAGAATAGTGGTGTAGCCCTCTTTTGCCAAATAGTCCAAGTCTTTTCTAAAGGTTTGGGGATGAATGTAGTAGTTTGTCTGAAGCTTAGGATCTTTGATTAAACCGTGATACATGATGATGGGTAAAGGAACTCCGTCAGGAACAGGATTCACGTTGGTTTTTTCCGATGGAGGTAAAAGAATAGTTTGCAGGATCGCCAATATGGTAAACGCAAAAAATACAAAAATAATCAGTGCAAGAAAATATAAGTTCCTTTTTTTATTTAATATTCTACTCAATTTATTTCTCCTTTTTACAAACATGTATTTCAGAAATATTTTAGCTGACCCCGTTCCTTTGATCAGGAAATTGATGGGATAACCTTATTACACTTTATGTGTTTTTGAGGGAAATATGAGTGAAATATTTTGTTGGGGTGGTTTTAAAGTTTTATTGACCCTTGATGAATTTATGCCTAATTCTAATTTTGATGGAATACGGAAAATGAATGTCATTGATTGGCTTATACGTAAATGAAAAATATTAATACTTACTTACTTTTTGTTGATAGCATACAAAAAGTCCTTGCACTATTTGTAATTCTATATTATAAATTATGATATATTAACTCTGGCAAGTTAAGAGGGTAAAGGGGAGAGGTTACTATGTATAGAACTGCAATGGAACAGTTACATGTATGGAAGGCGAAAAAGAATAAAAAACCGCTGATTATTCGAGGTGCAAGGCAGGTAGGTAAGACATGGCTCATGAGGGAGTTTGGTGGAACCCAATACGAAAAAACAGTATATGTCAGCTTTGACAACAATCGCCGCATGCAAGCAAATAATCATCTCATGTTCCTTTAGTTGTATTTTGAAAGACAATGAGGACAATATGGCAGTACCTGTCAGGAGGATTTAAACTTAGAATTTACCTTTTATATATTTCTGAATCAAAGTATTTGCCTTTGTTTGAGGAATGGAAAGAAGCTCGGCAACTTTTCGGGAGGACTTGCCTTTTTCGTAGGCTTGACGGACTAAATAGGCTTCATAATCACTCATCTTATCTCTAAAAGAACGATATTCAGCTGAAGTATATCGTTCCTCGGAGTCGGTAATGCCAAAGATGGACTTTGGAATTTGCCCGATATCAAGTAACATGGTGTCTGAAGTGACCACCATTCTTTCTACAATGTGACGTAGCTCCCTTACGTTTCCATTCCACTCGTAATTTGCGAGAACCTCCATAGCTCTATCGGTGATTTGACGAGTAAGACCATATTTTTGAGAGGCTTCGTTTAAAAAGTGGTAAGTAAGTGCAGGGATATCTTCCGGTCGCCTCTTCAAAGGAGGAATATAGATTTCCGTAACATTTAAGCGATAAAATAAATCTTCTCTAAAATGACCAGTGTTTACTAAATCTTGCAAATTTTTATTAGTAGCAGCTATGATTTTTACATCCACTTTAATGGACTCTGTACCACCCACAGGAAAAAACTCTTTTTCTTGGCATACATGGAGAATTTTCGCTTGGGCTGAAAGGGAGAGCTCAGAGATTTCATCAAGCAAGATGGAGCCCCCGTTTACTTTTTCTAAAAAACCGCTCTTTCCTTTGAGGGAAGCACCGGTAAAGGAGCCCGGAGCATAGCCAAAAAGTTCGGATTCCAATAACTCAGAAGGTAAGCTGGCACAGTTCAAGGAAATGAAGGGTTTATGACATCTAGGACTCATGGCATGCATATGTTTGGCTAAAAGTGTTTTTCCTACACCTGTTTTCCCGGTAATAATGCAAGTTGCATCAATTGCACTGATTCGTTTTGCTAAAGCAAGAACATCTTCCATTGCTTTGCTTTTAAAGACCAAATCCCTCCGTTCATCAGGAAAGGGAGAAGGGGTTAATTCTCGGATGGTGTTATTATAAAAATCCATTTCGTTGATTTCATCTCGTACATTCATTACCACGTATTCTATATTATCATTTTCATCAAGAATAGGTACGGCAATGCTAGTTACTTCTATACCATTAAATAGTTTTTGCCGAGCAACATACGTTTTCTTATCCTTATACATGGAAGAAAGGAATGATAAATCCCACCACTTTTCCGCTTCAAAATCTTGAGAGGTCTTTCCGATCATGTCCTCCGGATTGCAACCATAATGTCTGGCGCAAGCTTTATTTACATAAATCAACTTATAATTGTTATCTACCAAATATATTTCATCGTACATATTATCGATAATATTAAAAAAAGTAGGAAAATCCATTCCATAAATAGTGTTGAAATTTTTTTTCATGAAAGCAGCCTCCTATCTTTTAAAGAGCACATTGTTGTCACTTACAATTAAAACGATAAAATTACTTAAAAATATTAAAGTAATTTTATCATATCTTTTTAAATGAATATATAAATCATGAGCAAATTTATGTATAAAACTTAAAAAAATGAGTGAAAATTCAAAAATCTTATTCTGATATTGAGGGAAAAGTCACTCAATATCAAGTTTTTATTTTTGAATTTATTTTAAAATAAACTTAATTTCAAATAAAAAATCCTTTTGATATCAAATAATCAAACTAAAAAAAGATAATTTGCGGAATAATTATAAAATTGGTTTGAAATTTGCAACTATTGATTTACCAAGTAGAAGGTGAGTGAAGCAAATTAAATAAAAGTGAAAAATCATCCAGTTTAATCGGCAACACTTCATACTGAATGAAATAAGGAGGTACAAACAAATTATGAATTTAAAAAAGAAGGTAGTATTGACCTGTGCGCTCACAGGGTCGGGAGACTCACATTTAAAACATCCTAACATACCTAAGTCACCTGAAGAAATTGCGGCAGCGGCAGTAGAAGCCACAAAAGCGGGAGCATCTATCATCCACATGCATGTGAGAGACCCTAAAACCGGCACGCCTTGTAGAGAGCTAAAGTATTATGAGGAAACGGTTCGTCTAATTAGAGAATCAGATGTTGACGTTTGTATCAATATCACCACGGGAATGGGAGGAGATTGGACACCGCATCCTGAAAACCCTGCTATGCCCGGACCCGGAACAGATATGATACCGCCCAAGGAAAGAATGGAGCATATTCTAAAATGCAGACCTGAAATCTGTACTTTGGATTGTGGAACCATCAACTGGGGACAGAACTTGCTCTATATTGCAACCTATAATCAGTTGAGGGAATCTGCGGAGCTCATAAAAGGCTCTGGGGTTACGCCGGAAGTGGAAGCATTTGATTTTGGGTTCGTATGGCAAGCCAAGGATTTGATCAAAGAAGGGTTATTACCTGATAATACCCTTTTCCAACTCTGCATGGGCATTCCTTACGGTACTGAGATTACACCCCTTTCCTTTTGTGCAATGAAGGATTTAGTGCCTAACGGATATGAGTGGGGTGCTTTTGGTATCGGAAGAGATGAATTTCCTATGGTGGCTTTGACGTATCTCATGGGTGGAAACGTGAGAGTAGGATTAGAGGACAACATATATATTGCTAAAGGTGAATTCGCTTCCAATGGGCAATTAGTGGAAAAGGCAGTGAGTATTGTCAATTCCTTGGGGGGAGAGATTATGACACCGCAAGAAGCAAGAGATTCTTTAAAATTGGTAAAACAACCTATGAAAGGGAAATCTGTATGAGAATCGTATTATTAGGTGCAGGAGCTATGGGAACCATAATCGGAGCATTGCTTACAGAAGGCGGTTATGATGTGGAACTTGTAGACAATTACAAGGAGCATGTGATGGCACTCCGTGCAAAGGGAGCAAAAATTATAGGGGGAATAGAAAAAACCATACCGGTCAAAGCTATTTTCCCCAATGAAGTTAGCGGTACATACGACTTAGTGATATCTCTCACAAAACATGATGCCATCGAGGAATCCTTAAAAGAAATAAAGCCATTTACCCATGAAAGCACTGTGATTTTAACGTTACAAAACGGAATGCCAGAAGAAAAATCAAAAAAAATATTTCCCGAAAAAAATCTTATGGGGGGAGGCATGGAATTCAGTGGTACTTTCATAGAGCCTGGGGTTTCTAAATTGGCTTCGGCAGCATCCACTTTAGGGATTTCTTTTGGCAGTTATCTAGGACCGATTACAGAGAAGGTAATAGAAGTTAAAGAAGTGTTGAAAAGTGCAGGAAGCGTGGAAGTGACGGATAATTTAAGAGGTGTTCGTTGGACGAAGCTGACGGATAATTCATGCTTCAGTGGATTACAGACAGCCTTAGGATGTACAGTGGGGGATATCTTGGACGATGATTTTGCTATGGATTGCATTGCATATAATGGTATGGAGTGTGCAAAAATCATTCAATCCTTAGGGATAACTCCCGTAGAAGCTTTTGCGTTGCTTCCTACTCCGGAGAGGGTATGCTTTAATTCAAAAGAAGAACGTGAAAAAGTAAAAGCTTATTGGAAGGAAGTCTATACACCTTACAGGGCGCAGATAGCCAGCATGTTGCAAGATATTCGCAAAGGGAAAAAATGTGAAATCAACAATATAAACGGTGAAACCGTAAGAATTGCAAAACAAGTAGGTGTTGCCACACCCTTTAATGAGAAAATCGTTGAATTAGTGACTAAGTTACAAAATAATGAACTTTCACTGGAAAACGCTTGGAACAATTTAAAAGAATTCAAAAAATTGATGTAATATAAAAGGATGTAGAAAGGAGAATTGTCATGAATGACAGAAAAGGAAAACTGGATAAACCGTTATTTTTCTTATCTTTTGTAGTTTTGGCTGTGATCAGTATCCCTACGATCATATTTCCTGATCAAGCAATGAACATTGTAAATACAATTAATACATTTATCTGTTATAACTTAGGGAATTATTATGTTTGGTTTGCTTTTGCAACAGTTATTTTTTGTCTTTATATTTGCTTTAGTAAATATGGTAAGATCAAACTAGGGGATCCCGATACAAAGCCGGATTTCAGTTTGTTTTCTTGGGGTGCTATGTTATTTTGCGGGGGAATCGGAGGCACGGTCATCTACTGGGGTTCTATCGAGTGGGTTTATTACTTTATCGATCCCCCAAAATATGTGGAGGCAGGATCTTACGAGGCATTTGAGTATGCAGCTGCATTAGGGCCTTATCACTGGGGATTTATCACATGGACCATTTACATCACTTGCGGTGTAGCCTGTGCATATTTACTCTACATAAGAAAAAGCAAAGTATTCCGTATTAGTGAAGCTTGCAGAGGAGCTTTAGGAGATAAAGTTGATGGGGTATTAGGAAAAGCCATCGACATAGGATTTATGTTTGGTTTGATCGGGGCAGCCGCCACAGCTTTTGGGTTGCAAACTCCATTTATTGCAGCATTAATCAATAGGCTCACAGGGATTCCCGATACTACAGTCCTTCGCCTTTGCGTATTATTGGGTGTAGCTACTATTTTTGGAATTACTTCCTATTTAGGTGTATCCAAGGGTATGAAACGTATTTCCGACGGAAACGTGGCATTGACCATTTGCATGCTCATCTTTATTGCTTTTGCAGGAAATGTAGTATTTACTTTAAATATGGCAACCACATCTGTGGGAATCATTGCAGAAAACTTTATTTCACTCTCCAGCTGGATGGATCCATTCGAAGTTACAGATGGTTTTCCTGCATGGTGGACAGTGTTTTATTGGGCTTGGGCTGTTATGTACGCACCATTCTACGGTTTGTTTTTCGCAAAGATTTCAAAAGGCAGAACCATGGGACAGATGATTGCGGGGACTGTTTGTTTTGGAACTTTAGGATGCTTCACAGTATTCGAAGTTTTAGGTGGATATGGAATGTATCAGCAATTCAACGGTGGAGTAGATGTGGTGACATCTCTGTCAGAAAACGGAGCACCAAATACGATTATTAACATACTTTCTACCTTGCCCGGAGGAACTGTGGTCCTTGGAATCATATTGGTCATCATCGTTCTATTTTCAGCCACCACTTATGATGCCACCTCGGGAGTATTGGCAGGTGTATCACAGTATGAACTGGATGAAAACGGGGAATCAAAACCTTGGTTAAGATTGTTATGGGCATTTTTATTGGTGGTTTTACCCATGGGCTTTATCATCAGTGGAAGCCCTCTAAAACCCTTACAAACAATCGTAATCATCTTTGCATTACCACTTACCTTTATAATGATTATTACAGTAGTATCCTTCTTTAAAATGGTAAAAAAAGATGTGGAGGAAGGCAAATTCCAGTTGCCTAAATAATAAGTAAAAATATATTTAATGGAGGCTATTCTACGGAATAGTCTCTTTTAAAATGAAATATTATTATTAAAGGCGGTAGCTCGGCAATTAGAATTAGCTCAAAAAATTTATTTGGGTAAGTGAACAAGTGGGCATCATTTTGGGGCATCATTTTATACAAGTTAAACGAAAAAGGTAATTGACAATGGAATATAATGTACGTTAAAATGCACATAAGTTAAAAAAAAGAGTAATAAAAAATGATTATAAATACTACGAATAGAAGAAATCTTTTTACCAAGTTTACGAAGAATACAAAATTGTTAAAATAGTTGCAATGTGGGCGCATTAGGAATATTAAATTCATTTGTTCTAAATTTAATCATAAATACAAAAATCATTCACTTTTGTATAGTGGAAGAGATAGGGGAATTATGGCGCTCATTAAATGTCCCGAGTGTAAAAAGAAAATATCAGATAAGGCGGAGTTTTGCCCGCACTGTGGTTTGCCTAAGGCTTATTTTTATGATGTCCAAAATATTCAAGAAAATTTTAAGATAGAGAATCGGGATGCACCCAATGTGCCAGAAGATTCTAAGATAGAGAATCAGGATGGGCCCAATGTGCCAGAAGATTCTAAGGATGGACCCAATGCCCAAAAAGAATCTAAGGCAGAGAATACTGATGCTTTAACTGAAAGGGTTGGACAGGAAGGATTAAGATTTGACACCACCCAGGAACAAGGGTTTGAATCTTCAAATTCCAGTAATACGGGTGAATCGGTTTTAGAATCCCACAGGTTAAATAGTAAGGAAACATGGGAACTTGAATCTCCCAATTTAGGCAAAGAAGAGCCGGGGCTAGAATCTCCCAATTTAGGAGAGCTGGGGTCAAAATCTCCCAATTTAAGCAAAGAAAAAGAGATAGAGATAGAATCTCCCGATTTAGGCAAAGAAGAAGAGATAGAGCTAGAATACTCCAACTTGGGCAATGTATTTATTTCCTTTGAAAAGGATTATGCAGAGCTTTTTGGCGCCGATTCCTATATCAGCACGGCTCAGGCCAAACAAATTTCTAAAATCTATAAAATCTATTTCGATGATCTGGAAAATGATCTAATCTTCCAATATATAAAGAACAATTCTGCTAAATTTAAAGTTGATTACACAGCTATCTTTGACTTTACCCAAAAATTTAGAAATATCCAAAGGGATATCCAACTTCACAACTCCAATTATGTGGAAAGAAAATTGGTAGAACTGAAGGATTATTTTGATACTATTTTGAAGGATATCGATCCGGACATAAGATTGGACGAAGAGCAGAGGCGGGCTGTTATTACCGATGATAATTACTGCCTATTGGTTGCCGGAGCCGGGGCGGGTAAAACCACTACAATGGCAGCAAAGGTAAAGTATTTGGTGGAAAAGCAAGGTGTAAAACCGGAGGAAATTATCGTCATATCCTATACCAATAAGGCCATAAATGAATTGAAGGAACGTATCAATAGTGGTTTGAAAATCCCAGCTAAAATCTGCACTTTTCATACTTTTGCCTTTGAAATCGTTAAGCGGTTTGCACAGGTTCCCCCTGAAATAAATTTTAGCGCCTATAACATTATATTTGAAATGCTGGAAAAGAACATCTATCAAGATAAAAAATTAATGCATAATTTAGTGTTATTTATGGGATATTACTTTGATTTGACCGAGGACGTATTTAATTTTGAAAATTTGGAGCAATATCATATCTATAAATCATCTCAAGTCTATGAAACCATTAAAAGCAGCCTTGGAGAGTACATTGATAAGGTTGCAGACCAAAGATCCAGACAGGTGAAAACCATTACGGGAGAATATTTGCGTTCCGTGCAGGAGGTCCAGATTGCAAACTTTCTATATTTAAATGGAATTGATTACGTATATGAAAAGGTGTATCCTTATGGAACTCTGAGTGGTCGAAAAAAGTATACCCCTGATTTTTACATCCATCAAGGAGACTTGGAAGCTTATATCGAACACTATGGCATTACGGAAAGCTATTACAGCAACCTCTATACGCCTCAACAATTAGCCGTCTATAAGAAGCATATTTTACACAAAAGGATGCTTCATAAACAGTGCACTACCACCTTGATAGAAACTTGGTCAGTTTACAAGGATAAACGCTCCATTTTTGACCACTTGGCAGAGGAGTTAAAGAAAAAGGGATTTGTTCTTAAGCCCAGAAGCTTTGAAGAGGTCTATAAGAAAATCGTCGATACAGGGAAGGACAAGTACATCTATAAGTTTATCTTTTTTATGATCAATTTTATTGAGCAATACAAGACCATCGGTTTTGATGAAGAGGGCTTTGGCATTTTGCGTAAAAAGACAGATAATGTGAGGAATCTTTTATTTTTAGAGATCGCTGAAAAAGTGTATCACCATTATCAGAATACGTTAAAGGAAAGAAACCAAATCGATTTTGCAGACATGATCAACGATGGGCATGATTATCTCTTGGAAATTCAAAAGCAGCAGATGGAGCTACCCTACAAATATGTAATTATCGACGAGTTTCAAGATATTGCCAGGCAAAGGTTTAATTTGACCAAGAGGCTTTCGGAAATAACTAAGGCAAAGGTGGTGGCAGTAGGAGACGATTGGCAATCCATATACGCCTTTGCAGGCTCTGACATAACCTTATTTACCAAATTTCTCGACCTCATGGGGGAAGGAAAGGAACTGAAAATCACCCATACTTATCGAAACTCCCAGGAATTAATCGACATTGCAGGTGGATTCATTCAGAAAAACTCCAAACAGATTCATAAAAAGCTCATTTCCCCTAAGAATTTAGAAAATCCCATCATTTTGGAGCCTTATGATGCAAGCTTTAAACTAACGCTAAACCTTGCAGAGGCGGTCATCAATATGATTGACAAGATTATCACTGAATATGGGGAGGATTCCTCAATCCTACTCTTAGGAAGGTACGGATTTGATATGCACAAGCTTTATAATACAGGAAAGTTTGTGGAGCTTCAGGGGAATAAGGTGAGGTGTAACAAATATCCCAAGGCGAAAATTACATTTATGACGGCTCACAGTGCCAAAGGGTTGGGCTTTGACAATGTTGTCATCTTAAATATGTTGGAAGGCAAGTTCGGATTTCCATGCCAAATAGAGGAGGATCCCATTATGAAAATGGTGACTCATGAAGATCTGAGCATTCCCTATGCTGAGGAACGGAGACTTTTTTACGTGGCATTGACCAGAACGAAAAACAGAGTCTATATTTGTACCCCTTTGGACAAGCCATCCAGATTTTTAGTGGAACTCATAAATGAATATCATATCGCGGCACCCAAGGACATGAATATGGAAATGGTGGAAATCTTTAAAATCCGATGTCCTATTTGTGGATTTCCCTTGAAATATGAATTTAACAAAAACTATGGACTTGGTTTGTACATCTGCACCAACGAAATGGAAATCTGTGATTTTATGACTAATGATAAGCAAGCGTTAAAAGATATTTTTAAGTGTTCTGAGTGCAAGGATGGATTTATGATTGTGAAAAAACGGATAGGCGCTCAGCACAAATTTTATGCTTGCACTAATTACGATAATAAAGACATTCGATGCAAAAACGTGATGCCTTTTTAAATCGTCTTCGCTTGATGATATAGAAATAATATAAATATAAAATCTTAATATAAAGGGGAGGATTCTATGGAACTAAAACCATCTTCATTCACCACTTTTGATTGGAAACAAAGCCGCTATTTTGCTGAACAATATATCCAAGGGGATGTTTTTACTGTGCCGGAAGGTTATGGCATCATAGGAGAAGGGGTTTTTAGTGAAATTGAAAACCTAAAAAATATCCACACTATAAAACTCCCCTCTACTGTGGTGGGCTTAGAAAAACGGTCATTTAAAAATTGTACTGCGCAGCATATAGAGCTTCCACAGGGTTTGCAGAAAATCGGTGAATCAGCTTTTTTGGGTAGCGAAAATTTACAAACTCTATCACTGCCACATAGTCTGATTATCATTGAAAAGGATGCTTTCGGTTGCTGTGAATCCCTGAGGGAGTTAACCATACCGGAAGGGGTTGCTGCTTTACCTGATTTTTGTCTGCGTAGCTGTTCACAGCTTACGGATATACATCTGCCTGTAGCCTTGCAAGAAATAGGGGAGGCAACCTTTATGGATTGTGATGCATTAAAGGAAATTTGTCTGCCACGGGAACTTTCTTTTATGGGCAAAGGAGCTTTTTTAGATTGCAAGAGTCTGGAGAGTATTACATTGCCTTCTACTCTTACTGAGCTATCTGTTGGGTTATTCCAAGGGTGCACCGCTCTCAAAGAAGTGAACTTACCGGAAGGTTTGACTCATATTCATGAATATGCTTTTTGGGGATGCACCTCGCTTACAGATGTAGTAATTCCGTCTACCGTTGATTTCATTCATCCATACGCCTTTGCTTTTTGTGGCAAGCAACTTACCTTACACTTTGCACCCGGCTGCAAAACAGCTGGATATGTGCCTAGGTATTTGACAGATGTTTCCTTAACTGGGTTTACAATAACAATGGGAACCTTGAGTGGTGAGGGAGAGGTTCCGGAGGAGTTTTCTATACCGGAAGGGGTTTTTTCCATAGATCATCGATTTAAGAATGGGTGCGGATTAAGAAAGATAATAATGCCTTCCACCCTCAAGGAAATTCCATATCTGTGCTTTTATAAATGTGAGGATTTAGAGGAAGTAATTTTATCTCCCGGCATTAAAGCTATTGAAACCTGTGCATTTGAAAAATGCCTTAACCTTAGAAGCATTTGCCTACCGGAAGGTCTTACAACCATTGAAGAAGACGCATTTTCAGGATGTACCTCATTAAAGAGCATTACGCTTCCCGCTACCGCCGAAGATGTACATTACAGTCTTTTTCTGCAAGGAATTGAAATACTTCTTACCCAAGGCGGAGAAATCTCCATTGATGATGGCATGTATGTAAATCCTAACAAAGGGGAGCTCATCTTTTGCCCATCTGCAAAGAATGGGAGGATAAAGATTCCGCCGTATATTACCACTATCAAATCGGGGGCATTTGCTCGCTGCAAAGGGCTTCGCCAACTTGAGATTCCTGCCCACGTGAAACATTTTGGATCCTATGCCACAGGGCTTAGAAGCTTACAAAAAGTGGTCTTTGAGGGTGAAGACACGGAATTGGATCTTGGGGCTTTTAAGGGTTGTACCAAGCTGACTCATATTACTCTCCCCCAAAATCTTTCTTATCTACCTATGGAATGCTTTGAGGATTGTTTCGCCTTAGAAGATATTACATTGCCATCTTCCTTGACTACCATTGGCATGGAATGTTTTTTGAATTGTAAAAAGCTTAGGAAAATAGATATTCCTGAGGGAGTACAAGTTCTTCACAATAGGGCATTTTGGAAATGTGGAAGCCTAGAAGAAATTACACTGCCTGATGGGATTATGGTGGTTGGAGAGCTTGAATTTAGTGGCTGCAAAAGTCTAAAAAAAGTTGTACTGCCCCCTTCCATACAGGGCATTTGGTTCGGCGCTTTTTATGGTTGCACTTCTTTAGAAAAGTTAGATCTACCTCAAGGGATACGAGGAATTTCATCCGGGGCTTTTCGAGGATGCAGAAGCCTGAAGACCCTTACCATTCCTGCTAGTGTAGATACCATTGAATCTTGTGCTTTTAAAAACTGCCCTGATTTGGAGCTTGTGGTGGAGAAAAACTCTTGCGGCGAACGTTATGCACGAAAAACCCACCGTAAATATAAAATTATTGAAAAAAGAGAATGAGTACATATTGGCCTTTAGGTTTAATTTTATGATTAAAAGGCTTTAATATTTATGTAGCAATCGAAAAGAGTGGAGGTCATTTATGAAAAAATTAGTAGCATTATTGTTGATAGGTTTTATAATTAGCGGTACTTTTATATTGACGGGGTGTCAAAGCAAAGAGGATAAATTGGTAGTAGCTATGGAGTTGGCTTATCCCCCCTTTGAAATGAAGGATGAATCGGGAAATCCCTCAGGTATCAGCGTTGACTTTGCAAAAGCAATGGGTGAGTATATAGGAAAGGAAGTTGAAATAGTAAACACTGCCTGGGATGGACTGATCCCATCATTGCAAACAGGAAAGGCAGACATGGTGATATCCTCCATGACCATAAAGGAGGATCGAAAAAAAGAAGTGGATTTCTCTGATCCGTATGCAAATTCCCTGCTCGCCATTTTAGCAAATAAAAATTCGCATATTAAAAATATTGATGACCTTAATAAAGCAGAGAAAAAGGTTGTTGTAAAAACAGGAACAACAGGACATTTTTATGCTTTGGAAAATCTAAAAAATGTAGAGATTATTGCGTTGGCAGATGAAAGTGCTTGCGTTACAGAAGTGGCACAGGGCAAGGCCGATGGGTTTTTATACGATCAGCTTACGATTTACCGACGTAACCAAGAAAATCCCGACTCTACAACAGCAATTTTTATTCCATTTCAAAGTGTGGAGTATTGGGGCGTAGCGTTGAAAAAAGGGAATGTGCAGCTTCTGGATAAAGTCAATGAATTCATTGCTATTTACACTGAAGAGGGTGGATTCGATCAACTGACACAAATCTATCTGTCAAATGAGAAAAAAGCCTTCGATGAACTTGGATTTCAATGGTTTTTCGATATAGCTAAATAATTGAAAGGAGTAAGATGAATTTATTTGTTGCTAATGATCAGAGCTTAAATCCTATAAAAGCTATCGTAAATCTGCTGTTATTAACAATATCACTGGCTGCGGTCTGCTGGTTTTCCTTTTCAAGAATCGGAATCACCTTTGATTTTTCATTTTTGTTTGGTCTAAAAGAAAGACTCTTTGATGGGTTTTTAATGACCATTTACCTAAGTATTGCAAGCCTAGTGCTCAGTTTAATATTTGGTGGGGTTACAGCCATAATGCAATCTTCTAGGATTTTATTTTTCAAGTATTTATCAAATTTTTATGTTTTATTTATTCGAGGAACCCCCTTGATCATGCAGATTTACCTTTTTTTCTATATCGTAGGAACTGCCCTTGGAATTGAAAACCGATTTATCTGTGGCGTACTGATCTTATCGTTTTTTGAAGGTGCATACGTTGCTGAAATCATCAGAGGAGGACTTTCATCCATAGAGGATTCCCAAATTGAGGCAGCAAAGGCTGTGGGGTTTACAAAGGGGCAAATTACCAAATTTGTAATATTGCCACAAATGATAGCTCGAACGTTGCCTGCCTTAACGGGGCAGTTTGCATCTATTATTAAAGATTCCTCTCTGCTTTCCATGATAGCAGTTATTGAAATCACTCAAACCATCCGTGAAATTAGCGCCATAAACTTCAAATTGTTTGAATGTTATCTTTTTTTGGGTGTGTTATACCTTTGCCTCACATTACCAATTTCATTAATTTCAAAGATGCTGGAAAGGAGGTTTACTTATGCGGCTTGATTTAGTAGACCTTACGAAGTGTTTTGATAAACAGAGGACGGTGCTAGATGGCATCAACTTTAGTGATGACATTAAAACTCTGGCTCTCATTGGAAAATCCGGCTGTGGGAAATCTACGCTCTTACGATTACTCGGGGGACTGATTTTGCCTACAACCGGTAGGGTAATGGTTGACGGTGAGGAGGCAGAGGATAGTCACGTCTACAGAAGGAACATCGGATTCGTCTTTCAGCAAAATGGGCTATTTCATCATCTTTCTGCAAAGGAAAATATCACATTGCCTCTGATAGAAGTACATAAATTCCTTAAAGAGGAAGCAGAAGATCGAGCTCTGGAGCTTTTACAGCATTTTGGGCTGGAATCTGAGAGTGAAAAAAAGCCTATCCAGTTATCGGGGGGACAGAAACAACGTATCGCCATAGCCCGTGCTATAGCACCAAGACCGAAGATTTTGCTTTTGGATGAGCCCACATCCGCCCTTGATCCCGAGTACACCACAGAAGTGCTAAACATGATACAGGAGCTAAAGGGAATTGGAATAAGCTTTATCATTGCTACCCACGAAATGGGGTTTGCCCTTCATGCTTGCGATAAAATTGTATTTTTAAATGAAGGTAAAATTACTGAATATGGGGAAAGTGAGACGGTGTTCGCTTTTCCACAGACGGAAGAACTGAAATTATTTTTTTCAAAGTTGCTAGAATGGAGGGTGTGAAGAATTGGGTATAGGAATTTTATTTGAATCAAAAGAATGGTCAAGTTTTGAATTGGAAAGACGGATTAAGGAATTGGGGGTAGAGGCGAAGCTCATTGATTTGCAGAGTGAATATGCGGATTCTCAACTGATGTCGGAAATCATTTGCTGTGATTTGATTGTGAATCGAGTGTTTGCAAGTGCTGTTTTCAGAGGGAACGAAAGGTCTCTTGAATTGATGCCGGGTATTATTCACCTGTTACAAAAAGAAAATATCCCTATGATTAATCCTTATGAAGCTCATTTTTATGAGATCAGTAAGGAATGCTCAACCACAAAGCTGGCTGAAAATGGGTTTTGGGTGCCTGGGGTTTACGGGGTGTTTTTTCCTTGGCAGATTCAGGATAAAAAAGATTGGCAATATCCCTTTATATTAAAACCAGATTGTGGAGGAAGGACGAATTATACCTTTATCATTAATGATGAAAAGGAGCTCCTAAGCTGTGTGGAGCACGCTCCGAATATCAGGTTTATTGCAGAAGAATACATTGAACCCTCCTATGGGTTTCTCACAAGAATTGAAGTAATCGGCGATGCTTGTAAGCTGATTTTGAAAAGAAGTGTTGCTGATAATGGACTTTCGGCCTATCATTTGGGATCCACATACAAAAGATATGATGATTGCAGAGAGGAGATTAAAGTGGTAGCCGTCAAAGCTATGGAACTTTTGAAGATTGAGACTGGAAGCTTGGATATCATTGAAAATGAAAGGGGATTTTATATAATCGATGTGAATGCAGTTTCCAATACATCGGAGGATTGCACAGAGGTTTTTGGATTTGATTTGATGAAGGAAACGGCCGAATATATAGTAAAAAGGTATTTTGAATTAAAGGGTATATCATAAGTTATGTGATATACCCTATTTTTTTTACTAAAATTTCGAGAAATTTTCTGATAATTAAAAAAAGTCTTGCATTTTAATTTAAGCAAGTTTATAATATGTTTAACAATATGAAACTATGTTTCGTAATGCGAAATGAAAGGAAGTAAAAATGAGTTACAAAAGTGATATCGAAATTGCACAAGAGGCAAAACCACTGAAAATTGAGGAAATTGCCAAATCCCTTTCCATCCCTGATGAATATTTGGAATGCTACGGTAAGTATAAGGCCAAAGTGGATTACAATCTTTTGGATACGAAGAAAGATACACAAGACGGAAAATTGATTTTAGTAACAGCCATTAACCCAACTCCTGCTGGAGAAGGAAAGACGACGACTACCGTTGGATTAGGTGATGGTCTGAAAAAAATTGGCAAAAAAGTTGTCATCGCCTTGAGAGAACCGTCTTTGGGTCCCGTATTTGGTGTGAAGGGAGGAGCAGCAGGTGGCGGATATGCACAGGTAGTTCCCATGGAGGACATTAATCTTCACTTTACAGGGGACTTTCACGCCATTACCTCAGCAAATAATTTAATAGCGGCATTATTGGATAATCACATTACTCAAGGAAATGACTTAAATATCGATCCAAGAAGAATCATATGGAAGAGATGTCTGGATATGAATGACAGGCAATTGCGTTTTATCACAAACGGTCTGGGGGGCAAGGCAAATGGCATGCCCAGAGAAGACGGTTTTGATATCACCGTGGCATCAGAAATCATGGCGGTTTTATGTCTTTCTAACGATTTGGATGAATTTAAGAAGAAGGTTGCCAGCATTATTGTAGCGTATTCTTTCGACGGAAAACCCGTAACCGCTGGAGATCTGAAAGCGCAGGGGGCGGTGGCAGCATTGATGAAGGATGCCTTAAAGCCCAATTTAGTGCAGACTTTGGAACATACTCCTGCCTTTGTTCACGGCGGTCCCTTTGCCAACATAGCCCATGGTTGCAACAGTGTGATGGCCACAAAGATGGCATTAAAGTTGGGGGATTACGTGGTTACGGAAGCAGGATTTGGCGGAGACTTGGGTGCGGAAAAATTCTTAGATATCAAATGTAGGCTCAGTGGGCTTTCACCGGATGCGGTGGTGGTAGTTGCAACAGCCAGAGCCCTGAAGCTTCATGGCGGGGTCTTAAAAGCGGATTTGAACAATGAAAACGTGGGGGCAATCGAAAAAGGAATTGATAACCTGTTGAAGCACGTAGAAAATATGAAGAACGTATTTGGTCTTCCTCCTGTTGTAGCGATTAATCGATTCCCTTTGGATACGGAAGCAGAACTGGAAGCCATTGAAAATGCATGTAAAAAACTAAATGTAAACGTCATTCTTTCCGAAGTTTGGGCGAAGGGTGGCGAAGGTGGAAAAGCTTTGGCAGAGGAAGTGGTACGGGTGATCGAAAAAGGCGAAAAGGACTTCCGATTTGCCTATGAAGACAATATTTCTATTAAAGAAAAAATACATGCTATAGCCACCAAGGTTTACGGTGCTGATGGTGTAGATTACATAGGTAATGCAAATAAGCAAATTGCAGAAATTGAAGAGATGGGATTTGCCAATCTCCCTGTTTGTATGGCTAAAACCCAGTATTCTTTATCCGATGATCAGACAAAGCTGGGTAGACCTAGGGGATTCAGAATTACAGTAAGAAACGTGAAGCCTTCCATTGGAGCGGGATTTGTGGTAGCCATAACTGGGGATATCATGACCATGCCGGGATTGCCCAAGGTGCCTGCAGCAGAAAACATCGACGTGGATAAGACGGGAAAAATTTCAGGGTTGTTCTAAATAAGAATGATGGGCTTGTGAGCTATACATAATTTTTTAGGACGATTGTTGGAATATAAAGGAGATAGCATGATTTTAAAAGGAAAACCAGTAGCCGACAGCATTAAAGAGAATCTTATTGTAAAAGTGGCAGAGTATCAAGCAAAAGGAATTTCTCCCAAGCTGGCAATTCTGAGAGTGGGAAGTAGGCCAGATGATATAGCTTATGAGGCAAGGGTCATAAAAAATTGTGCCTCGGTAGGTATGATCGGTGAGTCTGTAGCCGTGGATGAAAACATCGACATGGAAAGTTTCTTACAGGTGTTAGATGGACTCAATCAAGATGATAAAGTTCACGGTATACTGATCTTTAGGCCATTGCCTAAGCATTTGGATGACAATGAAATCTGTAAGAGAATCAATCCGTTAAAGGATATAGATTGTATGAGCCCGGTTAATACGGAAGGTGTATTTACAGGAGATTCTTCAGGATTCGCACCGTGTACACCGGAGGCAGTCATTGAGATTTTAAAATATTACAACTATGATCTTGCCGGAAAAAACGTAACCATCGTCAATAGAAGTATGGTTTTAGGCAGGCCTTTGGCCATGTTATTCCTGGCAGAAAACGCTACGGTGACCATCTGTCATTCAAAGACAACGGATTTGCCGGCTGTGACCTCCAAGGCAGATATTGTAGTGACGGGAGTAGGCCGAGGAAAATTTTTCTCACCGGAATACTTTACGGAAAAATCTGTGGTGATGGATGTAGGTATCAACTTTGTGGATGATACCATGTGTGGTGATGTGGATTATGATAAAGCAGTAGAAAAGGTGGAGGCAATTACCCCCGTTCCGGGAGGCGTTGGGACTGTAACTTCCATGATTCTGTTAAATCATGTTTTGAAGGGATTGGAATTACAATGGAAAAAAGACCTCTAAGCCCTGCAGAAATTACTGACTATGCCATTCAGGCGGGAATTACAAAAGCAAACGGTAAATTTTCCAGATTATTGATATTAGGAATTCTTGCAGGAGCCTTTATCGCTTTTGCAGCGGAGGGTTCCAATATGGCAGCCTTTAATCTCTTTGCTGAACCCACCACTTATGGTCTGGGAAAGGTATTGGCTGGTTCCATCTTCGGCACTGGACTGATGTTAGTTATTTTGGCGGGAGGAGAGCTTTTCACTGGAAATACCCTCATCCTCATGGGGGTGGCAGAAAAAAAGGTGACCGTGACCAAGATGCTGAGAAACTGGTCCATCGTATACATAGGGAACTTCATCGGTTCCATTTTAATCGCCTATATGATGGCCAATAGCGGACTTTTTTCCAGCGGAGCTGAGATGTTAGGAGCGGTTACGTTGAGGATTGCCGCATACAAAGTAAACTTAACCTTTATGCAAGCCTTTTATCTGGGGATCATGTGTAACTGGCTCGTTTGCTTGGCAGTTTGGATGTGTTATGGTGCAGAGACATTTGTAGGAAAGATATTCGCTATATTTTTTCCCATTTGGCTCTTCATTACCTCCGGTTTTGAACACTCTGTAGCAAATATGTATTATATTCCTGCAGGGATTTTTGCTAAGGCAAATGAAAACTATGTGAATTTATCCGGTTTGTCCCAAGAGGCTTTACAGTCCCTGAATTGGTCGAGCTTTTTCCTAAACAATTTGTTGCCCGTAACTTTGGGGAACATTGTAGGGGGAGGTGTATTGGTGGGGATGGCCTATTGGTATAGCTATAAACGTGGAAATTGAGGAATCAAAGATTCCTATTTCCATAGGTCGCCCGCAAGGGGCGACTCTTTGCAAGGTACGTTCCTTGATATTCTGCCAATATCTCAATAATTTAGGATTGGAAGGTAATCCATGGAAGAACAAAAGGAAAAATCAAATAATGTTAAATCGATATTGAAGGCATTTGCAATTTTAGAAGAACTCAATTCAAAAAGTGAAATGAGTATCGCTGAAATCAGTGAAAAGCTTCAAATGGATAAAGCTACGGTTCATCGGCTCATCAACACAATTAAAGACGCGGGGTATATCATCCAAAATCCGGACAATAAGAAATATTCCAATAGCTTTAAACTGTTTGCAATGGGCAGCAGAGTCATGGAAAGAACGGGAATTAAGCAAATTGCTAGGCCCTATATCGAAAGACTCGCTGAGGAAACGGGTGAAACGGTCAATTTAGGAGTTCGCATAGGGGGCTGTATCGCTTACATTGACAAGATAGAAAGCAGCTCCACAATTAAGGTGGGTATTGATATCGGCACCACCATTCCTGATTATTGCACGGGAATGGGAAAGGCGGTTTTGGCGTTTCTCCCTCAGGATGAAAAGGAAAAGATTTTTGAGGAAACAACTTTTAAAATGTATACTAAAAAAACTTTAAAAGATGTTAAAGAATTAGAAGATGAATTGAAAAAAATCAGGAAATTAGGGTATTCCTGCGATAATGAGGAATACGTAGAAGGTTTGATTTCTTATGGAGCACCTTTGATGGATTTTCACGGGTTTCCCGTGGGTGCCATCAGTGTTTCCTATCCGAAATATCGATATGAAAAGAGCAATGAAACAGTGAACTTTTCAGATAAAGTAATCATAACAGCCGCGGAAATATCAAGGCAGTTGGGATATAAGACGAAATAATTTTTTTATATATATGAAAGAGAGGAATAAGAAAATGGCTAAAATTACTACTTTAAAACTTCAGGAGATGAAAGAAAAAGGCGAAAAAATCAGTATGACTACGGCATATGACTATCCAACAGCTTGTTTGATAGAAAAAGCCGGAATAGAAATTATTCTGGTAGGAGACTCCTTGATGATGACTGTGCTCGGGGACGATTCCACTGTAGCTTGTACTATGGATCAGATGGTTCATCATATTAAGCCGGTAGTGCTGGGAGCTCCTACACCTTTGATCGTAGGAGATATGCCTTTTGGATCTTACAACGTGTCTAAAGAACAGGCCATAGTAAATGCCACCAGATTGATGAAGGAAGGTCGTTGCGATGTAATCAAGCTGGAAGGGGGCAGGGAGGTTGCCGATACTGTAAAAGCCATCGTAGATGCCGGAATTCCTGTTATGGGTCACATTGGATTGACTCCTCAGACCGTATCCAAGTTAGGTGGATTCAAAATTCAAGGAAAAGGCGATGCGGCAAAAGACGTGCTGGAAGATGCTTTGGCATTGGAAAGAGCCGGAGTATGGGGCATGGTTATTGAGTGCGTACCTGAAGAATTAGGAAAGTTGATCACAGAAAAGGTAAAAGTACCCACCATCAGCATCGGCGGCGGAAGATATTGCGATGGTCAAGTGTTGGTATATCATGACATGGTTGGACTGTTTGAGAAGTTCGTACCCAAGTTCGTAAAACAATATATGAATCTTTCTCCTGAAATCGTAAAGGCATTGGAAACCTTCAAGGAAGAAGTAAAATCCGGGGCATTCCCTGAAGAGAAGCATACTTTTGGTGGCGTAACTGAAGAGGAGCTAAAGAGGCTGTACTAAGGAGACAAAATGAAGATTGCAATAATTGGAGCGGGCGCTATGGGATGCCTTTACGGGGCTAAGCTTTCCGCTTCCGGAGAGAACTCCGTTTATCTCCTGGATGTATGGCAGGAGCATGTGGATGAAATCAATATGCATGGCCTACAGATGGAAGAGGCAGATTCCATGATCACTTACGAGCATGTTAAAGCTTCTTCTGATGCTGAAGCTGTGGGAGTGGTAGATCTGGCCATCATATTTGTAAAGTCTACGTTGACGAAGATCGCTACAGAAAGCAACAAGGCGGTCTTTGGTCCCAATACTGTGGCCTTAACCTTGCAAAACGGTCTTGGGAATATTGACCTGATCAGTCAAGTGATAGGCGAAGAGAATATCATTGCAGGTACTACGGCTCACGGTGCTACCATGTTAGGACCCGGTAAAATGCGACATGCCGGCAGCGGAAAAACCATTATCGGCGAAATCTCCGGGGAAACCACCGATCGAATTAAATATATAGCAGACACGTTGAACATGGTAGGATTGGAAACGGAAATTTCCCATAATGTTTTAGGCCTTGTTTGGGATAAACTCATGGTCAATGTGGGAATCAATGCATTAACAGGGATTACCAAACTTCATAACGGGGAGCTTTTAAATTTTACTGCACTGGAAGAACTTTTGGAAAAAGCTGTGTCGGAAGCAAAGGCGGTAGCGGAAGCAAAGGGCATCAAGTTGGGTTATGCAGATCCCGTTCAACATACAAAGGACGTTTGTGTGGCTACGGCTGCCAACAAGTCTTCCATGCTTCAGGATGTATTGAATCAGAAAAAGACAGAAATTGATATGATTAACGGAGCCATCGTCAGAGAAGGTAAGACCTTAGGCATAGAGACACCTGTTAATTTGGTTCTAACCAACCTCATTAAATATTTTGAAAGTCCAAAGGCTGAATAAAGAGCAAAGCTTTCAGAAAAAAAGGAAACCTTATGATCAATTTGTCACAGAAGCCTATTAACATTGTAGTAGGTCATTACGGAAGCGGAAAATCCGAGTTTAGTGTAAATTATGCTATTGCATTGGCAGTTGAGGGACATAAGACTGCAATTGTAGACTTGGATATTGCAAATCCCTATTTTCGAAGCAGGGAAAAGCAATCGTTGATGGAAAGCAAAGGGATTTCCGTTTACAGCAATACCTTTGGCTATGATATCACAGCTGATCTCCCGGCAATTTCCGCTGGGATCAAAGCTCCTTTGGAGGACAATACATACCGAACTGTATTGGATGTAGGCGGCAATGCGGAAGGTGCGAGAATACTGAATCAATTTAGTAAATACTTTTCCCGGGATATTCCGGGAGAAGGTTTTGCTATCGGTAAAAACACTGATATTTTCTGTGTGATTAATGGTAATCGTTATGAAACGAGAACATTGGATACCGCCATTGGGCATATTCATAGTATAGAGCAGGAAATACACCTGAAAGTGACGGGATTGATCAACAATACACACATGCTTAGAGAGACCACCTGTGCAGATGTGCTGAAGGGTTATTACCTTTGTTTGGAGATGGGCAAAATATTGCAGGTTCCTCTGATATGCAACTGCTGCAAGGTAGATTTGGTAGAAGAGTTGGAGCGAGAAGTCGGTGCTTTAACTAATTTAAAAGATTTTAATATATTCCCAATAAATATGATATTGAGGGAAGAGTGGCAGTAATATTAAAAATTAAAGATAGAATGCATAAATGCTATTAAATTATATTCAAAACTGGTAGTAAACCAGCGAATAAAATATACATCTAACAAGTGAAGCTGGGATCAAAAGGAGGAAATCATGGCTAAGTGTTTAGTCAAATTTAACGAAGAACGATGCAAGGGCTGTGAATTGTGCATCGCTGCTTGTCCTGTGAAAATAATCTCACTGCATGAAACCAACATAAACTCTAAAGGATACAGAACGGCAACCATTGTAGAGATGGATAAATGCATAGGTTGCGGAAGCTGCGGCATTATGTGTCCTGACGGAGCCATCAGCATTTATAAAGAATAATGAAAGGATTGGGATCATGAGCGAAAAGGTATTAATGAAAGGCAATGAAGCCTTTGCAGAGGCGGCCATAAGAAGTGGATGCCGCTTTTACTTCGGCTATCCTATCACACCTCAGAACGAAATTACCGAATACATGTCCAGAGAACTTCCAAAGAATGGGGGAAGCTTCGTCCAGGCAGAAAGTGAAGTAGCTGCCATCAACATGGCTTACGGCGGTGCTGTAGCAGGCGGAAGGGTGTTGGTTTCGTCCTCATCCCCGGGTATTGCATTGATGCAGGAGGGCTTTTCCTTCCTAGCATCTACAGAATTGCCGTTGGTCATACTAAATATCTCCAGAGGAGGTCCGGGAATCGGCACCATCCAGCCCGGTCAAGCGGATTATTATCAGGCTACCCGTGGAGGAGGAAACGGGGATTATCACGTTTTCGTGCTGGCACCCTCATCTATCCAGGAAGCCGTCGACATGATGGAGGAAGCCTATAGAATTGCCGATGAATATAGAAATCCAGTCATGATTTTAGCAGATGGTGTTTTAGGTCAAATGATGGAACCAGTGGTTTTGCCGGAAAAAAAGCCGGGTCTTGAATCCGGTGAGATTGAGAAAGTGAAGCCCTGGGCATTAACCGGACACGAAAACAAAAGACCTCATAATGTAGTGAAATCCTTATATCTCAAACCGGAGTTGTTAGAAACTCGAATTTGGGAAATCAGCAAAAAATACATAAAAGCAAAAAAAGAATTAGTAAAACATGAGTCCTACAACTTGCAGGATGCAGAAGTGGTTTTGGTAGCATACGGTATCAGCGCCCGAATCGCAAAGGATGCAATAGAAATTTTGGCTGCCGACGGAATAAAAGCCGGTATGATTAGACCCATCAGCTTATGGCCATTTCCATATGATGCATTTGATGAAATACAGGACACTACCAAAGCAGTGGTATCTGTGGAGTTAAGCATGGGCCAAATGATGGATGATATCAAAATCGGTTGTAAAGGTAGATTTCCGGTTTCTCTTTCCAATAAGGTGGGAGGCATTATCATCACACCTCCTGAAATTGCACAGGATGTAAAACGTATATTGGAGGTGAAATAAATGAAAACTGTATTTGAATTTACAAAAGGGATGCTGCCGGAAGAAACCTCCTATTGCCCCGGTTGTACCCACGGCATCTCCCACAGACTGGTGATGGAGGTGGTGGAAGAGTCCGGAAAACTGGGAAGCACCATTGGTGTAGCTCCCGTAGGTTGCAGTATTTTGGCTCATCAGTTCATGAATGTGGATATGTGCGAATCCGCGCACGGAAGAGCACCGGCGGTGGCTACGGGAATCAGAAGGGTTCATCCAGAGAAAACCGTGTTTACTTATCAAGGTGACGGAGATTTGGCTTCCATCGGAACAGCAGAGATTATTCATGCCGCTCAAAGGGGAGAAAAATTTACCACCATCTTTATCAACAATGCTATCTATGGCATGACGGGTGGGCAAATGGCACCTACCACGTTACTTGGTCAAAAAACCACCACAACCCAAGGAGGGAGACAAGAAGAAATTTCCGGTAAACCAATGAGAATGTCTGAATTGATCGCTACCATAGGTGGGGCTGTATTTGTGGAGAGAGTGTCCTTAGATACTCCTGCAAACGTGAGAAAAGCAAAAAAAGCCATGGAGAAGGCTTTTAAGGTTCAGGAAATGAAACTGGGATTCAGCTTTGTGGAAGTATTGTCCACTTGTCCCACAAACTGGGGAATAGACCCTGTGAAATCCCTGGATTGGCTGAGAGAAAACTTAATCCCATATTATCCGTTAGGAAATTTCAAATGTCCTGAGGAGGTGAAATAATGGCTACACATAAATTGATCATTGCTGGTTTTGGTGGGCAGGGGGTTTTACTGATCGGACAGATGATCGCCTATGCCGGAATGATAGAAGGGAAGGAAGTTACATGGATGCCCGCCTACGGTCCGGAAATGAGAGGGGGTACCGCTAACTGTACGGTGATTGTTTCTGACAAGGAGATCAGTTCACCCATCGTGACGGAGGCTACCGCTATCGTTGCCATGAATACACCATCCCTTCACAAATTTGAACCTCTTGTAAAACCGGGTGAAAAGCTGTTTATCAACAGCTCACTGATTACCGATAAAGCTTCAAGACAGGATGTGGAAGTATTTTACGTTGATGCCAATGAGATAGCCGTTGAACTAAAAAATGATAAAGTCTCTAACATGGTAGTCTTAGGGGCAATCGTGCAGAAAACCGGCGTCGTTCAGATGGAAAGCATAGAAAAGGTAATGGAAAAACTTTTTACCGGTAACAAAGCAAAATTGCTACCGTTGAATAAAAAGGCGTTGACAGCTTGGAAGGCATAATAGTGGTTATTGCGTGAAAGGAGGTAGATCATGAAACTTTCTGAAAGGGAAATGAACATCCAGATTAAAAAAGAGGCACTGATTTCCATCGGTCTCTACATTGCCTTTTTCCTTTGGTGGTATTTTACCGGATATGGACTTGGCTCGGGAGATCCAAAAAGCTTCACTTATGTAATGGGATTGCCCATGTGGTTCTTTATGAGCTGTGTCATGGGATACGTACTGTTCTCCATTGCCGTAATCGTTGTGGTAAAAACTTGCTTTAAGAATTTTGAACTGGGGGAAGAGGCAGTAGATCCGGAGGAAACAAAAGAAGCCATTGCTTCAGAGAAAGGAGGGAACTAAATGTCATATACAGCCATACTTTTGACGGTTTTGGTTCTCTATCTCATTGCAAACATGGCAATCGGACTTTATGTCAGTAATAGACAATCAAAACTAGATTCAGAAAAAGGATTTATTAACAATTATTTTATAGGCGGAAGGTCTATGGGTGGTTTGGTATTGGCTATGACGTTGATTGCAACCTTTACCAGTGCCAGCAGCTTCGTAGGTGGACCAGGAGTGGCTTATTCAAAAGGTTTAGTATGGGTTTACTTATCCATGATTCAAGTTCCTACAGCCTTCATTATTCTCGGTATTTTAGGGAAAAAATTTGCGATTATATCCAGAAAAACCAATGCAGTTACTGTAACAGATTATTTGAGAGCCAGATATAAATCACCTGTGGTGGTTATATTGGCATCCTTGGCCTTAGTTGGTTTCTTTATCGCTCAAATGATGTCACAGTTCATCGGCGGAGCTGTACTTTTCCAGACTGTAACAGGTCTCTCCTACATTTGGGGATTGGTACTCTTTGGATTGGTAGTAATTATCTACACCACCATCGGAGGGTTCAAGGCGGTAACAACTACGGATACCATCCAAGGACTTATCATGGTGCTTGGAGGATTCATCATCCTATTCACCATCATCGGCGTCGCAGGTGGCTTTGATAATCTGGTAAACACCATGCACGAAGTTAAGCCTGAGTGGGCAGATCCATATGGAGGGGGAACTACTCCAAAGCCATACTTGATGTCATTTTGGGTACTAGTAGGCATCGGGGTTCTGGGTTTACCTCAAACAGCAGTTAGAGGAATGGGATTTAAGGATACAAAATCTTTACATAATGCCATGATCTACGGTACTGTAGTAGTTGGATTCCTCATGTTAGTTATGCATATTTCCGGTGCATTTGCCCCTGCCATCCTTACGTTAGCAGAAGGTCAAACCACAGATTATGTAATTCCTACCATTGTTTTAAATTATATGAACCCGGTAGTAGCAGGACTCTTCATTGCTGCACCTCTGTCAGCAGTAATGTCTACAGTTTCTTCACTTTTGATCTTGGCATCTGCCGCCATCGTAAAGGACTTATACATGAATTACGTGGTAAAGGATAAAGAAGTTAAGAAAACCGAATCCTTCCAGAAAAAAATTGGTATGCTCAGTATGGGAAGCACCCTTTTAATCGGTTTGATCGTATTTGTATTTACCATCAACCCACCTGACCTCATCGTTTGGATCAACCTTTTTGCCATGGGTGGATTAGAGTGTGCATTCCTTTGCCCCATTTTATTTGGTCTCTATTGGAAAAAGGCAAATGCCACCGGTGCTATTTGCTCCATTATCTTAGGAATCGGTTGTTTCCTTTGTTTGAGCAACTATGCCGCTTGGTTTGGCAATGGCACTCCATTCAGCTTCTTTGGCATGACCCCAATCGTTCCTTCCATTCTCTTTACCATTGCAGTATTTGTAATCGCCAGCTTAGTAGGTAAAAAGCCGGATGAAGAGACATTGGAGCTGTTCTTCAGTGAAAAATAAATTACCTTAATTATGTGGTTCCCGAGGTGATAATCCTCGGGAAATTTCCAATTAAGTGAGGATAAGGAGATAGCACATGAATTTCGATTATTCCTATGTGGATACCGTGTTTAAGAATGGCAAAGTCATTACTGTAGATAAAGAAGATACTTTAGCTCAGGCAGTAGGCATAAAGGGAAACAAAATTGTTTTTGTAGGATCTGATGCAGATGTGGATAAGCTTATAGATGAAAAGACAAAGATCATAAACTTAGAGGGAAAAACTCTAATGCCGGGATTAATTGACTCACATTATCATCCCATCTTAAATGGACTTTTGGGAAAAGAACCTGATGCTGCCATGATAGATACTTTTTTCGATAATTGTAAATCCTTAAAAGAACTCTTTGATTTGCTGAAAAAAGCTGTGGCTTTAAAGAAACCGGGACAGTGGGTTTCCATGATGGGTTATGAGCCCTTACTTTTGCCAGAGCAACGACATCCTACCATTGAAGAACTGGATGAAATCGCCCCAAACAACCCCGTTCATTGTATGCACGGTGGCGGTCACATCTGCATGTATAATTCAAAGGCTTTAGAGTATTTGGAAGTTTTTAAACCTGAAGATGCTGAAAAATACCCTGAGGACGAAGTGGAAGTTATTGAGGGAAAATTAACGGGCATGGTACGTGGACACACCCATTTTTGGCTTTGGGGTAAGGTGGAATATTCAGAGGAAGATCAAGCCAAGGCGGCTATGAAATCCTACAGGCACTGTTTGGAGAATGGGATTACCTCTGTTCACGACACGGGAGAATGTGGAAAAACCTCTTATCATATCATGCAAAAGCTTTGCAGAAGCAGAACCTTTAAAGTTCGTTCCTATATGATGTTTCACAGCATCTTTGGAAAACCTTATTCCATGGAGGACAATGATCACTGGATGAAACTTGGTCTTATGAGCGGTTTAGGGGATGAATACTTTAAGATGGGTACCTGCAAATTCATGATTGACGGCGGCTCCGGTGGTCCTTCCTGCGCCACCAGAGAACCCTACAGCCACGATCCTACTTTACCCAGAGAAAAGGGCTGGGAAAGGGAAGAGGTAGCCGAGTACATAAAAAAAATCAATGAAGCCGAATGCCAGGCCTCTGCCCATGCCATAGGGGATTTAGCCATTGAATACATGGTGGAGGGATATGAAAAAGCTTTTGAAACAAGTCCTCGTCAGGATCTTCGTCATCGTATCGAGCATTGTACTATTGTGGATCAAGATTTAATCCACAGAATGGCAAAGCTGAACGTATGCCCCAGTGTAAACGTAGGGATGATTCAGAAATTGGGAGCAAACTACCATAAGTTCTATGGGGATCGCATGAAGTATATTTGTGCCATCCGAAGTATGATAGATGCGGGAGTGATGTGTTCACTTCATAGCGATACACCTTCCGGTCCGGCGGGGTTGGCCCTCATCGATGCCGCTGTAAATCGATACGATAGATCGGTGGGATTTCAATGCGATCAGACACAAGCTGTTTCTGTTTTGGAGGCAATTCGCTGTGCCACCTACAACAGTGCTTACGGAGCCTTTGAGGAAAACATCAAAGGAAGCTTGGAGGTAGGTAAGCTAGCGGATATGATCGTTTTATCCGATGATATTTTGTCCATTCCCAACATGGAAATCGGAAACTTGAAGGTGGAACTGACTATGATTGACGGCGAGATATTATATACTAAGGATAAATAATTTGCTAAAATGATTGATTTTAAAAAAAATCAAAGACAAATTTTAAAAGATTTATTTTTAATAAGTATTTATCTTCGTCGAATCTCTTTACATTTTTTTATTTTTATGATAATAAATAATCAGAATTATTCATTATCTATCTTTTTAAAGGTGACGTAACAGTCAGAACTATGTAAACTAATTTGAAGGGAGAAAAGAAAATGTCTGAAGAAAACAAAGGGCAGATGGAAGCAGGAAAAGGAATTAAATACGCAGCTTCCTTCAGTCAACAACTGACCGTTCGAGGTATGATCATCGGTGCAGTAGGAGCGGTGATTCTCACCATGAGTTCCATGTATGTGGCTTTAAAACTGGGGGCATTGCCTTGGCCAATTATCTTTGTAGCCTTAGTTTCCATGTTTTTCTTAAAAGCCTTCGGGAACACCAACATCAATGAAATCAACGTAACTCACACGGTTATGTCTGCCGGAGCAATGACGGCAGGAGGTTTGGCCTTTACCTTACCGGGCATCTATATGCTTGATAAAAATGCAGATGTAAGTTTGATAAAATTGATCATGGTGGTTTTGGGCGGAGTCATTTTAGGTCTTATTTTTACAGCACTCATTCGTAAATACTTCGTTGTAACGAAAGACTTGCCTTATCCCATGGGTCAGGCAGCAGCGGAAACCCTTATCATCGGAGACGAAGGTGGTAAAAAATCCGGAACCTTGTTCATATCTATGGGTTTGGCTGCAATCTTTACTTTCTTAAGAGACGGAATGCCTGCCTTCCTTGGTAAAACCTTATTTCCTGCGGCATCATTGAACTCTAAGATGATGGCATACGGATCCTTAGCAGGTCTCTGGTATTCACCCATGTTGATTTCTATCGGATTTATCATTGGACCTGTATTTATCGGAATATGGTTCTTAGGAGGCTTGATCGGTGACTTCGGTATCTTGGTAGGAGGTACAGAATTAGGTTGGTGGGATGGAGCCACGGCTGCTGCCATTAAATCTTCACTGGGAATCGGTCTTATGGTGGGTACAGGTATCGGTATCATCGTAAAGGGGATTTTGCCTAAGGCCAAAGAAATCTTTGGACCTATGTTTAGCAAGGATGCTATGAAAGATGGTTTTGTAGATTTGAGATGGGCACCCATCGTCATGGCACTTTTAGCAGCTCTATATACCGTTATATGTGGTATGCCTATCGTGGCAAGCATCATCACCATTTTAGGTGTTTGGTTGGCTACCTCCATGTCTGCACAGATCGTAGGACAGACAGGAATCAACCCTATGGAAGTGTTTGGAATAATAGTGCTTTTAGCTGCAAAAGCTGCTTCCAGTATCGGTCAGACGGAAGCCTTTTTCGTAGCCGCAGTAGTAGCTATCGCCTGTGGTTTGGCCGGTGACGTCATGAATGACTTCAAGGCCGGACATATCCTTAAGTCTGATCCAAAAGCACAGTGGTTGGGAGAATGCTTAGGTGGATTGATCGGTGCCTTTGTTTCCATAGGAGTATTTTATGTAATCCTAACGGCATATGGACCTGAAGCTTTCGGAAATCCTGAAATGTTTGTAGCTCCTCAAGCAGGTGCTGTAGCAGCCATGGTTGGAGGAATTCCTCATATGACTTCCTTCTTAATTGGACTGGTAGCAGGTACAGTTCTCTACTGTGTGAACTTCCCCGTAATGACCTTAGGTTTGGGAGTATACCTGCCATTTTACTTATCAGCCACAGCTTTTGTGGGCGGTCTTTTACGCTTTATCGTGCAGAAAGCAGCTCCTGAGTTTGAAAAGAAGGGCACAGGAACCATTATTGCTTCCGGATTGTTGGGGGGAGAAGCTGTAATCGGCGTTATCATCGCATTAGTTCAAGCAATTCCTGCTTTAATGGCTATTTAAATTAAATATTAACAAATGTAAGCTCGGATTTTCTTTGGAGAATCTGAGCTTAATTCTAATCAGGTAAATTATATGATATTAGAGATAAGTTAATGAAGCGAAGAACAGATGAGGAATGAAAATGAAAGAAATCAATATTTCCGAAATAAAGGGAATTAAAATAGGAAATGCACAGAATTTAGAGGGTGCCACAGGTTGCACTGCCATTATTTGTGAAAAGGGAGCATGGGCCGGTGTGGATGTTCGAGGAGGTGGACCAGCCTCTCGGGAAACAGAGCTTCTAAAACCGGTAAACATGGTGGAGCAGATTCATGGGGTGATGCTTTCCGGGGGAAGTGCTTACGGTTTAGCCGCAGGAGATGGTGCTATGGAGTACCTGGAAGAAAAGGGAATCGGATTTGATGTGGCAGTGGCAGTGGTTCCCATCGTCTGCGGTGCATCTCTTTTCGATCTGGTAGTGGGGGATGCTAAGTGCAGACCGGATAAAGCCATGGGTTATGAGGCCTGCGTCAATGCAGAAAAAAATCAGCCCGAGGAAGGCAATGCAGGGGCAGGAACTGGGGCTTCTGTAGGCAAGTTTTTGGGTGTGGATAGAATGATGAAGGGTGGTTTAGGCATTTATGCAGCTCAAATCGGAAATGTTCAATGTGCTGCAGTGGTGGCAGTGAATGCTTTAGGTGACGTTGTGGACGTGAATACCGGAAAAATCCTAGCAGGAATTTTAAATGAAGAAAAGACTGAGATTTATGGCACGGAAAAGGTTATGTTTGAGGAAATTGATAAGAATAGAAATGTATTCAGTGGCAATACTACCATTGGATGTATTATCACCAATGCCAAGCTGAACAAATCACAAGCTAACAAGCTGGCTTCCATTGCTCATAACGGATTTGCCAGAGCCATCAGACCCGTACATACCTCTGTAGATGGGGATACCATTTTCGTCATGGCTACGGGCGAGGTTGAAGTGGGACCGGATGCTTTGGGAGCTATGGCAACGGAAGTCATGGCCAGAGCCATTAACAGAGCAGTATTAATGGCCCAGCCAGCTTATGGATTAAAGGCGGCAGTGGATTTAAAATAATTGCTTTAATTCGGTATAATAAAGAATTAAAAAAATAATGAATGGAGAGCGTTAAGATGAATGAAATTCAAGAAAACCAGGAGTCGGAACAGAAGGCATCGGGGAGGAAAGGAGTCTTAATTTTCTCCATTGTTTTAGTTTTGATTGGGGTAGGTATTTTTTACTGGTGGTATGAGACAAATAAGGAAAAAAATCCAACACAGCCTCCGGGGATCGGTGCTGAGGAAGATGGAAATAAAGAGGATGAAATTTCCTGGCATACAAAACCTAAATATACCTATGAGGATATGCAGGCCATCGGTTGGTCAGGCCTTTGGGCAGCAAAGAAGGATGGACTTTGGGGTGTAGTAGATGTAAACGATACGGTGAAATATGGTTTTGAGTATGACAGCATTAGCTTTTGTTCCTCTCATGGAATGACCTTTGTGAAAAGTCAATCCATAGAAGATTCCCTGACTCTCAGCTTTCATGGAGAAAGAACCTGGGATTGCGGTCATGGGAGCAGCATTTATTATTGGGATATCAAGGAAAGGAAACTAGTCCATTCTGCGGAAGGTCCACCTTCTTATAATCAAGAAGGTGTAGAGGTTCCTACTGTGGTGCAAGAAATTGAGGTGACAGGTTTTGACCCTGAAGAAGGATGGCCCAATTGGGACTGGGAGTACTGGAAACAAGAAGGTAAATATGGCATTGCGGAGGGAACTAAGCTTATTACTCCTACGGAATACGATTATTTAAGAGAGAAGATCGAGGGTACACAGGAGTATGAGGATGTAGAAGGTCTTGACTATAAGGTGGCCGGATGGTTTATTCCATCTGAGGCTATGAATAATACCATTTACGCTGCAAAAAAAGATAATAAAGCCGGATTTATCGATAAAAATAACAATGTTATAATTCCCTTTGTATTTGAGGAAACAGATCGTTTTAACGAAGATATTGCCGCGGTTAAGTCCGATGGATTGTGGGGTTTTATTGAATATGAAAATGACTAAAGATAATTAAAAAATCATCCTTTTAAGATGTACTTTTTGATTTTTCTAAATGCAGTGGATTGGCTAATTCCAAGTACTTCTGCAACTTTATATGTGTTACCGTATCGTGCATAAGCCCTGCGAATTAACTCAGCTTCCACCATTTCAAATGCTTTTCCTATGGGCATAATAACATCAGGAGAAATTTTAGGGAATTCCATACTTTGCTTGATTTGATCAAAACACTCAGGAAGATCTTCCGGAGTAATCATATCATATTCACTGACAACGCATAAACTTTCGATGACATGCTCCAATTCCCGAATATTCCCCGGCCAGGAGAAATGGTTAAAAATTTGTAATACATCTTTTGACAATTTCTTTTTCGTTTCATATTTTTTATTTTGCCTATCTAAAAAGAAAAGTGATAAAGCTTGTATATCATCACGACGTTCTCTCAAGGGTGGGATAAATAGTGAAAATCCATTTAATCGATAATATAAATCTTCTCTAAAAGTTTTATTAGTAATGTTTACTGCTAAGTCCTGATTGGTGGCGGCAATCAGTCTAAAGTCTACATTTATTTCTGTAGTTCCACCGATTCTTCGTATTTTTTTCTCCTGTATGACTTGAAGAAGTTTTGCTTGCATAGGAAAAGTCAACTCTCCAATTTCATCTAAGAAGATAGTTCCACCGTTTGCCAGTTCAAATAATCCTTTTTTTCCACTGTCTAATGCACCTGTAAAAGATCCTTTTTCATATCCAAATAACTCCGACTCCAGTAATGCCTCAGGAATAATACTACAATTGATTACTTGGAAGGATTGATCTTTTCTATTGCTGTTATGATGTATTAATTTAGAAATCATGGTTTTTCCCACACCGGATTCTCCCAATAACAAAATATTAATATCACTTTTTGCTACTCTTTGAAGAGTGGAATTTATTTTTTCCATCTTGTCGCTTGCAAATAAAATTCCGGATTGATAATCTAATTTTGAATCAACTTCTAAGTTTTTGATTTTTAATAAAAATTGTTTTATCGTTTCATCTTTTTCTTCTAAGCTTTGTTTTAAGTTTAATAATTCTGTAACATCACAAGTTACAGCCAAAAAATAGGACAAAATACCATCCTTATTATACAAAGGCATAGCTTTTGCCAAAAGCTTTTTATTTTCAAAGGTGTTTTGAATAATTGAAGCAGGACCTTTTCCTTTTATGGCCATACCGATGACTGATGGATAAAACAAACCTTGTTTTTCTAAATCCAAAACATTTTTTCCTATAACATCTTCTTTCTTAATTCCGCAAAGTTTTTCACTGCTTTGGTTGATATATAAAACTTTGCCTAAAGGATCGGCAATAAAAATACCATCGTGAAGTGATTCAATTATTTGTTTAAAAAGTTTAATATATTCTGTATTTTTGTCAGAGTTTTCATGGTCAGTATTCTTCCAAATATCATCGCTAAATAGAGCCATGGCTGTTACCTTCCTTTACTGTTATAGTAATAAAAGTATAGTAGCAAAATTAATGCCATTAAAAGATACTCATTTTATAATAAAATAATTCATTTAAAATAATAAATGTAAAAAAATGGTTAATTTAATTCATCCCTGAATTAAATTCAAGATTAGTCTATATTTTATTATATCACGAATAAATATAAAATTAAAGAAATCGAAAATTATAAAATAAATGAAACTTGTTGAAAATCAATAATAAATACTGATATTCATTATAAAGGATCAACTTTAAATTTATGAATAAAAGAAGATTGGCAAGGGTCTTGCTTTAAAACGAATATAGAATATTCTGAAAGTATATAAATTGAGATCTCAAAAAATTTTATCAAGTTAAAATTTTTTAAAATGGGAGGTTATATCTATGATAATAGCAGTATTAGGTTCCGGAAATGGTGGTTGTGCAGCAGCGGCAGATTGGGCGTTGGCAGGGCATGAAGTAAGAATGTTTGATTTTGAAGAATTCCCCGTAAATATTAAAGCTATTCACGAAAAGGGTGGTATTTCTTGTAGTGGAAAGCTGGAAGGGTTTGCAAAAATCCTTTATGCAGGTCATAATATGGAGGAAGCCATAAAAGAAGCAGAGTTCATTTTAATCATCGGACCTGCTTATAGCACTCCGGCATTTGGTAAGGCATTAAAGCCATATTTAAAGAAAGAACAAATTGTTTGTGTTTGTCCAAGTTCTTGTGGAGGTGCAGTAGTTTTAAAGCGTGGGTTAGGGCTTGAATTGGAGGATGAAGAATTTATCATTTCTGAAACATCCACATTGCCTTATGCTTGCAGAGTTAATTCACCTGGTGAGGTTAACATTTATCACAAGCTAAAAGGAGGATTATACATAGCAGCTCTTCCTGCAAAATATACACCTTTAGCTTATGAAAAATTTAAACAAGTATATCCAGGAGCAAGTCCTGCAAAGAGCTTATTGATGACCATGCTTATTACGGGAAACAATATTATTCATCCTTCGGTTACATTATTAAATGCAGGAAGAATAGAATCCACCAATGGGGACTTCTATTTCTACGAGGATGGTGCTACACCTGCTGCAGGAAGATTAATGGAAGCTATTGATAATGAAAAACTTGAATTAAGCAAGGTATTGGAAATCGGTTTGTTACCTGATATTGAAGTGAAAATTTTGCAGGAATATAATGCTGAGAAATCTTATGAAACTGGATATAGAACGGCACCGGGCTTCAAAGGCATTAAGGCTCAAAGTCAGTTGGATTACAGATACTTCAATGAAGATGTGGGGTATGGTCTTGTTTTTATCTCTGAACTTGCGAAACAAGTAGGAGTTGAAACCCCCATTATCGATAGCATGATTTTAATTATTTCTACTATAATGAAAAGGGATTATAGGAAGGAAGGCCTTTTGACTCCCAAAACCTTAGGGATTGAAAATTACAGTATAGAAGAATTAAAGAAAATTTTTAATGAATAATAATAAAAAATGAAAAAAGACGTTTATTTTTTTATAAAATAAATTAGCTCTGATTATTGTTGAACATAGAAAGGAGTTGTCATGGAAAAAAGAAAGCCTACATATATTGAGGCATTGTTGCCTTTTTTATTCTTAATTTTTTTGGTAGTGGTAGGGTACATCATTTTAAAGCTGAGAATTGAGGCTATGTTGATTTGCGCTGCTGCTTTTGCAGGAATTTTGGCCAGAAGGATGGGTTATAGTTGGAAGGACTTGGAAGAAGCTATATCCACCAGGCTCAAAAAAGTTACTCCTGCCATACTGATCATGTGGGCAGTGGGAATTATAATAGGAACATTTATGTTTTCCGGATCTATTCCTATTTTAATCTATTATGGATTGGAATGGGTAAATCCACAATATTTATTTGTATTTTCATTTTTAATCTGTCTTTTACTCTCTACAGTTACAGGTACAGCTTGGGGAGCAGCAGGTACAGCAGGGGTTGCCATGATTGGAATTGCACAGGGATTAGATGTATCTTTAGGAATTACTGCAGGAGCCGTAATTTCAGGTTCTATCTTTGGAGATAAAATGTCACCTTTGTCAGACACTACCAACTTAGCACCTGCTTG
>CAYWVS010000006.1:0-37039 GCA_964461765.1 uncultured Anaerovorax sp.
TGGAGGAAAGGATATCACCATCTGCGGTAAGTGCATTGAAATTTGCCCATATACTGAAAAGTACTTAAATAGTCAGGAAAATAACTAAGACACAAAATCCCGACTATTGCGTGGTTAAGTTTACCATAAAAAAATAAGTTCTAACGAATGCTTAACGTTAGAAGCTTATGTAATCTAACTGGAAAATTTTTGTCATTGAAATTGCAATCCATAATACAATATAATAAAAAGAACAAATGTTCTCAAGGATTGTAAGGTGAAATGACATGGAAAGAACGATACTTCATTCAGATCTTAATAATTTTTATGCTAGCGTGGAATGCCTGTACAATCCAAAGATTCGGGAATTCCCCGTAGCTGTCTGTGGTGATCAGGAAGCCCGACATGGAATTGTCCTTGCCAAAAATCAAATTGCCAAAAAACTTGGGGTGACCACAGGAGAGGCAATTTGGCAAGCAAAGATGAAATGTCCGGATTTGGTTACAGTCCCTGCAAATTTCTCCCTTTATCTAAAAATCTCTAAATTGGCAAAGGCTATCTATAAAGAATATACAGATCAAGCGGAATCCTTTGGAATTGACGAATCCTGGCTAGATGTTACAGGTAGCATCTCGTTATTTGGAAGTGGGGAAGCAATTGCAGATACCATAAGAAAAAGGATTTTTCAGGAATTGGGAATTACTGCATCCGTAGGAGTTTCCTTTAATAAGATTTTTGCAAAGCTTGGATCTGATATGAAAAAACCCGATGCCACAACCGTTATCACAAAAGAAAACTTTAAAGAAAAAGTATGGGGTCTTTCTGTAGGGGAACTTTTATATGTAGGACGCTCCACCGAAAACAAACTAAAAAATATTAACATCAATACCATTGGGGACTTAGCCAACACCGACATCAATTTCCTATATGGCAAGCTTGGAAAATGGGGAATCGTATTACACCGCTTTGCCAATGGGCAGGAGGATTCCCCTGTGTCGGATAAAGGAGAAGAAACCTATATCAAAAGCGTAGGGAACAGCATAACTGCACCGAGAGATTTGGAAACCAAAGACGATGTCAAAAAAGTTATCTACATGTTAGCCGACAGCGTAGCAGCGAGACTTCGTTGTTACAAGCTAAAATGCAGCACCGTGCAAATCTCCATCAGAGACAACTGTTTTTTTTCCTGTGAGAGACAAGCAAAGCTACAGATGCCGTCTTTTTTGACTTCTGAGATAGCGGAAAAAGCATTTGAAATCTTTGAAACCAAGTATGAAATGCGCAATGCCATCAGAAGTCTTGGAGTAAGGGGAAGCGGGCTTCTTCCTGAGCATTCAGCAGTGCAGCTTAGTTTTTTTTACGATCTAGCAAAGAGAGAAAAGCAGGAAGCCATGGAGCAAGCCGTGGATAAAATCCGTAGTCGCTATGGCTACCATGCCATAAAGAAAGGCATCCTTCTTTTGGATCAGGACCTTACGGGAATCAATCCAAAGGAAGAACACGTCATTCATCCACTCAACTTTTTTGATGGAGGGATACTGTAATGGAGGTGCGGAAAAAACCTATTTCGGTTATAGCGAAGTTCACAGAGGATGGAAAGGTGATTCCACACTCCATTTTATGGGAGGATGGCAGGACTTTTTTAATTGATCGGATCATAGATACCCGGAAGGCCGCTAGCTTAAAAGCGGGCGGCATTGGCCTACGCTACACCTGTTTTGTTGCAGGACGGAAGGTATTCCTATATAAGGATGAGGATCATTGGTTTATGGAAATAAAAGGGTAATATTAGACTTTTAGCTTATTTTGATTTAGGAACCGATTTAGCCTCAACTTGGTGTATAATGTCCACAATATTAAGTGCAATATCGGTAGCCGATGACGTAAAATAAATATCTTCATTTTGTCTCTGGGATCCTTCATGTGAACTTTCATGTTTCGTAATTTTGCCATGATCTTATTAGCATCTTCGCTTTTAAATATTTGAAAAGCCTCTCTTATCTGGTAAGCTCTGTATTTTGATACCATAATCGAAAGAATTCTATTAAGGGCAAAAAGGTCGATTTGGTTTTGGATATTGCCCTGAGTGCAATCCAAATTATTCTCAAAATTAGAGATAACTCTTTTAAGGTTGTCAAAGGTGTTTGTGGAAGGTGTATTACATATGGAATTTGGACTATACCTATAGTGGTAGTAGGCATTTTGGGAAATATATATGCTAGTGGCATTGAGTATGCACAGGTGGACACAAGCAGCGTCTTCTGCTAGGCAGATTTCCCGGTCAACCTTCAGTTGGTTTGGGATATAGAGTTCTTTTTTAATGATCTTGTTCCAAACATTGTTGTGGATACACGGAGAAAAAGAATGATCCACATAGGCACACAGGGTTCTGCTGTGAATTTCACTTAGCTGCGCCCCATAATAAAATCCTTCAGAAATGCCGTTTTTCACATGATACGTTCCTAGCATTTTATGCTCCCGTATAAATCCAAACGCCAAAATTTCCGGCTGGTACTTGCGAATAATCTTCTCCGCTTCAGATAAATAGTCAGGTTCCAACCAGTCGTCGCTGTCCACACAGACAACATATTCCCCTCGCACAATGCTGCAACCGGCTTGCCGTGCACTGACCAGTCCACCGTTTTTCTTGTGAATAACCCGAACTCTCTGATCTGCTTGTGCATATTGGTCGCAGATTGCAGGGCATTGGTCAGGAGAGCCGTCGTCTACCAAAATCAGTTCAAAGTCTGGATAATCCTGGCATAGAACGCTATCCACACATTGCCTTAAATAGTTTTCCACTTTATATACCGGTATTATGATAGTAAACCTCATCAGCTAAACTCCTATCAATAAATCTAATGTCTTCATACTCCCTCAGTGAAATAATGTTAATTTTATCATCTTACCTATAAATGGGCAACATCATTTTACCCCATCAATAGCACGAAGTTCCCAGTTAAATAAATCCATACCCATGTATAGTTTTTAAAGTTACAAATAAAAGAGAATCCAAAAGGGCTAAGTAGGAGGTAAAAAAAATCCCCACTTAACCTGTACTTTTTCTTGACATAGTACCAAACAGCCTATAGCATAGATAGATAAGAGCACTTGATCCTGATAAGGTATAGTATATAGCAACAAGGAAGGACATAACAATGGAAAGAGTGGGTGCAGGCATCGGTAAAATCGAAATTGATGAAGATTAAGAAGATTGATCTAAGAAGGGAAAACACAAAATGAGAAACAATGGAAAATTTATTTTGAGAAGATTACTAATCACCATAGCATTATGTTTGATTTTTTCAGGTACGAGCTTTGCGAATCAGGGTGCAATTCCCCTTAGAAGCACTCTTGAAGGTATGGGAATTGAAGTTATATGGCAGGATGGCACAATACTTCTGTCAAAAGATAGCCTAACTATGAAAACCAAGATAGGAAGCGATAAATTAGAGGTATATGACAGAGAATATTTGTTAGATAGAAGTTTATACATAACAGAAGCCAGAACCTTTATGCCACAAACCGCTATATCACTTATACAAAATATCATCCTTTATGATAATTCCGTCATTGATGCAAGTGTTGCCGAGCAAGATGAGATACTGCCACTTATCACCATTCCTCAAAATAGCGATAAAGTGCTTGTGGGAACGTGGCACAAATACCCGGATAGCTACAAAGATGGCTCAGAGGGATCAGCTAAGTATGGCGAGATTTGGGTCTTTTTAGCAGATGAAATTAATAATTTTGCAAGAGGAAACAAGTTAGAGGGTGATTTAACTTCTCGTTTTGAACAGTTAATTGGGTTGCCGCCTCAAAAAGGGTATACACACTTTTCGTTTTTGTGGGTAAGCCCAGATGATTTACTTCGCCCGGCATTTAACACTAATATTCATGAAAATAAAATGACGCTTAGCTTAGATACCGATGAAGCTTTTTACACTTGGTTTGATGAAAACGAGAAGTATTCCTATGAAAATCATCGATATCCTTGGACTAGGCTTGGTTATACTTACGATTGGGCGGACAACAGCAGGGAATATGGTCTCACCGAGTTTATTATAAAGAAAGATGCTCCCTTTACAGTTGAAAAAACATATTCAAACGAAGAATTTTTTAGTTTAAATTAAGAAGAGATATTGGCATTATCAAGGAGAGGCAATTATAAACTATGAAAATCTATGCTGTAAATGTTACACCTCTGTATCAAACAGATGTACTTAAAAGACATCTCTAAAATTGCCATATGTATCGTCAAAAGAAAGTGCTTGATTATCGATTTGTAAATAATCCCGTGATAGGTTCTGTTTATATGATGGTATGAAATTTATAAAATATATAGATTCATACCATTCTTTTATGAAATAATCCTACTATTTGCAACGGTTAAAGGTTTTTATCTTTGCTTTATATTATAGTTTAACAGCTTGGAATCAAGCGTAGTATCATTTACTATATTTTTTGCCCTTGTTTTTGACTCAATTTATGTTAAAATATAATTTATAAAAGAACAAGATAAATTGTTGAAAACAAAGTGAAATTATTAAAAACAAAGTGAAATAATAATCAATTTATTTTTAAAATTTCTTTATTGCACTTTTGTCCCTTCTGATTATGGGCGATACACCGTCTAAAGAGGTAAAAAAATGAAAGATGAGATTAACAGTTCGATTATAAAAAAATATGCAATGGATGCAGGAGCAAGCGTAGTTGGTATAGCTTCTTCCAAAGATTTTGGGTTGGCACTTGACGGTTATAAGCCCACTGATGTACTACCGGAATGTCTTTCAGTTATCGTTTTGGGTGCTACATTTTCACGGGAAGTCTTAAAGGATGTAGCCGAATATACCTCAAACCGTAATGCAATGCTAACTAAAATGACTGATATGGCTAAGGTGGTAGCAAAAGGAATAAAGGCTGATGGATATAAAGCAAAGGTAATCAGTGCGGCAGGAGGCAAATGGGTGGATGGTGATGGGAGGAAAGAGCATTTTGGATACATTTCTCTGAAACACGCCGCTGAAATTGCAGGGCTTGGTGTCATTGGCAAAAATTATTTACTTACAAATCCTCAGTACGGAAATCTTCTTTGGCTCAGTGCAGTTCTTACTGATGCAGAGCTAATGCCGGATGAAAAAGCTAAATTTACTATGTGCGATAATTGTAACAAATGCGTTGAGGCCTGCCCTAAGAGGGCATTGGATGACCTTGCCTCATTTGGGAAAAAAGGGTGCTCAAGTTATTTTAAAATCGAAAATAAAAAATTTATTATAAAATGCTTTTTGTGTCGCACCATATGCCCCCACGCTTTTGGTATATAAGCCATATGCAATAAACAAAAAGATATATAGGTATTTCCCTTGGATTTCAGGTAGAATCATTAGAGGATATTAAAAAAATAATAGACATAAAAAATATTTTTTCTTCTCCGATTTATCAGCCAAGTCCTAAAACAAAATATTTCTTTATAGATGACCCAAACGGTGTCAGCATACAGTTTGTAGAACTTGCATGAAGGCTGTTCAATTAGGAAGGGTAATATCTTGCAAGAATGGTCTGTGACTTTGTGATAAAATATTAAACAAATTGATCCATTTTTATCCCAAAGTAAAGGAAACAAAAGGAGAAGAACTATGCAAGTACAAAATGAAAAGTGTGTTATCATTGTTGATGAGGCATTGCCGATTGGCATTATTGCAAATACAACCGCCATCATCGGAATTACTTTAGGCAAGCAGTTTCCGGAGTCCGTTGGGTGCGATGTGACCGACAATAGTGGCCGTTCCCATTTGGGTATCATTCAGATTCCCGTTCCTATACTTAAAGCGAACAAAGAAAAACTTAAAACAATCAGAGAAATGATTTACTCGCCCCATTATGAAGAACTGACATGCGTTGATTTTTCCGATGTGGCACAGAGCTGTAACGATTACGATGGGTTTATAGAAAAAGCAGCGGGGACTGACGAGAATGATTACACCTATTTTGGCATTGGAATTTATGGCAGTAAAAAGCTTGTAAATAAGTTGACCGGAAATTTGCCGCTTCTGCGTTGAAAATTGCAAGGTTTTATAACCATATAGCATAAAGAAAATGGAGGTAGAGTAATGGAAAAATACGTTGATACAATGCTTGATAATATTTTTGGTGGTATGACTACTCAGTTAACGATTATTAACATCGTTGTTGGTATTCTGCTCATCATTGTTGGTGTGTATCTATTAACACGCAAACCTACAAAAGCAAAGCAATATGCAGGATGGATTTGTATTGGAATCGGGAGCTTGGGAGTTTTGATCCGCCTTTTGATGGTGATTTTTTAGTTCCAAACAGTTTTAGTTACATCTTTTTTGAATAGCATTCATAAGTCATTTACAATTCCCTTTGATTTAGATAATTCTAATATAAATATAAAGAAATGGGATACTCACTATACATGTATTGGGTTTGAGTATATAATGAGTTGTATAAATTACTTGGGGATAATAAAGCCTAAATATGGGATGTAACAGAACGATGAGTTTAAATTTTATATTAAGGGAAATATTATGGGTAAGAAAAAGCGGGCAAACTTTGTTAGGTGATGATATAAGTAAAAAGAAAGAAGATAGGAAGCAGATATATGAATGAATTAAAATATGAACCCCTTAATGACTCCCATGCTAATGACTTACTACCTATTTGGGGGGATGAAGACGTTATTCGCTATACGAATATTATTGTTCCCTGCACAGTGGATGAAATAAAAGATAGAATCCGTATTTTAAAGGAGTTTGATGTTTTCATTGTCCGTAATGAGGAGGATAATGTGGTTGGAATTATCGGTTGTCCCGCCATTGATAAGGAAAAACAGGAATATGGCATATTTTATCAATTTCGCAAATCCAGTTGGGGGCAAGGATATGCAAAGAAGGCCGCAGGATGGTTGTTGAATTATATGAAAGGCCAATATAAAGAATTTACTATAATGGGGGATGTGAATGTAGACAATACAGCCAGCCAAAAAATACTGATACATTATGGCTTTGAAGTTATCGGTGAAGAAAAAGGTGAACGTAATAATGTTCCAATCAAACTACGAAAGTTTAAGTTAAAGTGGAACGCATAAAGTGATCCCTCATTAAACCGTAGCCCAAGTTCCCAATTGGCAACGCCAGTGCCAACATAGATTTTCAAATCTCATAAAAGGTTTTTTTAAATCGTAAAAGTGAAAAGTATGATGAAATTAACCGGAGGTGTTCGTTGACTCAATTAAGTGAAAGTAAAATAAAGCCAAGATTAGTAATATTAAAAAATCAGAGCATCCACTATTCATATGGCATGCTCTGATTTTACTGTTATCCATAGTTTTTAATTAAGTAGAGCTATGCCAAGGTTCAAATAACCCGCAAAGGTAACCCACAGAAGATATGGGATCATCAAATATGCAGCTGGCTTTGAAATGCGTGCAAATGCCAAAATAGTAAGTAGAATTAAGAACCACAAAATAATCAGCCAAATAAAGGCGAACCAGTACATTTGCAGATTAAAGAACCAAAAAGTCCATAAGAAGTTGAACAATAATTGCAATCCGTATAATTTTATGGCCTTGCTCTCGGCTTTATCAGAGGCGCCTGATGTCAAAATCAGATAAGATGCAATACCCATTAGAGTATAAAGTATGGTCCATGCAATAGGAAATACCCATCCGGGAGGGGTTAAAGGGGGTTTGATCAGTGCTTCAAAGGTACTCATGGTATCCTTGGAAATAAAGCCTGCAAGCCCACCTATTATAAGTGGAACTGCAATGCATATTATTAGTGTTTTCCATTTAATTTTCAAATCCATTCCCTCCTTACTTCTAATTTATTATATTAAAAAATTTTTAATTATATGAAAGAATTATTTTTTTATTTTAAAATGACCTCCTATTTTTTATCATAGAAAGTCATTTTTAAACAAAATCCTGTAAAATATTTATTTGGTAAATTGAGAGCTAAATTCTTTAAATAAACTGATAGTAAAACGAACTATCTTGAAATTTAATAATAAATATTACAGGTTTTGAGCTTTCTTGAACAATTTTAGGTACTTCAATTATGTAATGAATTACACCAATATCAAGGGGATCGATTTCTGTAATATTTGAAAAAGTAAAATCAGAACCCCCGCTTTCTTCAATGGCAGAAAATCCTGTATAGGAATAAGTATTATCATAAAGAAGCTTCACTGTTGCTATTTCGTCAGCATTCGCACCGGTTGTTTTTAAATTTTTGTAATTAACAATTAAGTGAGCATATGTTTTATTATTATCTTTGACCTCATAATAACTATAAAAACCACTGGCATTTGTTGGCATTACGGTTTGTGTAAACTCAGCGTGTTTTATTGTCATTTCACAATAATCATTTTCAACTATTGTTTCATCTAAATTCAATTTAGTATATTTTTCAAATGAAGTATTTTCAATTGGTTTATCAGTTTGATTGCCTATAGTATAAACATTGGAAGATTCCATATTGCCGCATAGAATTGTTTGGTTATTTACTAATAAAAATAATTCAACGGATTTCCCGCTATCACTTACTTCTTTTGGCACTTCGACTAAAAAATGTAGCCTACCCGTGTCAAGGGGATCAATTTCGCTTGTAAATGCAAAATCCGCTCCACCGTTTTCTTCTATTGTTGAAAATCCAGTATACTCATATTGTCCATCGTATAGCACTTTTACATTAATTGCTTCACCGGCATCTAAGCTTTTGGGGCCGAGATTTTTTACGTGAAAAACTGCATGATAATAAATTTTGGCTGCATCCTTAACTTCATAATAATTATAGTAGCCACTTGCCTTAGGTGGTTCTACAGTAGAGGCAAATTCTACTGATTTAAATATTATCTCATACTGGGCAGGAATGGATAATGTGTCACCAATATTGAGGATTTCCGGGTATTTGGGTTTGGAAGCCTCTTTTTCATTTTGATTGCTTAAACCCTTATTGCTGCTTGAGCAAGCAGACAACACCAAGCAAATAAACAAGACTGAGAACAGACAAATTATTTTTCTCATAGCAAACTCTCCTCTTACAAATGCTTTATCGTATTTTTTAGATAACTTAAATTTGATTTGCAACTCTTCATGCAAGATATAAATTGATTTTATTTAAAAAAGTTTTTAAAGTCAAGAAATTTAAAAAATCTATTGATAAACTTTTCTTTGTAAAATAAACTAAGGGGTAGAAGGTATTGAAGGGAGCTGCAGCAAGTATTGATGTTTTCCATGGAGCAGAAGCTCAAGGAGATTTACAAAATATAGGAGGAAGTCTTATGATCAAAGTTGAAAAGGAAAGGCTATGGGAAATAAAGAAGATGTTTGAAGGAATTCAAGATTCTATGGTGATTGCTTGCATCCAGGGGTACATGGGGGAGGCCTATGTGGATCAACTGCCGCATCCAACTGTGGGACTTATCGTAAGTGGTGAGTATAGTTTTTTCGCCGGTAATGGGAATTCGGAGGAAGCGGTTAGATTGGTGGACAATTTGTTTCAGTTAAACCCTAGCACAGAAACGGTTTGCATTTTTTCTGATGATGAGGCGGAATGGGAAGAGACTTTAATGAAAGTAGAAAAGAACCACCCTGTTGCAGTACCTCGCTATGGTATTGTGCAAAAGGATTACATTTTTGATGAAAATCTTCTAAATAATTTTATTGAAAAGTTACCAAAGAGTTATGAATTAACTATGTTTGATGAAAAGCTGTATCAGCAGGCAATGGCAGAGGATTGGTCAAAGGAGTTTTGTGAAACCTTTGATTCGGCAGAGGACTACATAAATCGTGGCTTTGGTTGTGCCATTGTACATAAGGGGAAATTGGTAGCAGGGACATCCACCATGACGGTTTATGATGGGGGAGCAGAAGTACAAGTTGCAACCCACCCCGAGTTTCGCAAAAAAGGTTTGGCCATGGTTAGTGCAGCAGCATTTTTACTGGAATCCCAGAAACTAAAGATTAGGGCGTGTTGGGATGCCGCAAATTTGATATCAAAGAAGATGGCATTAGCCTTAGGTTATGAATATAAAGGGGAGTACACTACGATTCATATGCATAAGGGTTAAAACCATTTTGATTAACTAAATCATGAATTAAGCCCACATTAAAGAAGTTTATTTATTTAAGCACCACCACAGCTTATTTTCCACAAATGATGGATGCATCTCCTGACGATCGTGTAGATACGCCAGATAAGAGCGAATGGTACTGCCTACAAGAACATTTTGGTTAAAATCCATGGTCAGTCCATAGTGGTCAAAAACTTCTTTAAGAATATCATCAAATGTAATTGGAATAGCACAAATGCTTTTCAAAAGCTCATATATTTCTTCAACTTTTTCTAAATTGATTTTTACAAGGGATTGGATGTCCTCCGTGGGTTCTGCATGAGCGGGTATGAACAGTTTGCCTTTCAACTGATTTACAGTGTGTAAGCTTTCAATGTATCCTGCAACATCGTATAAAAATGCTACATGATACTTTTGGATAATGGCTTCACTGGTCAGGCAATCTGCTAAAAACCAAACCTCATCGTCGGTTTTGAAAGCAACCATGGAAAAGGAATGCCCATCGATCCGAAGCATTTGCAAGCCTTCTGGTAGTACGGCTTCTGTCAACTCCTGGACATTGCTTGGCTGAGCATTCAAAAACTTGTTACGCAGTTCCTTACATGGGTAACCGCCATAAAGGAAAGATGACTCTAAAATGGGGAATTGTGTGAAAGCTGTATCCACTCCCACGGTATAAATTGCACAGTTTGTACGCTGCTGCAATAAATTGTTGCCGCCGATATGGTCGGCATGGGAATGGGTATTTAAAATCAATTTCAGAGTCCAACCGTTAGACTCCAAAATTTTAAGCACTTTTTTTCCTGCTTCCTTATCATTTCCGCTGTCTATTAAACAAACCTCAGTGTCATTGATTTTGTAAATGCCCATTTTTGCAGGGCAGTTGATATAATAGGTTTTTTGACCAACTTGTGTTAATTCGTACATGATTTTGTCCTCTATTTGCTTTCTTTCCAATAGTTTATCTAAAATTATAAATATCATATCTGATCTTTGCAACAATTTTTGACTATTAAATTGGATAAAAATAGGCATGATAGGCTAAGGCTTTGGTCAGATGAGTCTTCCCAACACTGGTAGATTCCGAAAGGATGAGATTGAAGACTTTTGAAGAATCTACAAAAGCTTAGAAGTCTCTTATTTATTAATTTACTTTCTAACCCCAATATAGTCTCTTATTTATTAATTTACTTTCTAACCCCAATATGTTATCCTACTAAAGAGTTCACTCTATCTCAAGCTGTAACCCGGCAGGAGATAGGGCTGAAGGATTAGCAATATAGATTACCGCAAAATAAAAGAGGAGGAGGTTCATAACAGTACAGGCAAAGGTTGGACCCGTATGGGAAATCTTCTAATTTTGATTGATTGATAAATTAGGTTGTACAAATTCCTGCGATTTTCATTATTGCTTTACTAAATATTGAGTTGCCCTCACAGGTGACATACAGAACAGGAATCTTTGATTCCGCTATTTACATGCTAAAATATCGTATATGGAGCAAAACATGAGAATTAACAACTTATTTAACACGCCTTATCCAAAGCAAACCCGATCTACTTCACAGCAAGTTAATACCTTTGCAAACACGCTGAATCAAGCCAATGCTACTGCGAAATCAGCTCAAACTGACACCTATTCAATGCCTACAAAAATTATGATGCCTAAAGAGAATACCCTTTTTTTCAATAAGACGGGCAATTATAGTTATGCGGAAAATTCAACAGAAGAAAATCCCATTATCTTAGTTGAAGGCTACGATGCTCAGGGTAACCGGTTTGAGACGAAAGTCAAGGTAAATGAGGTAAATCCTTATAATGCTACTGAGATAGAAATGACAGCATTGGGAGTTCACACCGGCAAAATAAAAGGTCTTGAAAGTATGTTTGGGGCTATGCCTCTACATCGTAAACCCATGGGAATGAATGAACGTGCAAATTTCATAGAGCTTTTTGCTAAAAATATCACCGACCAAAAAACAATAGGTCAACATCAAAATGCCGATAAGCTTCGTTCAAACATGGAATTTTATATGGAATTTTGGAAAGGTAAAAACAAATTTCCCGGGAACTATTAAAATACTCAGAAAATGATTTCATTTAAAACTGTCATGACTTAGCTGAAGTTAAAGATTTAGAATCTATTAAATAAAAAATTTTCGTATTTTACTTGGTTCCATTTTGTTTACTTAAGATAAGTTTATTTGCACATAATATATCAACAATTACAAGTTAATTTTAAATAAAATTTTTAATATCAACCTTAAAAAAGAGATAGTCTCTAGTGCCTATCTCTTTTTGAATCCTTCAATTTCCAAGGTTTTTATTGTGGAAAATAAAGTTTAGATCCATATACTTGAATTTCAAAGAACTACTTAGAAAGCTTAAACCAAATTCCTCCGGTTCCATCGTAACTGCCTCCAAATAATAATTTGGGGTTGGGGTCGGATTGGCTTACCTGGAAAGCAATATACCCTTCCTTGGTTCCCCCTGCATATACTTTACCCTCTAAAACCGGATCCGGCTTGACAACAGAGTTCGTTTTGTATTCTGAATTATCAGAAGAAAATGCTTTAAACTGGCTATATTGGCTAAGGCTTAATGCACCATCATTTTTTACTGAGTTTACAGCTACGTTCACTTTCACTAAGACATACTCAGAACCTGCATCGGCTTCTTGATTGAACATATTTGCTTCTTTTATTTTTAGCCATGCTTCATTTCCTCGTAAAAGCTCAGTGATGGTTACAGTTGCATTATATTCTTCAGAGAAGCTTTTATAAGCGATTGTTTGTGACGCATTCATGGGTGCGGGATTGCTTCTACTAAATACGGTTGCTTGAGGTGGAGTGGGTGGAGGATTATTAGTATTCTGAAGTACACCTTCTGGAACAGTGCCTAAATATACCGAATTGGTAGCGTTATGCCAATACACATCCATACTGACAGCATCAGCTACAGCACGTACCGGTAAATAAGTGGATCCGTTATACAGAAAAGGTTCTACAGTGTTTTCCTTAGCATCTTTTAAATTAGCTTGTACACCATTTACAAAAACTTTAATATTTTTATAAGTGATAGCAGCATTTTGTGTGCCTACAGATGCAAATACGGACAGCGTGGTTGCAAACAATAACATCATGACTACAATTCCGGAAATGAATCCTTTCAACGTTTCTCTTGACATTTATTTCCTCCTTATTATCTTGCCTAAGCCCTATGCTTAGTTTTAGTTTGCTACTAATTATAGCAATAAAATTATACACCACTTTTACGAAACTCTCCATATAAGATTTGAAAATCAGGTAAATCTTTGTGTTTTTTGAGTTTGTTTTAATGTAAAATTTTGATATTTTAAGTAGAAGTTCAATACGAAAAACGTCTCAGGAATTGATGGAATCAAAGAACAAAAAAATCGACACAAACACCTTTGTAATTTCTACAAAATAATTTTAATTTTTTTGTCACAAGAACTAATTGAAACAATTTATAAAAGGCATACAATGAAATTAACATAAAAGTTGTCGGCACTTTGCTGCCACTATTAGGTATGGGAGCAAAAAAAGATTTGGAGGTATTACATGCAAGGGATCATCAACGCAAATATCTATACCATGGATGAAGCAAAACCAAATGCAGAAGCCATGTTATTTGAGCAGGGAAAAATTACTTTTATAGGATCCAATCAAGAGGCTTTGGAAAAAATGAACGGCAATGGAGAGGTATTGGATTTACAGGGAAAGACGGTGATTCCCGGATTCAATGACGCTCATGTACATTTTCTTAAAGGCGGACAAAGTCTATCTTATATTGATTTGACCAAATGCAGATCAGTAGAAGAAATCATTAGGCAGGGCAAAAACTATTTAGAAACCCACAACTTACCCGAAGGAACTTGGATCATGGGGAGAGGATGGGATCAATTTCTCTTTGAAAATCCTGTATTTCCTACAAAGCACGATTTGGATCAAATTTCCGACAAATACCCTATCGCTTTTGTCCGAAGCTGTGAGCACGCTATCCTTGTGAACTCTTTAGCAATTGAAAAATGCGGTGTGGCAAAGGACAGTCCACAACCGGCAGGGGGAGAATACGGCAAGTTCCCGGATGGGGAATTGAACGGCCTTTTCGTGGATCTTGCCCGGGATGTGATTTATGACCAGATTCCGGAACCTGACAAAGATCAGATCAAAGAGCTGATCAAGCTGTCACTAAATGTTGCGGCGGAAAAGGGTGTAACCTCCATTCAGACAGATGATTTCTGGTCTATTGCCAGCAAAGACTACAGGAAGGTGATTCAGGCATATCAGGAGCTGGAGAAGGAAGGTGCCTTAACAGCACGTATTTATGAACAGTGCGTTTTGGAAAAAGAGGAAGCTTTGGATGTCTTTCTTGCAGAGGGTTATAAGACCGGGCAAGGCAGTGACTTCTTTAAAATCGGTCCTTTTAAAATGTTTGCTGATGGAGGTGTTGGCGTAGGAAGTGCCTACTTGTTTGAGCCTTATCAGGACGAACCTGATCAATATGGATGCTTAAATTATCCTGTAGAAACCATGAAAGGGATGATGAAAAAAGCTCAGGATGCAGGGATGCAGTTGACAGCACATGCCATTGGTGACAAAGCAACAAGCATTTGTTTGGACATTTTTCAGGAACTGGGAGCAGAGCGAGCTTCTGTAATTCACGCTCACTTATTGACACCGCAACTCTTGAGGCAATTTGCTGAGAATGAGGTAATTACCATAGGAGATGCGGTGGAGATGATAGACGATATGCCTATGTTTGAGCGAAGGCTGGGAAAAGAAAGAGAGAGGCTTGGTTATAACTATCGAACCTTGTTAGACCTCAAAGGCAAGTTGGCGATGGCTTCTGACTGGCCTGTCAGCCAGATTTCCCCCATCACAAATCTATACACGGCGGTAACTCGAAGGGATGCCAACCATTTGCCAAAGGACGGCTGGATTCCGGAAGAAAAAATTATGGTTGAGGAAGCCCTCAAGGCGTATACTGTAGGTTCGGCCTATTGCTCCTATGAGGAGGATCGAAAAGGTACGTTGACAGCCGGAAAACTGGCGGATTTCGTGGTTTTGTCTCATGACATTCTGCAAATAAGCGTGGATGACATCCCTCTGGTACAGGTGGAGAAAACCTTTGTGAACGGCCAGGAAGTTTTTTCAAAGTAAAAATCAAGTAGTTTTAGATATAATTCATTTATAAATATGAAAAAATCAAGGCGATAGAAATATTTTATCGCCTTTTTAAGATATGAAATCTAACATCTAGCATAAATGTTTTATCGTCTTTTAAATATAAAATCTAACATAAATTTTTTATCATATTTTTAAATATAAAATCTAACATAAATGTTTTATAAGAAGCATTAACTTTATAATTTTTAGTTAAAAAATTTATTGACATTATAAATATAAAAATTTCATAGATGACAACTTTTAAATTTAAGTATATAATTTAAAACATTATAAATATTAAAAATATTTAAACTATTCAAAAGGGAGGATTCCATGGATGTAGGCTTTACAATTACACAGAAGCAGAGGCTTGTGGAACTTAACGGAAACCCTGAGGCTGTACAGCGTCAATTCAGTTCTGCGGAAGAACGCAACTGGGCTTTCAAAGAATCAGAACGGGAGTTAATCAAGGAACAAAAAAGAAAACTGCGGAAGCTACTAGAAGAAGAACACCAAGGCTTGAGCTTAAAAATTGAAAGCCAACTTAGAGAATGGCTCAAAAATGAAGAGGGATTTACTCAGGTTGCAACCCCTGCCATCATTTCTTCGAAGAAATTGGAAAATATGGGAATTCATGGGGAACATCCCTTGCGTCGACAGGTTTTCTGGCTTGATGAAAAAAATTGCCTTCGACCCATGTTAGCACCTAACCTATACGAAGTAATGAGGGATTTACGCAGAATTACAGGACAGCCCGTGCGAATCTTTGAAATTGGTTCCTGCTTTCGCAAAGAGTCTCAGGGTGCACAGCACATGAATGAATTCACCATGCTCAATTTAGTTGAACTGGCAGGAGTGGAGGAGGGCGATCAAATGGAGAGGCTAAAGGAACTGGCCAAAGGTGCTATGAAGGCTGTGGGAGTCCAAGACTACGAGTTAAGAGCGGAGAGTTCCGAGGTATACGGAGAAACCTTGGATATTGAAATCAACGGAACGGAAGTGGCTTCAGGGGCATACGGACCCCACTTTTTGGACAGTAAATGGGGAATCTTTGATACTTGGGTAGGAATTGGATTTGGCATTGAAAGAATCACTATGGTTTCCGGGAATTATCAGACTATAAAACACGGTGGCAAAAGCATTTCTTACATAGATGGTGTTCCCTTAAATTTGTAATTTAAGATTAAATATATAAAAGCTTAGACTTTTGACTGAATGGTTTTAAATTTATGATAATAGAGTCAGAATGATTCTATTACTTATAAAATAAATCAATGGCATGTAAATATTAAATGAATAATATTTTTAATTTGGTCTTCGCATTATTTATCTCTTAAAAATTAACATATTGTTAATTGTAAAATTTTAAATTAAGGAGTGCATATGACGAGATTAAAAGAGGACTGGATTCATGATATGGCGGAAAGCCTAAACACTTACGACGAAGAGCTTGCACGCAAGATTGGAGGCGGACTTAGGAAGCTTTGTGCCAATGTGACTTCTTTAACAACAATAGAAAGTTTGGGAAAAGACGAAATTGGAAAGCTTTGTCCTAATGTACCAGGTGCCTCTTGTGAGGAATTTGAAAGTGCGGCAAAAACCCTTCAAGTGGCGGTGGTGCCTGTAATTGCAGGAATGGGTGTAATCGGAAGCTTTGCAGATTCCGTAGCAGCTATACTGAGGCACTTGGGTGCTAATACATATGTAACGGACTCCACTGACATAGATGGAATTGCAGAAGCCTATGAAAGAGGAGCAGATGTGATCTTTGCCGCCGACGATAACCGTTATATTGCATTTCATACTCATTGCCAAAGAATGGTGGATAACAACTATGCCACTCCCTTGGGGTACGTTATTGCCATGGAAATGGCTACAGGGATACTGAAGGATAAAGGGGTGTTGGTCATAGGGTATGGTGTGATAGGGCAGAACTTCTGCCAAATCCTTAGGAGAAAAGGAGCCGATGTAACTGTGTTGGAAACAGATACCCTTCGAAGCGATCAGGCTCATGAAGATGGCTTTAAAATCTTACATGATCCGGCGGGAATTCGTCAGTATTCCTACGTGTTTGATGCCACCAATGGAGGAGGATGGTTGGAAAAAAGCATGCTACAAGAAAATGTATGGATCAGTGCACCGGGAGTTCCGGTATCTCTGGATGAAGAGGCACAGGAAATATTCAAGGATCGAATCATCCACGATTACCTGCAAATTGGTACAGCAACGATGCTGGCTCTCATGGTTTAGAAGGAGGGACAAATGGCAGAGGAAAAAAAACGGTATTTCAGAAAACATGTAGAATTATTTCTCCTGTTGGATAAGATGAAGCTTTGGCCTTCAAGGACGGGAATTTTGCATGGAATTCGAGAAGTAGAAAAGAGAGGGGATTACGCACAAGTGACCACTCATTGCGGAAAGACCTTTCGAGTATATAATTCAAAGGCTTCCAGAGCAGCCAGATGGCTGCGGAATAAGTGGGTGGAAAAACCCTGCAAGGATTGTAAAGTGCCACAATGGAAGTTGGAAAAATACTCCTCAACCTTTTTTTCTACTCATTATGGAAGTGATTTAAAGGTGAGGGACAAAACGGAATCATAGGATAGAGGGTTATTATGCAAATTACCAATTTATTGAGAACGGAGTTTGCCTGCTGTAGCTTTGAAGAGTTAGAAGAACTATTAAAAAAATACACGGTAAAGTCGGATATAAACTACATAATCCTTAAAAAGAAAAACGAAATATCAGCAATTTATAAATTAGCTGATATTTTAGTGTTATATTATCGCTATAAAGAAAGTCATTTTTTTAATGCAAAGATTCTGGAAACAGCCGCTCTAAATTACGAATGTTTACAAAACATCTCGGATACGGAAAGCATCAAGAATTACGACGTGGATGTTATCATTGTGTTGGATCGCAACGGAGAAGTGGTGGGAGTCATAGATAATTTGGCTGCAAACAAGATTATCATTTCCAGCTTTTCTAAAGAAACTCCCAAGTTCAGCGAGATGGGCAGTCGTGGTAGCCGCTACTATCAGTGCATGGTGGATAACCTGGGGGAGGAAATCTTTGTAGCCGACGGTGACGGAAATGTAATCTTTGTAAATCCTGCATCGGAAGAAATGTTGGAGCTGCCCCTGCATCAAATCATTGGAAGAAATGTAAGAAATCTAGAGCAAGAGGGCTTTCTTACTCCCAGTTCTACACTGGCTGCCATTCAAGCGGGAAAAAAAGTGGATATCATACAGCAGGTCAAAAACGGCAGGCGATTACTGGCTACGGCCGTTCCTATCTTCGATGATAACGGAAAGATCCAAATGGTCATCAGCACTTCCAAGGATTTGGACTACTTAAACAATCTATTGGAAAAAGTTGAGCGACAGGATATTAAGCTAAACATGCAAAACGAAGAAATTAAGGCTCTCCGTAATGAAATCTTTGTAAAAGAAGGCTTCATTTCCAGCTCGGAATCTATGAACACTGTAAAGGATATGATTTACAAAGTGGCGCCTTTGGATATGAATGTACTGGTGTATGGAGAAACGGGAGTGGGAAAAGAAGTAGCGGTGAAAGCCATTCACAGGTTCAGTAATCGAAAAAATAAGCCTTTTATTAAAATTAATTGTGGAATCATTCCCCCCAGTCTCATCGAATCTGAGTTGTTTGGTTATGAAGAGGGAGCCTTTACGGGAGCAAACAAGGGCGGCAAAATGGGAAAACTGGAGATTGCTGACGGTGGAACCTTATTTTTAGATGAAATCGGAGAATTACCCTTAGATATGCAAGTAAAGCTATTGGAGTTCTTGCAAGACAAAACCATCACAAGAGTAGGGGGCGGAAAGAAAAAGGATATCGATGTACGAATTGTGGCGGCTACAAACAGAGACTTGGAGAAAATGTGCAGCGAAGGCCTATTCCGGCCGGATTTATACTATAGACTCAATGTTTTTTGCATTCACATACCGGCTCTTAGGGAGAGGCGAGAGGATATTGATGCAATCTCTAATTATTATTTATTTCAATATAACAACAAATATAGAGGTGGAAAAAGATTTTCCAAAAGCTTGAAAAGAGCCTTTGAATTTTATAGTTGGCCCGGAAATATCCGGGAATTGGAGCATGTTATTGAAAGCCTATACGTATCGGTGGAGGGAACTCTGCTAACGGCAGAGGATTTTCAAGAGCAGATCGGAAAAAATAAAGCCGGTAGCAAGTTGCCGAAAGTTTCCTGCCCGGAGATGATTCCCCTAAAGGAAGCAAAATGGGAGGTGGAGCGGATTTTGGTGGAAAAAGCATATCGTCAATCGGGCTCCTCTTATAAGGCTGCGAAGTTATTAAACGTGGATCAATCCACCATAGTGAAGCTTTTAAAAAAACATGATTTAAAATAATGAAAAAATTCATTAACCAATGAATTTTTTCATTATTTTTATTAATTAAAAATTTATTCAGTGGCAATATCGGTGGAATATCAAGGAATGTACATTTCAAAGATTTAGTCTTTTCTATGACTTTGAAATAGAAATCTTTTTCAAATCAATTTTCATGCTTTAATATTCGAAATAGTATAGCTTATTTGGATTAACATGATGAAATTTTTCATTATTTTTCAATTCTTAAATTTAATTATAATTTAAAATAATTCATATTAACTATTATGTCATTAAAATAACGTTTAAATTTCAACGGATAAAAATGATATTTTCATAGTGGCATAATATTTGCTTTTAAAAAATATAGCTGTAGAGGTTGTACTTCTTTGCAGACAAACATATTTTTAGAAGGAGGGAAAATATGAACAAGTATTTTACCAGAATGGGTGACGGTGAAGGCGTCTGGATGACCAAGGAAGAGATCAAAGAAGATGTTCTACTTGGTATGAACGATGCGGTAACCAAAGGAAAAACACCTCCATTGACCGATGAGGACATTGAGAGGCTAGTAGAAATTCTAACACTCCCTGAAAAGAACGTAAGCGTAGAACGTGGAAATGAAGGTGTCATGACATTTGATGCAGGAACTTTAAAAATTCCCGTTCGTGCAGGAATTCCCATGGATCGAATGACTACACTCATGACCCATGAACGTATTCTTTGCTCAGATACCATGGAATTGTGTAATGTGGACTATAGCTATAAGGCGCTGAAAAACATCATATTTGAAGAGTGTATGGCTATGGAGTTTGCACAGAAAAATTGCATTATGCCGATTTTCTATGGTGCAATGCCCAATGTAGGTCAGTATACAAAACCAGATGGTCCTGTCGATAACTGGTCCACACTGCTTCCGGAAGGAAAAGTAAAAGAGGCAATGGCAGCACAAGAAGAAGCGGCAGAGCAGGCTGCGAAAGACATGATATACATAGGAACCCATATGGCAGAAGCCGGTGCAGACGGGATTCAGTTTGATACCTGCGGTGCCAGTGGAGACGCTGACATTCTAGCTGCTTTGATGGCTGCAAAAGAGCTTTCTCAGAAATATCCCAATGTGAGCATTGAAATGGGTATGGCCAATGAATTTCACTTAGGAATGCACGGGAGATTGAAATTCGAAGGGGAAAAATTAGCCGGTCAATATCCTGCTAAACAGGTTAAATCCGTTGAAGCTGCGGGAGGGAATATCTACGGAGCAGTAATCAATACCAACAGCAGCCGTTCCTTTGCTTGGAATTTAGCACGATCTTTGACCTATGTTAAATCTGCTACTGATGTTGCAGAAATTCCTGTACTGGTTAACGCAGGAATGGGTGTTGGTGGGATTCCATTGACCAATACATCCCCCAGCGATGCTACTACCAGAGCTTCCAAAGCACTACTGGAAATCGGCAAAGCCGACGGATTGTAGATTGGCCACGGAGATGCGTACGGAATGGCTTTTATGCATGAAATGGCATCCGGAATGGGTGGAATACGAACTGCCGGAGATCTGGTAGCACGTATGGTCATGAAGGGCATGAAGCTAAATGCGGCGAAAGAATATGTAGCAGAGAAATTAGAATGTACAGTTTTTGATTTATCAGACTCAGCCAAAATGAAGGAGATCAGGGAATCTCTGGATATTGGTACAGTTGTGGTTAGAAACGGTGCAAGTACAGGCTTAGAAGCCAAGATAAAAATTGCGGAATTATTGGATATCAAAATTCCTAGTGTAGAAATCTTTAAAAAGAAGTTCGGTAAATTTTAAGCTAGCTGATTATCATTATCTCTATTTAATTTAGGAGGTACAAAATATGGAAAATAATCTATCCAATAATCAGATGCAGACGGCGAAAACAACAATCGATTTACCAATGACCATCATCAGTGTAGCTATCTTGTTTTCATTTGTTACCTTTGTCGTGATAAAGCCCGAGCAGGCAGTTAGTGGGATCAATGCAACCTTTGGTTACTGTACTACCATTTTTGGTCCTATGATTTTGGTATTCACATTCGTTACTTTAATAATGTCATTTTATTTGGCATTCAGTAAATATGGTAGCATTAGGCTAGGCGAGGATGATCCTGAGTATTCCTATTTCAGCTATGTTTCCATGATGACATTGGCAGCCTTGGCTTCCGCAGCACTTTTCTGGTCCTTTACGGAATGGGCCTACTACTATATGAGTCCTGCCTTGGGCATAGAGGCAAACTCTGTAGAAGCCATGGAGCTCTCCTTAGGTTATGCATTCTTTCACTGGGGATTATCAGGGCAATGCATCTATGTGTTGATCGGAATCGGAATGGCCTATGCTATCTACGTGAAAAAAGTATCTTTATTTAGGGTCAGTAGCGTTTGCGAAAAGATGATGGGGGATTTCAAAGGGAAGAACATCCTTTGTAAGCTCATCGACTACACGGTAATATTCGGAATCATCGGAGCATTAAGCAGCAGCTTGGGATTGGCAGTACCTTTGGCTTCCGGAGGTCTAAAGGCGGTATTTGGCATTGAGGCAACCTTCCCTATTCAAGTGGGAATTATCGTTTTCATCGCTTTAGTATTCACCTTTACCTCTTTCATCGGAACTAAAAAAGGGATGAAAAACCTAAGCAATTTTTCAGCCACAGCTTGTATCTGCGTGTTGATTTTCATTTTCTTTGTAGGACCTACTGCATTTATTATGAAGAATACGGTAAACAGCTTTGGTTGGATGCTTGAAATTATTCCCAGAGCCAGCTTATTTACAGATCCCGTTTTAGATGGCGGTTTCCCAGAGGATTGGACTATTTACTTTCAGGCATTTTATTTAAATTATGCTGCAATGATGGGAATCTTTATCGCAAAGATTTCTAAAGGAAGAACCATTCGTCAGGTAACTCTTGCCGTATTATTCGGTATCAGTGCAGGTGGTTGGTTCCTGTTTGCAATCAATGGAAGCTTTGCTATTCAATCCCAAATGACCGGTGCTGTAGATGTAACGGGATTGGTCTCCAGTGGCGCCGGACAGGATAGTATCTATCAGATTATAGCCATTTTACCGGGTGGAGCAAAATTAATTCCTCTTCTGTTGCTTCTGATTACCGTTGGATTTGTAGCATCCTCTTTGGATACAGCATCCTTCTCTTTGGCACAGACCACCAGCTTGAAGCTGGATGCAGACGGAAACCCCAAACCTTTGGTCAGGGTGTTCTGGTGTTTGATTCTCACCTTGGTTCCATTATCCATCATCTTTGCTAATGCAGGTTTTGGTGCTATTAAAATGTTGGCTATCATCATATCCATTCCGTTTATGTTCGTTATGATCTTCATGGAGATTATTTTGTTCAAATGGATGAAGGCAGATATGAAAAAGGGAGAAGTAATTATATCAGATTAATTGTGATATAAGTGAATTGTTTTACTTAAAACAAGGAGGTTTTTATGGGCGTAAAAGATAAAAACAGCGGATTTATTCTAGACTCTATCCAGTATGCTAATGCCAAATCCAATATCCTGACTCAGGAACAATTAAATGCCATTCACAGTGCCAGCTTGGAAGTACTGTCTGAAATAGGCATAAAAGTGGAAAGCGAGAAGGCCAGGGCACTGTTTCAAGAGTACGGGGCTTATGTGGACGGAGACAATGTAAAGATTCCCGTACACCTAGTTGAAGAGTGCATACGTTCCGCTCCATCGGTGGTTTTGCTGGCTGGGCGAAACCCTAAAAATGATTATGTAATAAAGCAAAAGAAAGTAGCTTTCATCAATTTCGGAGAAGGAGTAAACGTAATTGATCCCTATACCAAAGAGCACAGGATGTCCTTGAAATCGGATTTGGGTCGCAATACCTTGGTGGGAGATGCCATCAATGTGTTACCGGTAGCTTATCGTTCTGTAGCTTCTCAGGACTATCCCGGACATGTGCAGGCGTTACATAATGCAGAAATCATGTTCCACAATACAACTAAGCATATTTTCATCGGTCCCGATGGTGAAAAGAATGCTTCCAAGATCATCGATATGGCTGCATGTATTGTAGGTGGCAAAGATAAATTAAAGCAGAGACCTATAGTAACCTTTAATATTTGCCCCACAAGCCCCTTGCAATTGAATCCTACAGCTTCAGATGTTATCTTGGTAGGAGCCAAAGCAGGTATTCCCATCAATGTAATTTCCATGGCATTGTCAGGAGCAACTGCGCCGGTAACTCTGGGAGGAACGCTGGTTACCCACAATGCTGAGGTTTTGTCAGCTGTAGTTTTGAGCCAATTGGTACGCAAAGGAGCCCCTGTATTGTACGGAAGCTCTACCACTATCATGGATGTACGGCACCTTACCACGCCGGTAGGAGCACCGGAACTTGCAATGATCAGTAATGCGGTTGCCCAATTATCCCAATACTATCTACTGCCCAGCTTTGTGGCAGGAGGATAGGCTGACAGCAAGCTTCCCGATTCTCAAGCAGCCCACGAAAAGACCATAACTGCCATGTTAGCAGCCCAGGGTGGTGCTAATTTGATCTATGGTGCAGGGATGTTGGAGATGGGAATGACCTTCGATTTGGCTCAGCTTTTGATTGATGCAGAGATTTTTAAGATGGTGCTTCATTCCATTAACGGTTTTGAGACTAAAGAGGAAGAGCTGGCTATACCTATCATCAAAGAAGTAGGAACGGGAGAGTTCGTTTCTCACGATCACACCAGAAGCAATTTCAAGAGAGTACAGTCTCATTCCAAACTTTTTGACAGGCAGGCTCGGGACGCTTGGCTGGCAAGTGGGGGAAAGAGTCTTACAGAAAAAGCTTACGAGAAAGCCATTGAAATCATAGAATGTCACAAACCGGATCCGCTAACTCCAGAAGCATCAGAAGCCATCCGCAAGATTGTGGAGGATGCGGAGGTAGAATACGGAGTGGAAAGGTCGAATTCTTTACTCAAATAAGGAAGGGAGAAGGAGAAATGAGCAAAATTTTAAAGAAAATCAGCCTTGCAGTTCAGGAAGGCGAAATCGAGGATGTAGTTGAACTTACCCAGGAGGCGCTGGATGACGAAGAATCTCCTCAAGAGATCATGAACGATGGTTTGATTGCAGGTATGAATGTTGTAGGCGAACTGTTTCGAGATGGAGAATTATACGTTCCCGATGTGCTGATGTCGGCCAAGGCCATGGATGCAGGCATGGAAATCTTAAAGCCACTTCTCAGTCCCGGAGAAATTAAAAAGGCAGGAAAGGTCATCTTCTGCACAGTACTTGGCGATTTGCACGACATTGGAAAAAAATTGTGTGTAATGCTTTTAGAGGGAGCCGGATATGAGGTAATAGACCTGGGGGTTGATATAGGGGTAGATCAAATCATAGCTGCCGTTCAGGAGCACAACCCGGATATCGTCGCCATGTCAGCTATGCTGACCACAACTATGGTTACCATGGAAGAAGCTGCAGCCGCCCTTAAGGAAAAAGGTTTTGACAATATCAGCATTATGGTTGGAGGAGCACCGGTTTCCAATAACTTTGCCGCTAAAATTGGTGGGAACTATTCGGAAGATGCCATTGGAGCAGTAAAACTGGCGGGAAATCTGTTATCAAAATAAAAGAAAAAAAGGAGGAAATTCATAATGAGCAGAGAAGATATTTTGAAAAAAGCATTCGAATCCATTGTTGAAGCAGATGAAGAGATGGCAATGAGTGCTTTGGATGAGGCGGAAGCTAATGGGATTCCATATGTGGATATGTTAAACGAAGGTTATGCGGCAGGAATCAATGAACTGGGTGAACAGTTCGGCAGAGCGGAGATTTTTTTACCTGAACTGATCTTTGCCACAGAGGTAATGAAGGTAGTTACAGAAAGAATTGATAAAGCCATGGCAGAAAGTGGGCAGGAAGTGGCAGGTAAGGGCAAGTATGTCATTGCAACGGTAGAAGGTGACGTTCATGATATCGGAAAAGGAATTTGCTGCTCATTGCTTAAGACCGGTGGATTTGAAGTTTATGATTTGGGAAGGGAAGTTCCCGTAAGTGCTTTGATCGAAAAGGCATTGGAAGTAGATGCAGATATCATCGGATCCAGTGCATTGCTGACCACCACCATGACTCAACAGAAGGTGTTAGAAGAGAAATTGGCTGAAATGGGACTTCGAGATCGCTTTAAGACCATGGTAGGTGGCTCTCCCGTAACTGCTCGTTGGGCAGAAAAAATCGGAGCAGATGCCTATGCGGAGGATGCAGCAGGTTGTGTAGCAAAAGCAAAAGAGATTTTAGCAAGTTTAAGATAATTGAGGAGAATGATTATGGGAAAAGAACTCATTTTTAAAGCATTGAAACATGAAGAAATGATAGAAATTCCTTGGGTACCCTTTGCCGGAGTTCATGCAGGCTTGCTGAAAGGGTATACTGCCGAGGAAATGCTGAAGGATGCAGACAAGGTGGTAGAATCTCTCAAGGAAGTAAACAAGCTTTACATGCCCGATGGGCTACCGGTGTTATTTGACCTTCAGGTTGAAGCGGAAATTCTAGGATGCGACCTTTTATGGGCAAAAGACAATCCTCCTTCTGTAAAATCCCACCCGTTAGCAGGAAATAAAACGGTTTCAGATTGTTCGCCGGAAGGCACAAAGCCCGGGATTCCCTGTAGCTGTATGATTCCCGGTGAGGAGTCCGGCAGAATTCCAATGATTTTGGATGCTATGAAGAAAACCAAAGCGGCTATCGGTGACGACGTGGCTCTTTACGGTTTGATTTGCGGACCATTCACTTTGGCTTCTCACCTACGAGGCAGTGAAATATTCATGGATATGATGAAGGACTCCGAATATGTGAAGGATTTGGTAGGCTTCTGTGCAGAGGTATCCTGTAAAATGGCAGAGATGTACATAGATGCAGGAATGGATGTCATTGCTGTGGTGGATCCTTTGGTAAGCCAAATCTCCCCCAAGCATATTGAGAAAATGCTTTCAGAGTCATTTACGGCAGTGTTTGACTTCATCAGAAGCAAGGGTGCTTTATCTTGCTTCTTCGTATGTGGAAATGCTACCAATCAGATAGAATCCATGTGTAAGATGTATCCCGATGGAATTTCTGTGGATGAAAACGTAAATCTGGCTAAGGCAAAGGAAATTACCGACAGATACAACATTTGTATCGGAGGAAACATTCCACTGACCACCACTATGTTACATGGAACCCAACAGGATAATATGAAGAGCGTCATCGATCTCATCGACAGCGTGGATCACAAAAACTTCATCGTGAGCCCGGGATGTGATATGCCTTATGCCACACCTATAGAAAACACAGTGGCTTGTGCGCAAGCGGTAAAGAATCCTGAGAGTGCCAGAAAGATGATTGAAAACTATACGGCTGTAGTAGACGATATCAATGTGGAAATTCCGGATTATGCAAATCATGAAAAAGTTATTGTTGAACTTTTCCTTTTGGATCCGGATCAATGTGCTGCTTGCACCTATATGCTAAATAGCGTTGTGGATAGTTTTGAACAAATTGAAGATATTGCAGAGTACAGAGTATACAAATACTTTATCAAAGAAGATATCGCCAGAACCAGAAAGATGGGGTTGACCAACCTTCCTACCATGTGCGTGGATGGAGAAATCAAATGGGTATCCATCATCCCTAGCAGAGAGGAATTTATCTCTACCATCAAGGATTACGCAGCAAAGAAAAAGTAAAGAGATGATTTTAAAAACAATTTCAAAGAGGTAGGCTTTATAGGATAAATCTTTTTAATAGGTTTGTTTGATGAAGGATCAATCAGTTTAAATAGGGTTTATTGAAAAAAACAATTAGATTTATGGTTAGGAGCAGATCTTAAGGTCTGCTCCAATAAAAGAAATTATTGCTTTGATTTTGGTATCATTATTTAATATTATGAAGGAAATATCAAGGCATACTTTGTTAAGAATCATCCCTCGGGGATGACTTGGAAATAAAACAATTTTGATTTCATCGATTTTTAAGCTTCATTTATTACATGATAAATTTTTGAAATTAGATCAATGATTTAAAAATAAATTAATGAATTTGGAAGTTAATTAGATTATAATAATTATGGAATATAATTAAAAATTATTTGGATTAAGATTATTTTGATAGTCAAAAAAATATTGAAACTATTATAAATATTTAGATATATATAATAAAAATAACAAGAACACTTAAAAATTAATGTTATAACAGAAAGAAAAAATGGAGGCTAATCATGAATCAGCTAACTTTGCTTACCGGTTTTCTCGGTGCTGGGAAAACCACACTCATGCAGAGGATTCTGAATTCTCAAAAGGGCAGCAAGGTGGGTGTCATCGTTAACGAGTTTGGAAATGTAAATATCGATGCAATTCTCATCGAAAGAGACGGGATACGCATGGCAGAGCTAACCAACGGTTCCATATTTTGCGCCTGTATCAAGGATAAATTTGTAGACAGCTTAATCGAGATGTCCGATTGGGGACTGGAGCACATCTTCATTGAGGCTTCCGGATTGGCGGATCCTGCCAATATGCCCCAGATACTAAAAGGAATTGAGCCTAAAACATCGGTTCCTTATGAATACAAAGGTGCCCTCTGCGTGGTGGATGGTGAAAGCTTTGACGATCTTTACGATCTGCTCCCTGCTGTGCACAATCAAATTTTATACAGCAATGTGGTTATCCTCAACAAAGTGGACTTGATATCGGAAGAGCATGTTAGTCACCTTATTAAAAAAATAGGGAAAGTTAATCCTAATGCTGTAATTTACACTTGTTCTTACTGCCAAGTTGACCTTGAAAAAATCATGGAACACTTGGAAGGGACAGACGTGAAGTCAGGGGAAACTACCAATACTGTGGAATCTAAGCCGAAGACATTTTCGGTGAAAGGTAAGGAAGAGGTACCTTATGAAAAAATGCAGGAATTTATACAACAAGTGATAGGAGATACGTACCGAATCAAAGGATTTCTTAATACGGATCGAGGTCGTATGCAGGTGAGCTGCGTAGGGAAAAACATCCATATTGAACCTTGGGAACAAGAGATTAAAACTAATGAAATCGTTTTAATCTCCTCTGTGGGAATTAAAATAATCAGCACCATTACAAAGGCAATCGACAATACGGAACTAAAAGGAATACTGCAGTTGTAAGGAATTTTGCAGTAAGGCATTGAAAAAACGTTAATTATTACATAAAATCAAAACATCTTAATTTTTTATTTGATAACATAATTTGGAGACAGAAAGCATGGATGAATATATTCTTTCGATGGAAAGAGACGAAACAGAACCTGAAGTAACGAATCACTTCTTAAAGATCAGTGGATTGCAGCGGGAAGGTGTTAAGTTTGATAAAATGAGAGATGAGGCTCAAAGCATAAAAAGGGAAATAGTAGAAAAGCTGAATCTTAAGGCAGTGGTGGTTCCTTTTCAAAATTTTGAACTGCACTCCAAAGTGCTACGCCTTGGGGAAACGGACTTTCAATGCAATGCATTTGAGTTGATGGATACCAACCATATTCAAGGAGGATTCCTCTATGTAATTACGGCGGGGGACTTTTACTTGGATCAACGCCCTATAATAGAGCAATTGTACGCAGACCTTTGGGGTACTGCCTATGTGGATATCGGAAGAATTCTTTTGGAGAAAAAGCTGAAGAAATTGTGCAGTCAAGTCTTTCCAGGGGAAGAACTGAGCATCAGTGACTCTTTTGGACCTGGATTTTATGGTATGGAAACGGCTCAAATGGCTAATTTGTTTCAAAAGGTGGATGGTTCCAAGATAGGGGTGGAGCTGAGAAACGGCGCCATCATGGTTCCCGTCAAATCCTGTGCCGGAATTTATTTAGCGGTAAGCAAGGAATTTGAAGCCCCGGGAAACGAATGTAAGGATTGTCTGGGAAATGTTACCAGCTGCAAGCTTTGCACTGTGAGGAATACCCGATTCGTAGGTTAATCATTGTAATTTTTTTAATGGCAAAACAGGAGAAAACGTGAAATGAAAGCAAATAGATGCACCGGAGTGTGCGAAACTTGTGGCAAATGCAAAGGTGCCCACTTATTAAAAGAGATGAATCGTCGTAAAACAGAACTTCTTCGTATCCCTGAAGGATTTCAAGGGGATGATGGACAGAAGGGTTACGGCATTGCCTTTGACATAGGGACTACAACCTTGGTGGGAATTCTTTGGGATTTGGAAAAGTCTGAAATGATAGACACCATGGCTCTTACCAATACTCAAAATGAATTTGGCTCTGATGTCATTTCACGAATTCAATATTGCGGAAAAGACCCGGAAAAGATTGGTTTCCTTCAAAAGAAAGTTTTAAGCTCTTTGGACAATATGATTGAGGGATTTGTTGGCAAAAATTCTATATCACCGGAGCAAATACAAAGGATCACTGTGGATGGAAATACCACCATGTCACATATTTTCGCCGGATACGACCCCATGTCCTTGGCATTGGCTCCCTTTGAGCCTGCCTATGAAGGAATGAAGAAGTTTACAGCGGAAGAATTAGGGGTGAAAAGCTTGAACCAAGCCACCGTAACCTTACTTCCCAATATTGCCGGTCATGTAGGAGGCGATATTACCGCGGGAATCATTGCCACGGATATTTTGCAGTCAGAGGGTGTAACAGTCTTTATCGACATCGGTACCAACGGAGAAATTGTTGTAACCAAAGATGGAAAAGCATTGGCTTGTTCCACTGCTGCGGGACCTGCATTTGAAGGCGCCTCCATTTATCAAGGAATGAGGGCAGCAGCCGGAGCCATAGAGAGGGCAGAAATTCGGGATGACTTTTACTTTAAGACCATTGAAAACTTTGAACCTGTAGGGATTTGCGGTTCAGGACTAATCAATATAATCGGGGAGCTTGTTAAGAGTAAAATAATCAATCAAACTGGAAAATTACTTATGAAATCTGATTTAGAGAATTCGGGATTGCCGGATAATATTTTAAACAGACTTCGAATTCGGGATAACGTAAAGGAATTTGTGTTGGTATTTAAAGAAGAGGGAGAAGATATCGTCTTAACCCAGAAGGACATTCGAGAGGTACAGTTGGCAAAAGGTGCAATCCATGCAGGAATCAGGGTGTTACTGAAAGAGTTGGATAGCAGTGTAGAAGAAGTTGAAAAACTGATTATCGCAGGAGCCTTTGGGAATTTTATCAACAAGGAAAGTGCTATAACCATTGGGTTGCTTCCATCAGTAAATCCGGAACTCATAGAATCTGTAGGAAATTCTGCGGGAGCCGGCACTAGCATGGTACTGATGAGTAAGGAAAAGGAAGAAATGGTAAAAGCTATCCCGGGCTTGGTAGAACATGTGGAATTATCCTATTCTCAGGAATTCCAAGATGAATATATGAAAGCCATGGCCTTTTAATAAAAGGATCTGCTTGTAAGAAAAGCAGGTCACTATATGGGGGGCGGATCGTATGGATCGCATAGACTCTAAATCTATGCAGCCGAGTGAGACTCTCGGGCTCCTCGCCATAAACTAAAATAATTTCATTAAGGAAATCAGAATTAAAATTTTAATTAAAAACAAAACAAACCTAATAAATGAATTTAGTTTATATTTTTTGAAATGCCTTTTTAAAACTGTTCTACATTATTTAAAGTAAAGAGAGAAAAAGATGGACATTTTGCAATTGATTGAGACCATAGAAAATATCACAAAAGTTAAGGGAAATTATAAAGGGGATTCCCATGACCCTTTTAATGATAATTCAAAGGGCAAAAAGGATGTACCACTAATGAGGAATTTAGATGATTCAGATGAAAATCGGAAGATCCTTAAAGACTGCCTAATAAAAATTCTGGAATGTGAAGAGGATTTAAAATTGGAGCAGCTCTATAAAGCGGCTCAGCGTACTCGTCAAAAGATATTTCATGAGAGAATATTTCTTTATGGATTTGTCTACTTTTCCACCTTTTGTAGAAATGACTGTCGGTTCTGCTACTATCGCAAGTCCAATCCCATAAAGCGTTATAGAAAAAGCAAAGAAGAGATCTTAGAGACGGTTAGCGCTTTAGCAATCTCAGGGGTTCACTTGATCGACTTGACCATGGGGGAGGATATGCAATACCACGAGGAACAGTTTCATGAGATAGCAGAAATTATAGCTGAAATAAAGGCTAAAACAGGACTACCTGTTATGATTTCAGCAGGGGTTGTACCTCCGGAAATCACAGAAAGGTTAGCTCTTGCCGGTGCTGACTGGTTTGCACTGTACCAAGAGACCCACAATCGGCAGCTTTTTCAAAAACTGAGAATAGATCAAGACTACGATGAACGTATGAACTGCAAGCTTTACGCTAAGCAAAGGGGTATGTTAATTGAGGAAGGAATCTTAGCAGGTACCGGAGAGTCCCTGTCAGATATTGCAGACTCCTTACTGGAAATGGGAAGAATCGGCGCCTCTCAGGTGAGGGTAATGAGCTTTGTTCCTCAGGATGGCATTCCCATGGAGCATGTTCCCACTCCCAATCGGAAATTAGAATTAAAGATCATCTCACTGTTGAGACTATTATATCCCTACGCACTGATCCCAGCATCCTTAGATGTGGATGGAATCGCCGGATTAAAATCCAGGATTTTGGCAGGAGCCAATGTGGTGACTTCCATTATACCTCCTCTATCAGGCTTTGCAGGGGTGGCACAAAACAGCATGGATGTAGATGAGGGGGGGCGCACTGTTAAGGAAGCAGTGACCATATTAAATGAAATTGGCTTAGAGGCAGCCTCTGCCACAGAGTATATAGATTACATAGAGAAATTGGGGTGACGCCATGGAGCCTAATTCAATAAAAAATGATACAGTGGTTATTGTGGGTGGTAAATTACAGGGAACAGAGGCGGCTTATTTGGCATTAAAGGCCGGAATGGAAGTTACCTTGGTAGATATAGATCCTCAAATTCCGGCTCGTGGTTTGTGTCACAAATTTATCTGTGCCGATCTTCTGAACCCGGATGAGGAGCTAATGGAAGCATTGAAAAAAACTTCTTTTATACTGCCTGCTATGGAAAATCTTTCAGTACTCAATGCATTGACTAAATTGTCTAAACATCTATCAGTTCCTTTGGCTTTTGATGAAAAAGCCTACGCAATTTCTTCCTCTAAAATTTTATCTGACCAATTATTTCGTAAACTCAAATTACCTGCTCCTGCCTATTATCCGGATTGCTTGCCTCCTTATATCGTTAAGCCTTCTGAAGGGAGCGGCAGCTCCTCGGTTTCTTTTTTTGATAAAAAGGAGGACATAAACCAATTTTTCCAAGGAAAGCAAATGGAACATTGGGTGGCGCAAGAATATCTTACAGGGCCTTCTTATTCCATTGAAATCATTGGAAAACCGGGATGCTACCGCACCTATGAGGTTACGGAAATACATATGGATGAAGTGTTTGACTGCAAAAGGGTGACGGCACCCTGCCATATCACTCCTCAACAAAAGCATGATTTTGATCAAATGGCCGTGACCATTGCCGAGGAAATAAAGCTGACGGGAATTATGGATTTAGAGGTAATCGACCACAATGGCACCTTTAAGCTTTTGGAAATTGATGCCAGAATTCCCAGCCAAACTCCAACGGTAGTATATCATGCTACCGGTTTCAACTTCGTGGAAGAGCTGCGTGACCTATTTGTTTATGGAGAGTTTCGCCGAGAGAGACAACATCTGAAGTCAAACTTTGTGTCTTATGAACACTTTTTATTTCAGAATGGTCAAATCTTCTCGAAGGGAGAACACATTATGGCTGAAGGGGGAATGTTGCAGCTGCATACCGGAATTTTTGGTGCAGATGAAGGAATTGCAGACGGATGTCCGCCCCACAGTCGGATTCAAGTAGGGACTTTTATCAATGAAGCGGAAACGGGAGAAGCCTTAGAAGAGAAGCGGCAGAAGATGTTTTCAGAGTTGAAGAGGTATAAATTTTAGAAAAATGGTTAAGATGTCTGACCGAATGATTTTTATTAAAGTATTTTAATAGATCCATATTATTAATAAAAAATAGTTAAGCTGTTAACTATAAAACAATAAATTATATAAAAATAAAATTACATTTTTTCTTTTCTTACCATGTTTTATGTGTTTTCTTTTCTTTTCTTTTCTTTCTTAATTTTACTTTTAACTTTCTTCCCTTTTTCTTCCATTCCTATTCTTTGATTAATTTTACTTTAGTTTATACTCTAATGACCAATAAAGAAGATTAAAGCTTTATATCCCAGTAGGTTTAAGAAAAGTTAATTCGTTTTTAAAAATAACACATGTAGTAAAAAAATAAAATTTTTTATAAAAAAGTTTACGATTTATCTTGAATTCATATCAAATTACCCTTATAATAAGTTTAAATTTAAAAATTATTAATACATGTTTAAAACAAGATGTAAAAACTGGAGGAATCATTATGCCCAGAACTATGATAGGTGTATCTTACCCGGGTGTGGCAGAACGGCATGTTGGCCCCATCAAAGAAATGGCAGAAAAATACGGATATGATGTAAAATTTGGACAGGATGCTTGGGCGGCTGAGCCCGGAAAAGCAGTGTCTGAAGATTGGTATCAAGGTTGTGAAATCATTTTTGGATATCCGGACCCCCCTTTGGTTAAAGGGTTTAAGGCTCTTAAATGGCTTCAGTCTGATGCGGATGGAATTGAGGAGCAACTGAAACCCGGGTATCTGCCTGAGCACGTTTTGTTCACCAATGCCGCCGGTGCCTACGGTGAAACTATTGCGGAGCACGTACTTACACAACTGTTGATGCTCTATAAGCACTGTATGGCATACTTTGAAAATCAAAAATCAGGAAAATGGCAAATAGAAGGTCGCGTTAAGATGATTAAGGACTCCAAGGTGGCAATTGTTGGATTTGGAGATTTAGGAAAAAATATTGCCATGCGACTCTACGCTCTTGGTGCTGTTGTACGTGCCGTAAAACGTACACCGGGGGAAAAACCGGATTATCTTGAAGCTTTGTATACCACAGAAGAAATGGACAAGGCCCTCGATGGTGCGGATGTCACAATCCTATGCTTACCTGGAGTTCCTTCCACTGAAAATATCTTTAACCGTGACCGCATTTTTTCTTTGAAAAAAGGTTCCTATATTATCAATGTAGCAAGATCAACTGTTTGGGATCAGGATGCTGTATGCGATGCTTTGCGAGAAGGCCACTTGGCAGGCGTTTCCACTGATGTTGCTCATCCGGAACCATTACCACCGGATAGCTGCTTATGGAGTATACCTAACCTCATAGTAACACCTCACTCAGCTGGTGGGCTTGTGAGCGATATGAATATTGATGCAGCAGTGCAGATTTTCATAGACAATCTGGAAGCTTACGCTACCGGCGCTCCGTTAAAAAATGTGGTAAACAAAGAGTTGCGATATTAGTCTAATTAAAAGGGTTCAAGCTATTTTTAAATACATCATTTATTAATCTATTAATAAGAAATGTGATTTTAAATTCACTAAAATTATATTAATTTAGAATATAAAAATGGATGAGTAAGTTTAATTGCATTGTTACGTTAAATTTACCTTTTAAAATAACAAAATACAGTTAAGCAATTTACTTGAATGTTACATTAAATTTAACTATTGAGGCTTGCCCCTTTAAAAATGTTTTGGAGGTAGAAATGTATAAGGTATTAATTACTTCCCGCTCCTTTGGTCAAATCGACCATGAACCTGTGGGCATACTTGAAAAAGCCGGATTTGAACTTATCCGTATAGACAATGGGAATGACCGGCAAGAGTTTGCCGAGAAGGTTGAGGGTTGTGATGCTTTGATTATCGGCGCTCACCGTTTTGAACAGGAAGATATGCAAAAGGCAAAAAAATTAAAAATTATTTGCAAGCATGGTGCTGGGTTAGACAATATTCCCATTGAAGAGGCAACAAGGTTAGGCATTTCGGTTACCAACGTGCCGGGAACCAATTCCGATGCAGTAGCGGATTTAACCATGGGGCTGATGCTATGCTTGGGAAGGAAAATAATTACTTCCGCTAATCAAGTGCAATCAGGAGTTTGGAAGCCTCTGGTGGGGGTGGATGTATTTGGAAAAACAATAGGCTTGTTGGGGTTTGGAGCTATCGCCCAAAATGTGGCCAAGAGAGCAAAGGGATTTTCTATGAATGTTTTAGCCTACGATCCTTATGTAACTCGGGTACCGGAGGATTTATCCAATGTGAAGCTTTGCAATATGAAAGAGGTTTTAACCTTATCGGATTTTGTTTCCTTACATCTACCGCTGAATGAATCAACTCGTGGTCTAATTGGAAAAGCGGAGATGAAAACTATGAAAACAGGCTCCTATCTCATTAACACTTCTCGGGGAGGTATCGTTGATGAGGAGGCTTTACGGCAAGAAATCCTGGCGGGTCAATTAGCCGGGGCTGCATTAGATGTACTGGAGCATGAAGATGACATGCGGAATCAACCTTTATTGGGGTTGGAAAATGTGATTGTTACATCTCACATTGGCATGTATTCCAAGGAAGCTATTAATAAGGTAAGCCTTGTGTGTGCTCAGAATGTGGTGAGCTTGTTCTCCGGCAAGCCCTTACAATATGAAGTAAAAATATAAAATTGATTTTTACTTAATTTTTTACGCCCTACTTAGATGAACTCCTCCTAGGGCGTAAATTTTTTTTAATTTAAGATAAAAAGGTTAAATAGCAAATATTAAAAAGTAATAATTATATAAATCATTACTTTTTTAATATAGAATTAAAAGTAATTTTTTTTTACATTATGCTGATACATCAATATTTTTATTTATCTTATCCGGTGGCATTTCTACCCAATATCTCGCGAAAACCTGAAAGGACGAAGCTTCCGGAGTTTTCTGGAGGTAATTCTAAAACCTCAAGATTGGAAAGAACCTTTTTTAGCAGATAAACGAGAAACTTTGATACATCGCCGCTTTCTGCCACAAAGATTTTTTTTGCTCCTTTCCACTTACCATTGCACAAGTTACGGATTCCGGAGACCATGCTTCCCATTAATACCCCTTCCAGAAAGGATTGACGACTGGAGGAGGAACCCACTTCAAAAAGTCTTTGGGCGTGACAAATATAGAGGGCTCTGTTAAATCCGTTTTCCTCTAAAGCAAGATATCCATTATAGGCAGCATCAAAATCCGGTGAGGCCAGATTGTCTATTGCACCGGCTATAATTGTACCGGTGGTGATAGCGTGGTACAGTTCTCCTGAGAAGGTTGAATAAATATCCTTTAAGATACATTTTTCAATATATGAGCTGTGAGTGTGGGAACCAGGATTGATTACTATGCATGGGTCGCTGTTAACGTCGCTTGAAATGGAACTCCAAATACCTAAAATTTCAATTTCCTCTCCTCGCATATTGTT
>CAYWVS010000006.1:37139-64995 GCA_964461765.1 uncultured Anaerovorax sp.
TTGAAATGGAACTCCAAATACCTAAAATTTCAATTTCCTCTCCTCGCATATTGTTTACAAACTGAATATTATCCTGATTGATGTCAGATAGAGCTTCGCCGGTACGAACGCCTTTGATCAAGTAAATGTCGCGACCAAAGCGGTGAGTTTCCCTGTGAATGTGAATGTTTTCCGCTATGGTAGAGAGGGGGAGCGGTGTTAAAAGATGTGGTACCTCCTCTAAGCCATAGGGAGAAGTAACCATTCCGGATGCATAGATTCCTTTTACCTGAGCATCTTCAATTCCTGCCTGCTTCAGTGCAGTGTCGTAAAGATCCTTCAGAGCATCTATTAAAACAAGATTACATCCTTCCAAAGCAGAATCTTTTGACCCTATAGATTTTTTTCCTTCGGCAACCACCTCAAGTTTTTCGTTTAATAGGTAAATTCGAGAATTGGTTGTGCCGGAGTCAAAGTGTACGTAATACATTGCATCCCCCTAAAGAATCTTGTATTGCTTGGCTAACGCTGTAATTTCGTTGAATTTACCCTGAGAAACCAATTTGGTGTCTATAAGGTTTCCGCCAACTCCAACGCCTACGGCACCTGCCTTCAGAAATTCATTTGTGTTTTCCGGTGTGATACCGCCTACTGCCATAACCGGAATGTGGGAGAGTGGACCAAGTAAGGCTTTGGTATAAGCCGGACCCAACAATCCTGCGGGAAAAAGCTTAACGATGTCTGCGCCGTGCTCTTTTGCGGTAACCACCTCACTAGGCGTCATGGCGCCGGGAATTGAAACGAGCCCCAACTCTTTTGTGGCAGCAATTACAGCTTCGGATACATTGGGAGAAATTATGTATGTTGCACCGGCAGAAGCTGCATCCCGAACTTGATCTGTGGTCATTACCGTACCTGCACCCAGAAGAATTTTATCTCCCATCGCAGAGCGAATTGATTCTAAAGCGCGCAGAGTGTCTGATAAATCACCACCCTGTGAAAAGGTAACTTCCAGACAACAGATACCGCCTTCCAAAAGAGCTTTTGCGACCTGGGGAGCCTGAAGGGATGAAACGCCACGCATGATGGCAACTACCTTATGGGAATAAAGACCTTTCATTGTTGAATCTTGCATATTTACTTCCTCCTAAAAAAATAATACATGTATAAAACATATCGGTTATTTTGATTATAATAAAATCGAAGTAATCTGTCAATAATCAAAGAAAAAACTTTATTTTTAAATATTTTTCTTGACAATTAATAAATTAATGCTATAATAAAAATACAAACATGTTGTATATGTGTATTAAAAATTGAAATGGAGAATATTTAATGTATGAAGTTGTAAATAACCGCAAGATCCTTTGTGGCGAAAATGCATTAATTGAATTGATACCTAACCTTAAATGGTATACTGTGAAAAAAGCTTTTTTAGTAGTTTACGACAGTCAAGCAGACATTGTTGTACGAACTATCAAGCTACTGGAGGAAAGTGGCATAGGTGCCTCTATTTATGACAAAGTAGTTAGTGAACCTGACCTGAATGTAATTGATGAGGGAGCAGACTGCTATATAAAAAATGAGTGCCAATGTGTTGTGGCAATCGGTGGCGGAAGCGTGATTGACGCTGCAAAAGCCATTGCCATGCTTAGCTCCAACGGTGGGAAAGTTGTAGAATATCAAATGGAGGGGCGTGAAGTAACAAAGCCTTGCCCATTGTTTATAACAATTCCAACCACGGCAGGTACAGGTGCAGAAGCTACCAAGGTAAGCGTGATTATCAACAATAATAATAATTGGAAAAAAGCAATATATCATACATCTATGATTGCTGAAATTGTTATCTTAGATCCATCGAGTTGCGTAGGACTGCCTCGTAAGGTTACTGTGGCTACCGGTATGGATGCTATTACTCACGCTATTGAATCTTACGTATCTTTAAACGCAAACCCAATTACTGAGATGTACTCCCTAGAGGCATTGAGATTATTAATCGAAAACATTGAAAAAGCCTATAATCATCCTGAAGACCTCCAAGCAAGAGAAATGATGCTTTTGGGTAGCTATCTTGCTGGCTGTGCCATTGGAGCTGGTACGGGTCTTGCTCATATTGTGGGGCAGCCATTGGGTGTGTTATATAATATTCCTCACGGAGACGCTTGCTCTATATTTCTCGTGCCGTCCATAAAAACAAACATGTTCCATTCTTTATATAAGTATGTTACAATTTCAAGGATACTAGGCGTAAATACGGAAGCGATGTCTGATGAGATGGCTGTTGAGGAAGGTATGAAGAAAGTGGAAGAGTTGGCAACAAGAATAAGGGCGCCAAAAAGGCTTTCTGAATACATATCCCCTGAACAGGTTGACTTGAAATTAGCGATTGAAACCATACAGGATTCTATGGGACATATAAAAAACAATCCGCGAAAGGTAGAACCTATAGTTTTAAAGGAAATGATACAGAGCGCGATGTAATATGCCGGTAAATATTTATTAAATGGTAGGTATTTAAAATGGCAAAGAGAAAAGAAAAATTTTTCTACAGAGAGGTCTATGACACATTAAAAGAAGAAATATTGCAAAATCACTACAAATATAACGATCTACTGCCTTCAGAGCGTGAAATCGGAGATCGATTCAAGGTAAACCGTACTACTGTACGCATTGCCCTTAGCATGTTGGTGGATGATCACTTGGTAATAAAAAAAGCCGGTGTAGGTACTAAGGTTATCTATGGTGTCGGTGTAGAGGAGGACTACAATTCGCTATCTTCAAAAAAAAGCGATATAATAGGATTCTTTATGCCAAAATCTAATAAAATGGCTGAACGAATTGTACAGTCATTTTATTCAGAGCTATTATTCCATCTTGAAATATTTTTAAAGGCTCACGATTATAGCATTATTTATGCCACTTTGGAAGATGAGCAGGAAATGTTGGATTTTATCAACAATCATAGTATTAGAGGAGCAATTTTTCTCACCGAGGTTGATCAGCGAATGTTAGATTGTGCAAAGCGTATCAATCTCCCAAGCATCCTTGTAAATCGATTTGATAATGAGTTCACCTGTGTTTTGGGAAACAATATAGAAGGTGGTTATATGGCCATAAACCACCTGTTGGAAAACAACCATAGAAGAATTGGCATCATCAGTGCTCCCTCCGGATATATTACAGCCAAGGAACGCATGATTGGATGTCAGAAAGCCCTTGCCGAATACGGTCTTTCCATGGATGACGCCGTTATTTGTCAAGGTGATTGGGAATACAGCAGTGGAGTTCAAGCAGTCCGAGACATCACTGCTATAGAAGAGGACAAACGACCTACAGCCATTTTCTCTTTTAATGACGCCATGGCTCTCGGAGCAATCAGAGCCTTACGAGATTTGAACCTTAGAGTGCCACAGGATATTAGTGTTATTGGGTTTGACAATTTAGATTCTTTGAAATTTACTGAGCCAACTCTCACTACCATTGATACTCAGGTGGAGCGAATGGCACAGGTTGTAGTATATAGTTTGATGGGGCTGATCAATGAGCAGATTTTAACGGGCATGCGAATTGATGTACCCACCAAATTGGTGGAAAGAGGGACTGTAATAAAATTGCCATCCCCCGACAAATAAGGGTAAAACCAAAGGATCCATTTGGTAAATTCAACCTTAGACAGCGGGATTGCGAGGAGAAAAATGTACTCGTAATGGGATGTTGCATTGTATTAAGTTGAATTTGGAGGGTGAAATGAAGGCCTTAAAATGGTTGAATGAGCACTTGGAAGAATATATATGCTGTATTCTTCTGGCAATTATCTCAGTTGTATTATTTGCCCAAATCATTATGCGATATGTCTTTGGCAACGCTATTTCCTGGGCAGAGGAGCTTAGCCGTTATTGCTATATTTGGATTGTGTTCCTCAGTGCCGGATTCTGTATCCTAAAAGACAATGAGTTACGCGTTGATATTATTATTGAACATCTTCCACGGATTCCAAAAGGAATTCTTAAAATCTTTAACCAAATTATAATCACAGCCTTTTATTCTTATATGACATACTATTCTTATTTAGTAGTCGTCAATTTGTATGGCACAATGCGTCAAAGCGCCGCTTTGCAGATCCCTATGTATATCATGTATTCCTCCTGCCTAATTGGATTTTCTCTCGGTGCCCTGCGAGGAATCCAAAAGCTGTTTGTAAATCGTAAAGAATATTTTAAAAAGCCTATTAAATCAGCAGGAATGAAGGCAGCAATAGATAAGTCTGATATAATGGGGGGTGATACAATATGATAGCTATCTTATTATGGATTTTTATTATCTTCCTTTTGTTAGGAATTCCTCTGGCAATATCTTCAGGTATTGCAACAATTATACCAACTTTACTTAACCCGTCCTTCCCGGCCAGCGGAGAATATATAGTTCGCGCCATCTTCAGCGGAGCAGACAGCACTCCTATCTTAGCAGTTCCTTTATTTATGCTATCGGGAGCGTTAATGACTTCCGGCGGAATTTCAAAGAGATTGTTTGATGTATTCGCCTACATAGCAGGTAATAAAACGGGAGGAATTCCCTGCGCAGTTGTGCTTACCTGCTTATTCTTCGGCACCGTCTGCGGTTCCGGACCTGCAGCTACAGCAGCGGTCGCCAGCATGACATTACCTTTACTGCTCAGATTAGGATATGACAAGGCGTGGAGCTGCTCCATCGTGGCCACTGCAGGGGGGCTTGGCATCATCATTCCTCCAAGTGCAAACTTTGTGGTATATGGCTTAGTCACAGGAACATCTATAGGCAACTTGTTTATTGCCGGAATCCTTCCCGGCTGTACCATTGCCCTTTGCATTATGATCTATGTTTATCTTTATTGTAAAATAAAAGGAGGTGAAGACAAGGAGAAAATTGAGGAAAATTATGCAGAACTGAGAAAACGTGGGTTTGGGCGGGTATGCTTGGATAGCTTCTGGGCGCTACTTACCCCGGTCATAATTTTAGGCAGTATATATTCAGGTATTGCTACACCTACTGAAGCTGCAGTTATCTCTGTATTTTATGCATTAGTCGTTGCCCTGTTCGCTTACAAAACTATGTCATATAAGGATATCATTCCGGTTTTAAGGAATGCGGTGACCTCTTGTGCACCGATTTGCCTGATTTTGGCCATTGCTACAGCCTTTGGACAGGTGCTAGCTATGCTGAAGGTTCCTACTTTGTTAAATGAATTTATTATGGAAAACTTTTCTTCCAAAGTAGGAGTGTTACTAATGTTTTGCGGCATCATCTTCATCATGGGAATGTTGATGGATTGCGCTCCTGCTCAGGTTATTTTAGCTCCAATGCTTTTACCTACTCTGGTAGAGTTGGGCGTTGACCCGGTCCATTTCGGCATCATTCTAACTGTAGGCATGGCAATTGGTTTTGTAACACCACCCTTTGGGTTGAATTTATTTGTGTCAGCACCATACGTAAAACTGCCGCCAACAGCACTGTATAGGCCATCAATTCCTTTTGTTGTGGTTTTGATTGTAGTGTGGATGCTGATTACGTTCATACCCGAGTTAAGTTTGTTTTTAATTAATTAAAAATCAAAATAACAAAATCTAATTTTTTAAAAGTGGAGGTTTATTATGAACACGAAAAAGAAATTTATCAGTGTAGTGCTAACTCTTATGATGATCACCGTATTATTTGTGGGATGTGGCAATAGCTCTTCCCCTGGGGCGGATAGTACTGAAGAAGAAGCAATTGAATTGGTTTGTGCAACAACGGGTATGACAGGTGCATCAGAATTATATTATTTGGAAGAATTCAAAAAAACGGTTGAAGAAATGAGTAATGGATCTCTAACTGTTACAATTTACCCTGACGGTCAGCTCGGAGGAGATGTGGACACAACGGAAAGTCTTCTCAGTGGTGAGGTTGCGGCTGTAACCCTTCAGCCAAGTGCGGTTGTAACTTTTGTTCCAGAGTTTGCAGCATTCGATTACCCCAATCTGTTTTCGGGGTATACAAAGGACGAAATTCATGGGGCATTGTCCGGGGAATTTTTTGGATTGATTCAAGCAGCTGCAGAGAAGGAGAATCTTAAAGTATTAAGCTTTGCCCAAGGTGCATCCTTCCGTGAGATGAGCAGCAATAAGGCTGTTAACTCAGTCCAAGACTTCAAAGGAATTAAAATTCGTACATTAGAAAACCCCAATCATATGGCTTATTGGAAAGCCTTGGGAGCCTCTCCTACTCCTCTTGCATGGTCGGAAGTATATCTTTCCTTGCAGCAGGGTGTTGTGGATGCACAGGAAAATGGGTATGAGGTTGTGTTAAATGGTACATTATATGAAACTCAGGATTACATAATCAACACAGACCATATTCTCATGGTCAACGTTCTGATGTTTAGCCCTAAGGTTTACGATTCCCTTAGCCCAGAACAGCAAGCCATTGTTGATGAAGCTGCTTGGAAGGCTGCTTCCATTACTAATGACCGGATGGAAAAAGCAAACCTTGAACTGCGTGATGAGCTTGTTAGTAAAGGTATGACCATAATTGATTTATCCGATGATGTTATTAATCAGATGCGTGAAATGACTACAGGCGTATATGATTCCATTACATCAAAAATTGGGGGAGAGTATTTGGAAGCAATCCAGTCAGGTTTGAAGAAATAAAAGAACTTTTTTATCTAAAACAAAATAAATGTTCAAAAATAAAGGAGAAGCAAAATGATTGTTGGTACTATAGAAAACTGTGAGAGATATTACCCTATGGGGGAACGAATTAAACAAGCTTTTGAATGGTTGAAAAGCAATGACGTATCTAAAATGGAGACTGGACGCCATCAGATCGACGGCGATAAGTTGGTTGTTCTTGTGCAACGCTATAACACTCGTGTTCCTAGCAGTGATGATTGCTACTTTGAAAAGCACGTAAAATACATTGATATACACTGTATTATTGAAGGAAACGAGTACTTTTATTATACTCCAGTTTCTCGTGTGGGCGAGCCTGTTACTGAATATGATCCTGAGGACGACGATTTTCTGTTTGTCAAGGATCTTGAAACTACGGTTTTGCTACAGGCAGGGGATTTTGCACTGGTGTATCCTGAGGATGCCCATATGGGGCAATGCAAGGCTGTCTTTTCAAAGGAATGCTTGAAGGCATGTTTAAAAATTGCATTAGATTAGCAATTGCGTTGGGTTAATAATCCTAAGTCAAATATGAAAGTTGGGTGGATAACGAGTTATCTGCCCTTTTTATTAATTCTCTCGGAGTGTAATATTTTTACCAAATTTATTCCTTGCTAATGATTTACTTGTTCTGTAAAATGTATTAAGAAATAAAATTAAATGAGGTTAAATTATTATGACTAAACTTCTCAATTATTTAAAAGATATCAATCAAAACGAAAAAAGTGTAAGTAGATTCTCTACCGTTAAAATTTACATAGTGGTATTCTTTCTAGGATGTGTTACGGGTTGGATCTATGAAGAAATATTTTATTTTGTAACTGAAGGCATAATAGAGAAAAGGGGATTTATGTATGGCCCATATCTACCTGTTTATGGTTTTGGTTCGATCTTTATACTTCTTTTTTTAAAGAGATTTAAGGCGCACCCTGTTGTAATTTTTGTGGGAACTATTTTCATTTCAGGGGTACTAGAATATGCGACGGGTTATGTAATGTTAAAGGTTTGGGACAAGAGATGGTGGGATTATACGGGATTGTTTATGGATTTAGACGGTTTTGTATGCCTCCGTTCCGTTCTTTCCTTTGCAATTATGGCGATTTTCCTGGTATATCTCTTAGAACCTCTTGTACGACAGGCAGAGCTTAAAATAAACTCCAAAGTATTCACCGCTATATGCGGCATCATTATAGGAGTTATGTCCATTGACTACATGCTTACGTTGTTGATAAGAAATCCGATAGGGTAGAAGAAAATAGATTATTCCTTCAACAAAGCTTTTCGTCTCAGGCTATCTGGCAGTGAAAACAGTTGGGAAGGAGAAACTTTGCTTTATATGGATTTTGCAAAGATTAAACGTATCTATATCAACCACACAGCATTAATGCATTTTCAAAATCCAAAATTTATTAAAAATAAAACATCTTTGAATTTATAAGCTTATTATTTTACAATCCCAATTGAACAGATTCCTAAGCTTCATCATATTATATGGTAAAAAATATAAACCTTGGAGGTAACCTTAAATGGCAACCAATTTTTTACAACAGCCCACAAATAATCCGGCGGATTATGAGATGAAAATTTCTAAAATGTACCCGGATGTTTACAGGGTTTTAATGCCTTATATAGACAATGCGGTTGATTCTCTTGGTCAGCACCATGACCTAAACGATGAACAACTAAATGCACTTACTTATCAAGTAATGAGAAACAGCTCCGTAATGAATCAACTTCCATATGGATATAATGAGACCACTATTGCCGATATGGTGAAAGTTTTACTTCTTTCTGCAATTATTGCAAAGTATCAAGACGATCCCCCGTACTACCCATTTGCATATCCGGGATATCCAAATGTTTATCCAAGTTATCCTGCACCTTACCCTTATCCCTATCCTTATGCCTACCCATATGCGGAATATCCTTATTCCATCCTTTCCCTTCTTCCCCTTGTCTTATCCGGAGGAAGATATTCTGGTGGAGACAGGGACTACCGTGGTAGAGGTTATCGTCGATAGAGAAAGAGTTTTTAAAAATTTCTGTTTTAATAGAAAATGTTGCAAAATAGAATGAAAGACATAAAAATAACACGAAAAATAATTAGAGTAGATTTAAAAGTTATTTAATAGATAATTTTAAATTATATTAGAGAAGATTTAATAGATAATTTTAAATTATATTAGAGCAGATCTAATATTTGATTTGTATTAGAGCAGATTTAATAGATCTTTTGAGGCTGTATTATCATCGCCAATAGGTGATTTTGAGACAGCCTTTTTTTCTCTTTCTTTCTTGCTATCACACCCTTTTGACAATATGGATAAATGTTAAAGGTGGGAGGAAGTAACCTTTATTGAAGTGTGTTGAAGCTTACAAAGCTTACAAATGTTTGATTGAATTTTGCGGTCAGTGCGATATAATAGATGAGTAGTGTTTTCAATTATTTATTCGGAGGTATTTATGAAAAATCTCAGTTCACTTTTGCTTGCAGTAGTTCTGCTTCTTTCCCTTATCCCTGCAACCGCCCTTGCCGCTGATGTGACCGCTACAAAAACAGCATCTAAAGTCACGGTGAACGGTGAGGTCGAGTCCTTTGACGCATACACCATCAACGGCAACAATTATTTCAAATTGCGTGATATTGCCTATGTGCTATCCGGCACGGAGAAGCAGTTTGAGGTTACTTGGGACGGCGCAAAAAACGCAATCAATCTTATGAGCAACAAAGCTTATACTGTCACCGGTGGAGAGATGTCAATTTCCGCAGAAATAAAAGCGAAGTCAGCAACTCTCTCAACATCAAAGATATATCTTGACGACAACCTTGTTTCCGTAACTGCATATACAATAAACGGAAACAATTACTTTAAGTTAAGAGACCTTGGAAGTACCTTTAACGTTGGTATTGAATGGGATGGTAAAAACAACACTATTGTAATAGATACTAAAAAGGATTATGTTGATGAGACCAAACCTGCTGATACAAGCAAGCCTTGGGAGGCAACCAAACCTGTGGACACAAGAAAGCCTATCGAAACAAGCAAACCTGAAGAAAGCAATGGAGAGAAGATTACTCAAGATGCCAACGGAAACATTACTAAAGGTAAATTATTGCAGCTTTTTTATCAAGCTTATTTTATTGGCTATGCCGAGCCTAAGGCTAAAGATGGAGAGCATTGGGCCTATCCATATGCTTTTAATCTTAATGAATTTTCTCTTATAAGAAACTTTAGCGATTATAATTCTGATGAAAAATTAAATAATATTGCAACTCGTTATGAATTGGCTTGTTTTGCAACTATGCTTCATTTTGATCTAACTAATATAACATTTAGTGATAATTTAAGTTATGTTGATCAATATTCAGATGTTTCAGATAAACAGAAATATGAAATTAACTATGTGTTAGAGCATGATATTATGTCTGGAAAAACAAAAGATAAGTTTAGTCCTTCTGGAGGAATATCTGAAGAAGAGGCTAAAAGTATTTTATCTTTAGCTCGAAATAATCCATAACTTTTACTTTGCAGTAGATTGAAAATGCTACTGCTTTTTTACAGGGCAAACGCGCCTCCCAAGCTGCCGACCGCGGGCATTTATTCTGCAAGCAGTATTCCCCGGCATTCCCATATACCTCATAATTTTGAGCATTATTGGGCGTTGCGTGTTGAAGAAGCTGAGACATAGTTGTACTTTGTTGCCTTATAATACCTTCTGTTAAAAAAACACCACTCCGTCAAAGGAGTGACTAACCGCCAAGGGAACTCTGTTTTTATGTTACATTAAACAGGCAACTCTTAATTTATTTTATCAAATGTTTTGGATTTGTACATAATAAATTGATGGATTGAAATAAATACTAAGCACAAGGAGAACATCAATGCAAAATAAGATTAATCCCGTTAAAGGAGCATTTCACACCTCTGACAGCAGAGATGGGCAAAAAAATGATTTGACCAATAGTTCAGAAGCAATTCGTTTTATATACTTGGCAGGTGGTTGCTTCTGGGGTGTAGAAGAATATATGTCACGGATTCCGGGGGTTTTGGATGTAATCTCCGGTTACGCTAATGGTAACACAGAAAATCCTTCCTATGAAGATGTTTGCTGTAAAAATACCGGTCATGCAGAAACTGTACAGGTAAAATTTGATAGTAAGATTTTACCGCTACATGTACTTTTAGAGACTTTTTTCACCATTATAGACCCTAGGAGGGCAGACGGACAGGGAAATGACATTGGTCCTCAATACCGAACAGGAATTTATTATATATACGAAACTGATTTGCCGGTGATAGAAGAAATAGTGAAAAACGAGCAACAAAAACACAATTTGCCTATTGTAACTGAGGTACTGCCCCTTGACAATTTTTACATGGCAGAGGAATATCATCAAGATTATCTTAGGAAAAATCCTAAGGGTTATTGTCATATTGACGTGACTGCAGCAAAGGATAATGCATTGTTTAGTTTGATAAAATCTAAAAATTATCCTGAACCTTCAAAAACCGAGCTAAAGGAAAAACTTTCTCACATACAATACCGAGTGACACAAGAAAATGATACGGAGCCTCCCTTTTTAAACGAATACTTTGACAATCATGAAAAGGGGATTTATGTGGACGTGGTGACAGGTGAACCTCTGTTTTCCTCTACTGATAAATACGATTCCGGCTGTGGTTGGCCTAGCTTTACAAAACCAATGACACCTGAAGTGGTTACCGAGCATAAGGATACAAGCCATAACATGATTCGAGTTGAAGTGCGCAGTAGATCAGACAAAACACATTTGGGGCATGTTTTTACCGATGGACCAAGGGATAAAGGCGGTCTTAGATACTGTATCAACAGTGCTTCCCTTCGATTTATCCCCTATGATGAAATGGAAAAAGAGGGCTACGGGTATTTGATGGAATATATTGATTAAGATGGATGTAGATTTTCTTTAACATAAGAGGCAACAGGATAGAAAAATTTTACAACCTTTAAACGAATTTACCATAAAACTTCGAATCGATTTCGATTAAACTGTAAAAGCCCTTCATCTCGCATTTTGCAGAGCTCTTTGGACATGGCACTTCTATCAACGCATAGATAATCGGCCAGTTCCTCACGGTTGAAGGGGATTGTAAATTTGTTTGCAGCACCTTTTTGCATATTTAAAAATGCTCTTAGCTTTTCACGGGTACTTCTTTTGGAAAGGATCTCGATTTTTTCATTTAGCAGCAAGTTTTTACGGGCTACCACTTTTAACATATTTTCCACCAACTCCCTATGGAATTGGCAGGAAGAAGAGCAGGTGTGAATGATTTTTCTATAATCCATAAATAGCACTTCGCAATCCTCGGTAGCAACAACGGTAACGGGGCTGCAGTCAATTTCAGCACAAGCAAAAACTTCGGCAAAAAGTTCAGATTTGGTTAAGTTTGCCAGAATACTGGAATTTCCATCAACATCCTCCTTGACAATTTTAACTCTACCCCTTAGGATTAACCCCACAAAATCAACTCTATTTCCCGTCAACAATATGACCTCATCTTTTTTATATGACATTACTTTTGGTGAAATACAGCTCAAGATTTGTTCAAAGGAATCCATGTCTATTTTGTAAAATAAAGGGCTATTTTTCAATATCTCATTATATTTTTTCATTAATGTCAACCTTTGTAAAATTTTTTTATCTGAATATATTTATGGGAAACGGCGGCTTTAACATTAGGAAATATCTTTTTTAAAAATAAATTTATGTTGCATAAACAACAGAATTCTTTTGCTCATTGTATTATAATTCAATCATAAAATCAATTAATTTTGAGTATTTTATAAAAAATTTTGATTTGATTGGCAAATACTTTTATAATTCATTTGGCTAAAAAACCATTTTAGTTTAGCCAAATAAAAAATCTAAATGATAATATTTACAAACGAAATGCTTTAAATGCAAACGAAATGCTTTATAAAAAATATAAAAGATAGTTTTCAACATTTAATTTGGAGGTAAAAAAATGATCAGAAAAATTATTAAAATAAATGAAGATTTATGTAATGGATGTGGATTGTGTGCAACGGCTTGCCATGAAGGAGCCATCGGCATGGTGGATGGAAAGGCAAAACTTTTGAGAGAGGATTATTGCGATGGGCTTGGAAATTGCTTGCCTGTTTGTCCTACAGGAGCTATTTCCTTTGAGGAAAAAGAGGCTCCCGCTTTTAACGAGGCAGCGGTGAAAGCAAACCTAAAGCATTTACCCATCCAGCAGGTATCCACTCAATTGAACCAATGGCCCGTTCAAATAAAATTGGTACCCGTCAATGCCAGATATTTTGAGAATGCACATCTTTTGATTGCAGCAGATTGTACGGCCTTTGCCTACGGAAATTTTCACAATGAATTTATGAAAAACAGAGTAACCCTTATCGGGTGCCCTAAGTTGGATGAAGGGGATTACAGCCAAAAACTCACGGAGATATTGGTTTCCAACAATATTAAATCTGTAACAGTTGCACGAATGGAAGTTCCATGCTGCGGGGGGATAGAAAACGCAGTAAAGACAGCTTTAAACAATTGTGGAAAATTGATTCAGTGGAATGTGGTAACTATATCTACAGAAGGAACTATCTTGCAGGATTAAAACTCGACAGATACATATTCAATTTCATATATCTTAAAATCAGCATCAACAGAGAATTGATGCTGATTTTATATTTGCAATATGCAATAACTTTTAAAGAATTGAAACAGCCGCTTGAACTTTGGCAGCTAATGCCTGCTCTAAAACAGATATATCCGCTACAATTGCCTGAACAGAGCTATTCACTGATAATAATTGAGCTGGAGTTATGCCTTCTGTTCCCAGAAAAAATTGAATTTTTTCACCTTCGGCATTTAATATATGAGATAGCCCGGATTCCACCATGGCCACAGACTCGATTAAATCTGCTACTGCTTGACTAAGGGTACCGGTGGTATAGTTTACGGTTGGCACTGACATTGTATTTTTTCCCCTCGTAGTATATTATATATAGGCAAATTTAGCCTACTATATAATATAGGTAAAACTTGAATTTTGTTACTAAAATTTCACAGAACTTCACCTAATGAATATAATAAATAATAACGAAGAATTTTAATTGGATTTTGATTTTAAAAATTCATTCAATGTATTTTCGTTATTATAAATCCAATTAGTTAAATTATAGAAAGGTTTGTTTGATATGTTGAACAATTTATCAAATAGTCCGATTAATGCATATACCTTTATTCCTACCGTGGAAGATTTTAATTCAAATGATGGCTGGGATGGGGATGAATATTTTGAGGCAAGTGAAAATTTTGAAAAAAATTCAGATAAAGATGATGATGAAAATCATTCGACTAAAACGATTCTTGACAAAATCATAGATTATAATTGGGGCAAGTATGATCATTGTTGCTCAGGTTGCTGTAATTGTTGCGATTATAATTGCCATTGCTGCTGCTGTGATGAGTGCTACTGTTCGCCAAATTGTGAAATTGATTGTAAGTATCTTAAATCCAGTTTAATAGATTCAGTGGCTAAAATCGAAGTGGCTCTTTCGGGCATTATTCATGCTGAAGGCGAAAAAATACAAAGAGCTCTAGACCATTCTTTATGTATGGAAGATATTTTGAAAGTAAATGATTCAGTAAAGCATACCATTTCACAGATTACAAAATTGGAAAACTTACTTTTAAAAAAGCTTGAGTTAGCAAAAACATTATGTGATTAAAAGGACTGATTAAACATTTGAGTACTTTATATACCTTAGAGGTACCTAAAGAGTTATAAAAGTATGCAAAATAGCGACATCTATTACGATGTCGCTAAAAAAAAGGTTCTGAATAAGGTTTAGTATAAATGAAATAATCATGTGATATTCTTAATGATTTTTTATTGTTCCAAAATTGTATGCTAAACATTCTATTGTGATTGATTTTTAATAATACTATCTAGGCTCCATAATTTGATTTCCTACAAGCTCTAATTGGCGATCAGGATTTAGAGGATATTGATAATGATCCAAAACATCCAGTATTAATGCCATATCACCTAAAGTCACTTGACCTTTAGGGCTAAAGCTATTCTTGCTTGGTCCTTGCATGATACCAAAATAGTAAAGCTTTGACATATTATAATAAGCATAATGAGAACGTGAAACGTCTTTTTTATTTAAAGTATTGAAGTCAATGGTATCAGGAAGAACTAATATCCTATCCAATATCATAGCTAAGTCAGCACGAGTAATATTTTGATTTGGGTTAAATTTATTGTTACTTCCAACCAATACTCCACGTTTTTTCAATGCATTTACTTGTCCTTTACCCACGAAGTCTTTAATGTCAGAGAAGGATTCTCCGTTTGGCTCTGGTGGTACATAGGTGTACTCGGCTAATAAGATGGCCACATCTCCTCTGGTCAATATGGTTTTTTCAGTTACTTTTTTATTCCCTTTTTTATCCAAAATATCCATTAAAGCCATTTGCTTAGGCTTAGAAGGCTTATCCGGTCTAGGCTTTTTTCCGGGGGTTGAAGGTTCCGGCGAAGGCTCAGGTGTTGGTTCCGGTGTGGGTTCAGGTTCAGGTGATGGAGAAGGATCCGGTGCCGGTGGTGGCTGAATTGCTCCAGTTAATGTTGTGGTATAAAAATCCCAAATTGCCGTATCTTCCTGTCCTAATGCCCAGCTTCCGGCGCCTTTTAAATTATAATTTTTAATTACATTCAACTTATAATTTACTGCGGTGGTATTGTCATACCAGATACGGTACGTACCTTCAGATAGAATTCGTCCTCCCCAAATTTTAGGCTTGGGATCTTCGGGTTTAATGGTAACTACAACATGTGCCGATTGGGTAGGTTCATCATATTTAAAAGTTGAGGCGTAATTGGCTCTCAAAAACTCCACATCGTTTGCGGTAACTCCGATACCTCCTACGGCTTCTCCGTCTTTCCAGTATCTACCGAAAAAGGGCATTCCTGCAACAATTTTATCAGCGGGTACTCCTTGATTTAAGGCGTATTTAATTGAACTATCAAAGAAGGTACTGCTGGATACGGGTCCTATAGGTCCCCCGTGATAAGACTCGTCATAAGCCATGATCATCAAATAATCAGAGTATTGAGATAAAGCCTTATAATCATAGGATCCATGCCAACCTAATGTCCACCCTTTAGGGTTTGCGGCAACGGCTACGGAGACAATCTTATGCGAAGGAATTTTTTCCCTCAAAAGTCTGGTAAAGTCGGTATATTGTTGTCGATATTGCTCATTAACATTTTCAATATCGATGTTGATACCATCCAGATTATATTTTTCAATCATTTGTGCTATTTGGGTAGATAGGGCATTTCTATTATCTAATGCTGTCATTCCTAGAGGTCTGTCCCAGTGGTTACTGATAAATGGGATGACTTTTAATCCCCTGTTATGCATTTCGGTGATAAATGCGGGGTCTATCTTATCAGAAGGAGTGATCAGCAGACTTCCGTCGGATTTGATATCAAAATAGTCAGGATTGACAGTATTAACACTGCCTTTGGTACTATCCAATATTTTCATATAAGAAATAGTAGTTCCTCCATATAAATAAGATAAACTTTCTTTGTTGGTGTCAGCGGATAATTTTGCCGGTGGTTCAGAAGATGCGAAAACACTTGAAGTAACTTGCATAATACACAATAGAACTACTAAAAGATGGAGCAATATAAAATATTTTGTGCTTTTCATGGTTGTTATCCTTTCTTATAAATTTCCTTTTTCATACATTTTAAGATATATCTATTTTAAATATAAAAATCTGAATCATACCTGACTAATTTTGTAAATAAATTTATTACTAAACTTAATAAAGTGCAAAAATTGATATTTTACAGATTACTTATAAAAAATATACAAAGATAAACTAAAATCTATTGCAAATAAAATTAAAAATATATATAATAACTTAACGAATTAAACATTGAAATTTCAATTGGCAAAGCAGAGGGTGCAAAAAGTGGAGAGCAGGATTAAAAATAGCTTATTTATTATCGGTATCATACTATACATCGGGGTAGGCATAGTTAGTGTCAATCAAGTAACGTCTTGGATTACAGATGAATATTACAAAACTTTAAGCACGAAAGCAGCTGACGTTGCTAAAATAGCTTCCCAAAGCTATCAAATCACCGATGAAGAAGTATCTGAGTTGAAATCCATGGAGTTTGGCGATATCTTGAACCATCCGGCAAACCAAAGATTTTCTCGTCTTTTTATAGATTCTAATTTTAGTGAAGATTTTAAATATGCATATATCATGGTTTGGCTCGAGGAAAATGAAGTAAAATATTTTGTGGATGAAAGCGGGGTAGACTTTTATCAGGCACCGGTGGGAACTCCTTTAGACCTTTTGTGGCTGACCGATATTATTATCAATGCAGAAGAGCGTATGGCGGCCGAAAGCATTGAGGATTACTATAAGGATCAAAATCGTTATTCCTATATGCGCCCCGACGATATTAAAGCTTATGAAGAAATGAAGCCGGTTTCCGTGGTGATTTCCAGAGATGAATACGGGGATGCATTCACCGGGTTGGTACCTATCTATTCGGATACAAAAAAATTTGTAGGAATGTTAGGGGTGGATATCTATTTTGAAAGATTTGAGCAGCATGTAACGAATATTCGCAGAGCATTAACGCTGATTTTTATTTTGCCTACTATAATTTTGACTATTGCATATTTAGCCATTTATATAGATCGGTATAAATATAACAACAAGGAAGCCAATATAGACCCTCTAACATCACTTTATAATCGACGATACTTAAATACCTACCTACCCAAGCTTATTAAGGAGCATTATCGCAAACAGTGCCCCTTCTCGGTTATTATGATAGATGTAGATTTCTTTAAAAAATATAACGATTATTATGGGCATCAAAAGGGAGATGAAGTTCTAGTTAAGATTTCCGGAGCCATTACCTCTATGCTGAGACATAATATGGACATCGTGTGCCGATATGGAGGGGAAGAAATCATCGTTCTGTTGCCCACTACCAATGCATCAGGTGCAACTTATGTGGCAGAAAAGATAAAAAATGCAATTTATTCTTTAGGAATACCACATCAATGCAGTGAAGTTTCTCCTTTTGTGTCCGTTTCCCAAGGCATTTTTACTCAGGTTCCTCAATCCCAGTCAAAGGAAACAGAAAATATGTATATTGAGTTGGCAGATCAAGCTCTATACGAAGCAAAACATAGGGGAAGAAATAATTATATCTTGTATCAGGATAATGAAACTCAAGAACATAATTAAACTAGTAGAAATTTCTTGTTCTTGCACTAAAATTATACATAATGAATTATTAAGAAACTAAATAAAAGATACTTGTAATTCTATTTTATATTAGAATAACAGGTATCCTTTGTTTTTTAAGCATAATACAGCTTCAATCGCTTAATTTCATTTACTTTATAAAAGCAATAAATCCTTCATAACCACAATTAAGTTATTTGGTTACTGGCAATTATTCAGAAATTACAGGTAAGCTATCTAAATTGTTGGAAGTGGTATCGTCAGCCTTGCTTCTCAAAAACTCATAGCCTTGATTTTCAGCTACTGCAACGCCCTTGATTCCACCGTTTTTAGCCATGGCTACACCTTCCTCAACGGTTAAGGTTTGACCGTTAGAAAGCTGGTAACCGGAAATCTCTCCGCTTTTCTTTTCTACTGCGGTGATGGTCTGGGCATTGGCACTTGCTTCCGGCATTACTTTATTAGCATTGTTAGCTATGCTACTATCTCTATCCATAGACATAAATTCTCCTTTCAAATTAGGTTTATTCTATTTTCATTTTGACCATAATCTGATTATTTATGCATTATTTTGAAAGGATTAAGCCTTTAAGATAAAGAGTCTTCATTTTGATATTTGGAAATTAATTTTTTGACTCCGAAATTTCCACGTATTACTTTTCTTCTTGGTGTGAAGAAAGTAGTGGAGCGTTGTTGTCCCGATTCTCGGTTTCTACTTTTTCTTGAGCCTTCGTGACAGTTGTGGTAGTTCCGCCGGATACATATGTTCTGCCACATTCAGGGCATATGGCATTGTGTAGTTGCACAGACTGATAAACCACCTTTCTGTTTTCGCTTGTTGCCTTAGCCTGCTCTCGGTTAACATGCTCAGACTCATGACCCATAACTGCGGAAGCAGCATTTTGGGGAGAAATCTTTGTAGGTGACTTCATGGAAACTCCGGGATCATTGGAAGCATCTTGATAAGCTCTTCTTTCACATGTCTTGCAGATATAGCTTCGTTCCCTGTTGTTTCGTACTAACTGAGAATTTTGTCCGTTGTCAGATTGATGAACCATTTTTTTAGAATCCAACCCGGTATTTTTATCAATTACCCCATTGTTCTGGGAGTTTTGAAGACCATTGAGAGCAGATTCCTTTGGTAAAGGTGCATTAGGTTGTTTAGCATTACCTGAATTCACCTGAACGGGTGTGATACCATTTAATAACATAGGGACTCCTCCTTTCTTGCAAATAAATTTATATAAATAAAAATTATTGTTAGTTTTAAATAATATATCGACAAAGCAAGTTTATGACTTAAGTTTTGTACAAATTTTTATAAGTGCAATTGATTTGATATTGTGGTTTCCACCCATTTATGGTACTATGTAATTGCTCTCTAACTTTCAGGTAATCTGATTTTCAACTAAGTTGAGGGCATATTTCATAAGAATATTTATCCATAAAATATAAATGCTTTCATATTTAGGAGGTCTACAGAGCAATGAACTTAAATAACAATTCAAGTAAAATCTGGAGCCAAAAGGAAACCCTTTCCCGAGAGCAGTTCAGATCCCAACAATTGGAGTCCTTAAAGAAAACCGTTCAAAGAGTGTACGATCATGTGCCCCATTACAAAGAAAAGTTTGATGAGGTAGGCTTAAAACCTGAGGATATACAGTCTTTGGAGGATTTGATTAAGATCCCCTTTACAGTAAAAGCAGACTTTCGGGACAACTATCCCATGGGACTTTTTGCTTCACCTAAAAAGGACATTGTACGTTTTCATGCCTCTTCTGGAACCACAGGAAAACCCACGGTGGTGGGATATACCAGAACGGATATGGAAAATTGGAGTGAACTCATTGCTCGCCTAGTTACCATGGCAGGGGTCACGGATGAGGATGTGGCGCAGATTTCCTTTGGTTATGGACTGTTTACCGGAGCATTTGGTCTTCATCAAGGGTTGGAAAAAGTGGGAGCGGCAGTTATTCCCATATCTAGCGGAAATACAGAAAAGCAGATTATGATGATGAAGGATTTGGAAACCACTGCACTGATCAGCACCCCATCTTATGCGTTACATATGGCAGAGGTAGCACAACAAATGGGAATCGATCCGAAAAAAGACTTAAAATTAAAATGGGGCTTATTTGGTGGAGAAGGTTCCACGGAAGCTATGAGAAATGAAATAAACAATAATTGGAATATATTTTCTACAGAAAACTACGGAATGAGTGAGTTGATTGGCCCCGGGGTTTCCGGGGAGTGTCAAGCCCTCACCGGTATGCATATCAGTGAGGATCATTTTTTACCCGAAATCATTGATCCTAACACGGGAAAAGTGTTAGGCGAAGGGGAAGTGGGTGAGCTTGTAATCAGCACCATTACCAAGGAAGCACTACCCATTTTGAGATACCGAACCAAGGATATTACTTCTTTGCATTATGAAAAGTGTGCCTGTGGCAGAACCACCGTCCGAATGTCCAAAATTCAAGGTCGGTCTGACGATATGCTCATTTTGGGAGGTGTCAATGTATTCCCATCCCAGATTGAAGAGGTTCTTTTGAACATTCACGGCATAGGACCTCACTATCAAATTAAAGTATTTAAAAAAGGCTACTTGGATAAAATTGAGGTTGATGTTGAGCTTGTGGATGCAGATATGCTGGATTCCTTCTCTTTATTGGAAAACCTGAATTTAACCATTAAATCAAAAATTAGAACTGTTTTAGGCATTGATGCCAAAATCAACCTAGTAGAACCGAGAACTTTGGCAAGATTTGAAGGAAAGGCCAAAAGAGTCATCGATATGAGGGGGGAGAAATAAATGTTAATTAAGCAGGTTTCCGTATTTATTCCAAACCAGAAGGGGCAACTGGCACAGCTGACGGACGTTTTAATTGCACACAACATAGATATCCGAGCTATTGCCGTATTTGATACCAAGGAATTTGGAATACTTCGAATGGTGGTGGATGATCCTGACAGAACTGTAGAAATTTTGAAGGAAGAAGGAATTGTGGCCAAGATCAGCAAGGTATTGGCAGTGGAGCCCGAAGATAAACCAGGTGCCCTCAATGAAATCTTTACGGTGCTGAAGGAAAATAACTTAAATGTCGAATATATCTACTCATTTGTAATGAGAAAAACGGAGATGCCCTACATCGTAATGAAGCTAGACGATCAGGAGAGAGGGGCTCAGATTCTCTCTGCCAACGGCATCAATGTGGTTAATAAATCCGAAATATATGGAAAAACCTCAGGAGAAAAATAGAGCAAAAAGAACGGAGCAAAAGATGAAGGATCATTTTGGACGAAATATCAAGTATATGCGCATTTCTATTACGGATAGATGCAATCTAAGATGCAAATATTGTATGCCGGAAGAGGGCATCCCCAGCATGGGTCATCAACAAATAATCAGCTTCGAAAACATAGAAAAGGTTGTAAAAGCATCGGTGAAGCTGGGAATAACCAAGTACAGGATTACAGGAGGAGAACCTTTAGTTCGAAAGGGAGTAGTAGGACTGATTGAAAGCCTTTCGGCCATTGAGGGAGTGGAAACTTTAACCATGACCACCAACGGCATATTGCTTCCTCAGTTTGCAGATCAATTAAAAACCGCAGGACTGGACAGAATCAATATCAGCTTAGACACCCTTAACCATAGAAAATACTCAGAAATCACCAGAGGTGGTCACTTGGAGGACGCCTTTGCAGGAATCAATGCTGCCATGAGGGCATCCTTGAAGCCTATTAAAATAAACGTTGTGGTGATGAAGGGCTTTAACGATGATGAAATCATGGATTTTGTACAATTAACTTATCAGTATCCTTATGAAATACGTTTTATTGAGCTGATGCCTATCGGACAAAATGATGAGGTTCGAGGATACGGAATTATGACAAATCAGGAAATAAAGGACAAGCTGCCTGCCTTGCATCCCGTGGAAAGTGGAGATGGTGTGGCGGAGATGTTTAAATATCCGGGAGCCAGAGGAACCTTGGGTTTTATAAGCCCAATGAGCAATCACTTCTGTGACAGATGTAATAAAATTCGATTGACATCTGACGGGAAACTGAAGCCTTGCTTACATTCCAATGAAGAAATTGACTTAATGGAGCCCTTATCCTCAGGAGATGAAGAGCAATTGATGGAAGCCATAAAGAGTGCCATTTTTGGCAAGGCAGAGCACCACTTACTCAACGAAGGTGCAGATCCTATTACAAGGAATATGAACAAGATTGGGGGATGACAACAATGGATAAGCTAACCCACATGACAAAGCTTGATGCAGATCAAAGCAAAACTACAGTAGATGAAGGCACGGACAAATTGACCCACATGGATGCTCAGGGGCGACCTAAGATGGTGGACGTAGGGGATAAAGAAGATACGAAACGTACAGCCGTTGCCAAGGGTAGCATCTACATGCAAAGGGAAACACTGGATCGAATTTTGGCAGGTCAAATGAAAAAAGGGGATGTGCTTTCCGTGGCACAAACTGCAGGAATCATGGCAGCGAAAAATACGGCTTCTGCCATTCCCATGTGCCATAATATTTTCATTACAGGGGTAGAGATGAATTTTGCTGTGGATGAGGAAAAGGTTGCCATTCATATAGAAGCTCAGGCAAGGACCACAGGTAAGACAGGAATCGAGATGGAGTCCCTCCATGCAGTTTCTGTAGCCGCATTGACTATTTACGATATGTGTAAGGCCATAGATAGAAGCATGAGGATTACAGATATCCGCTTGGTCAGTAAGTCCGGAGGAAAATCAGGTGATTTCATAGGGGAATAACTTTTAGACCTGCTTCCTGTTCAAGCTTTCCAGTTGGCTGACATGATTTTATTAGGGAATAACTATGATGTTCTTGGAAAAAATATTGTATACTTATTTCTTTAATGGTTGAAATAATTCTTGGTAATAGATATAATGATTTAAAATTCAAATGATTATAAATCATCGTGAAAAAACTATGGAGGTGGAGAATGCCGGGTGTAAAAATTACCGAAACCGTATTGAGGGACGGTCATCAATCCTTGATTGCTACCAGAATGTCTACGGAGGAGATGTTACCTATATTGGAGGTTATGGACAATGTAGGATACAATGCATTAGAAGCGTGGGGAGGAGCAACCTTTGACGCTTGTTTGAGATTTTTAAATGAAGATCCCTGGGAAAGACTTAGAACAATTAGAAAAAATGTAAAAAAGACCAGGCTTCAGATGCTCTTAAGAGGGCAGAACCTGTTGGGATACAAGCATTATGCAGACGATGTTGTGGATGAATTTATCAATAAATCTATATCCAATGGTATTGATATCATCAGAATTTTTGATGCTCTAAATGATACGAGAAATTTAGAAAGTGCCATCAAAGCCTGTAAAAAATACGGTGGTCACGCACAAGGAACCATTTCTTATACCATAAGCCCTGTCCACACAAACGAAATGTTTATCAAGTTGGGGAAAGAGATCGAGGAAATGGGAGCGGACTCCATCTGTATCAAGGATATGGCTGGGCTTCTCAGCCCATACAACACCTATGAACTGGTGAAAGCCTTAAAATCCCAGTTAAAAATTCCTTTGGAATTACACACCCACGCCACCAGCGGTTTGGGAAGCATGACCTATATGAAAGCTGCAGAAGCAGGGGTGGATATCATTGATACGGCCATTTCACCTTTTGCAGAAGGAACTTCTCAACCTCCTACGGAGCCTATGGCTGCTGCATTCTTAGGTACAGAATACGATACCGGATTAGATATGAAATTGTTAAATGAGGTGGCAGAACATTTCCGTCCTATTAGAGAAAAGTATATTGCCAATGGTTTGATGGATCCTAAGCTCATGGGTGTAGATATCAACACCTTAATTTATCAAGTACCCGGAGGAATGTTATCCAATCTGGTTTCCCAATTGAAGCAATCTAACGCTATGGATAAGTTTGAAGAGGTTCTGAAGGAAGTGCCACGAGTGAGAGAAGATTTAGGTTATCCACCTTTGGTTACCCCTTCCAGCCAGATTGTAGGTACTCAAGCCGTGTTGAATATTGTCATGGGTGAACGTTATAAGATGGTTCCCAATGAATTAAAGCAAGTGGTAAAAGGCATGTATGGAAAGACCACTCTGCCCATCAAGGAAGAAGTTGTAAAGAAGATATTGGGTAATGAAGCTCAGATCACTTGCAGACCGGCAGACCTTATAGAGCCTGAATTGGAAAAGGTGAAGAAGGAAGTTGCTCAATACGTGGAGCAGGACGAGGATGTTTTGACCAAAGCCATGTTCCCCGGACCTGCTGTAGAATACTTTAAATATCGTAATGCACAGAGATATAAGCTTGATCCTACTCTTTTAAATGAAGAGGATATGGTTTATCCGGTATAAAATTCATTTATGAAATTAAAATAAAAAACGTGGAAATGACGGAATCAAAGATTCCTATTTCCACATGTCACCCGCAAGGGGCGACGCTTTGCAAGGTACGTTCTTTGATATGACCTCAATATCGTCAAGGACGATATTTCCTACATAATAAAAAGACTGTCTTAAATAAGGCAGTCTTTGCACATGGAGTCAAAATCACTTCTTAGTAATAATCTCACAAATTCCATCATAATCAAATAAATGTACAGCCTTAATAAGCTTTTTAAGCATGTCGTCTTGAGCTTCATCCAATACAACACCATTTAATTTATCAATGAGTTCTTGTATTTGTTCTATGTCGAAGTTTTGTGCATGTTCATGGATTGCGTTAAAATGGTGGTCAATTTCCTCTTGGCTCAGCATAACCTTTTCTATAGCTTTCTCATTTTTCATATCCACCAAATGGGAAAGGCTATTTACAAATTGCTCATACATTTCAATAAGTTGAGGGAAGCTCTTTTGAATGTAGGATATATTCCCGGATTTCCCCGCTATTTCATGGGATTTTGCAAGATGGGACAATTCCATATTGTTTGCGGAAGCGGCAACGCTTTTTAATGCATGCACTTCTATGGTATAATGGATGATATCCTCTTCCTCAAAGAGTTTTTTTAGCAAAGGAATTTTTCTCTGTCCGTCCAAATAAATGGTCAGCAAAATTTCATCGCTCATACTTTGCATATCATACTGGATGGTGGTCTCGGATTTTTCTATATATTTCATAGGTAAGTAGGTGTATAACAGCTTATTTAGTTCTTTTACTTCGATAGGTTTAGAGATAAAATCATTAAAGCCGTTTTCTATATACATATCCCTTGCCCCACTGATGGCATTGGCCGTAAGGGCGATAATCGGTACATTTTTAAAGTAATCTCCCCCGTAACTTCTGATTAATTGAGTGGCTTCAACCCCATCTATAACAGGCATCATGTGATCCATAAAAATGATGTCATACTGATTGTGAACCAACAATTCAAAGCACATCTCGGCACTGTTGGCAGTAGTGACAGTTAACTTATACGGTGCTAATAAACCTTTGGCAACCGCTAAATTTACTTCATTATCGTCTACCAACAATACGTTGGCTTTGGGAGCGATAAAGTCTATACCGTCATAGTCCTTTGTGCCTAAGGAGTTATTGGAATTTTCATTATTTAAAATAGCAGAAATATTTAATGAGTGGCAAGGTCTGTGGATGATCCTTACATTTTCTGCCCGATCATAGATTTCTTCTGAGCCTATTACCACTGCGGTAACAGCAGTTGAGGATAAATTTTGAATTTTGCTAGACAGTTTCGTATAAAATTTCATTGGTAGGATAATATGGGTTAAGTCGGGAGTCAACATGGATACAAAATCCTGTATATCTGTTGTGGTGTAATAGTTGACCTTCATATCGGAAAGTGACTTTTCTATATTTTCTCGTAATAGCTCATTTTCTTCCAACAACAGCACGTTTTTTTCTGAGGGCTCATTGATCATTATGATCTTCCGCATATCGTGGGATTTCACCAAGATATAAAATCCAAAGGTGGTACCCACTCCATACTCACTTTCGCACCAGATGCTTCCTCCCATGATTTCAGCCAATTGTTTGGAAATAGCCAGACCTAATCCTGTCCCCTCTACAGCTCTATTTCTTTTGGTATCCATTTGAGTAAAAGATGAAAACAGTTTAGAAATATCTTCTTTTTTAATACCCATACCTGTATCGGTTATCTCGGCAAAAAGCCGCATGCTGTTATTTTCAGCAGGTTCACCCCAAAGCTTCAATTGAACGGAACCCACTTTAGTGAACTTCACTGCATTGTTTAAAAGATTAACTAAAATTTGTCGCAACCTTACTTCGTCTCCCATGAGCTCGCAGGGAAGAGAGGTGTCTATATGTATGATAAAATCAATGGGTTTTTCTCCAATCCTGACCAAAGTCATGTTGGAAACATCATTGATTACAGATGCGAGTTGGAACGGCATGTGAATAATTTGCAACTTCCCTGCATCTATTTTTGAAAAATCGAGGATGTCATTAACAATGGTTAGTAAAGTAGCACAAGCACTTTTTATATTTAATGTATGCTCTCTCACATCGTCGTTGATATCATTCCTCAAGATTAATTCTGACATTCCGGAAATCGCATTCATAGGAGTTCTGATTTCGTGAGACATATTTGCCAAAAAATCAGATTTCATTTGGCTTTTTACAACGGAACGAGAGGTTTCAAAGGAAAAGGTAAGAAGAAGATAATCCAGTATGGCAGTTAGAATAATTCCCATGATGGAAAGGATGAATGCCATGTTGTTCACTTTGCTGTTGTAGGAACTGAGAGGTGTGATAACACCTACATACCAGCCGTTAAAAAGCTTGCGGAAAAAAGCCACATTTTTTACTCCGTCTTGGGTTTTAAAAACCTGAGCTGATAGATATCTATCACTTAATAATTTTTCACCTATTTTCGCATAACTTTTTGAGATGATTTCATTGCTTTCTGTTATTTTTTGTCCTAAATATCGGGTATCCTTACAGCTGACGATTTCCAAGGATTCATTGAGAAGAATACCATAACCGTCATTAGCTACCTTTAGCTGACTGACATAATGAGCCATGGATGTGGTAAAAATATCGATGGAAATTACTCCCACAACTTCTCCCGCGGGATCATGAAGCACTCTGGAGATAGAAACCACTACTTGAGAGGTTTCGGCATCTATGTAAGGATCGGAATAAGCAAAGGCGTGAGGTTGTTCCAAAGCAGCTTGATACCAAGGTCTTGCTGTAGGATCATAATCATCAGGGGGTACAAACTTTGCCGTATTGATAAAGTCTCCACGAATATATCCGTAGATCCCTCGAATGCCATTAAATCTTTCACTATTTACAGTAATTTTTTGGTGATACTCATTCAGTGCCGCCAAAATTTCCTGATTGGTGGCTCCTGACTGAATCATAGTTTCTGCAGTAGCGTAAGAGCTGCTTAAAAGGATTTCACCCTCGGAGAGCATGGATCTTATGGTAACACGAGCAGTATTCATGAGTTCGTTTCCGTAGTTTGCCATTTCCTCCTCGGTAATCTTGAGGACAAAGTAGTAGCTAACCAGTACCATCATAACAAAGGCCATAAATACGAAAAGAAGTTGTAAATAATTTTTTTTAATGTTGCTAAGAATGTTCATCTTGTGTAAACCTCTTTTAATCACAAAGACTTATACCAACTATTTGATGAAAGAATATATGAATTATGACGAATAAATATGAATTAAGGGTATAATAACATAAATAAACAATTTTGGTAAAACAGTTTGAAAGATTAAAAAGTATAACATTTTTAAAATCTTAATGTTACTGAAAGAAATTTAAAGTTTTAAATAGTTTAAATTTTATTATTTTTAAACTGTTGGCAACGCCCACACTAAAATGGCGAAGCTTTCCTTATAAATAGTGGAATTTTTGAATTGGTGAGCA
>CAYWVS010000007.1:0-62919 GCA_964461765.1 uncultured Anaerovorax sp.
CCGTTATGCCGATGTGAAAGGGATATTGGGTCTTCTCAGCCAAAAGTAAATGGGTTTCGTAATTAAGCTTCACATCTGAAGATTTGATAGAAATGATTAAATTATCATAGTCCATGGACTCCAAAAGCTTAATATTATTCAAGGCACTTTCACAGATCCCCTGAGCCGTCACTCCTCCATATTTAGCCAAAATATCTTTTTCTAAAGAACCTCCGTTCACACCGATTCGCAAAGGAATTCCCCGTTCCTTTGCGACCTTTGCCACTGCATGAACTCTTTCGTGGGAACCGATATTTCCCGGATTGATACGAACCTTATCCGCACCGTTTTTTATGGCTTCTATGGCTAATCTATAGTCAAAATGAATGTCAGCCACTAAAGGCAGAGACACCCTCTTTTTGATCCTTCCTAAGGCTTCCGCCGCCTGGCTGTCCGGAATGGCCAACCTTACAATTTGGCAACCTGCCACCTGAAGCTCTTCTATTTGTTTCAGGGTAGATTCTACATCCCTGGTGTCCGTATTGGTCATGGATTGGATGGAAATGTCGGAGCCGCCTCCTATGGACACGTCCCCACACATGATTTTTTTCGTCCTTCGCATTTTAACTCCAAAATTAATAAGGCTAAATGTAAATTATAAAATAGAATAACTTAATCATAATATTAAGATAGATAACTTAATCATAATATTAAAAAATATAATATATTAATCAAAATATTAAAAATATAATAATTTTAATCTAAATTTCAATTTTAATTTTACTTCATATTAAAATTGAAAATTTAATTTTAATAACTTAATAATTCTAAAAAGCCAAATATTAATAAATATTTGTTTAAATTATAAATCTTCCTACATCTATAAAAGTAATGTAAATCATCAATCCAAAGAGTAACATTATTCCCACAAAGTGGATTTTTCCTTCCACCTCGTCAGAAATCGCTTTACCTGTAAACTTTCTAATGATTAAAAAGATCAATCGTCCTCCGTCTAAAGCTGGTAAAGGTAGCATGTTTACAATAGCCAAATTTAAACTAATTAAAGCCGAAAGTTGAGCCAAATAAATAAAGCCTTGTTTCGCAGAATCTCCTACGATATACACGATTCCCACAGGTCCCGTCAGAGCATCCAACTTATATTCCCCGGTCACCAATTTTCCGATGGCATCGATCATGCCCACTCCCATATCCCAAGTACCTTGAAAGCCTAAAACCACCGCATCTATGGCAGATTTTTCGTATTTCGGCAAGATTCCAATGACTCTTCGATTATTTTCTTCAGCAATCAGGTCTACTTTTGAAGTGATATCTATGGTTTCGTTTCCCCTTTGAACCTTCAAGCGAATAGTTTCACCTGAACTGCCGCCGATAAAGTTTGTAATGTCCTGCCATTTCTCTATAGGTTGATCGTTGATGCTTAGAATTTTATCGCCAGCTTCCATTCCTGCCATCTGTGCAGGAGACCCCGGAGTAAATTCCTTTATGACCGTGGAAGGAGTTCCCATGGCAAAGATGATTCCGGAAATGACTATTACCGCCAAAACCACGTTCATGAAAGAACCGGCTACAATGACCAAAGCTTTTGCCCAAAAAGGCTTTTGGTTAAAGGCTCTGGGATCTTCAGAATCCTCATCCTCCCCCTCCATTTTGCAATAACCCCCGATGGGAAAAGCCCTCAAAGAGTATTCCGTCTCACCCTTTACTTTGTGAAACAATAAAGGACCCATGCCAATGGCAAATTCGTTTACCCTGATTCCTACAGCTTTTGCTGCTGCAAAATGCCCGAATTCGTGGACAAAAATCAATACGCAAAATAAAATGATCGCATAAATTATGGTCATAAATAATTACCTGCTTTCCCCATTTTTGTTTTAAGAATTAAACTCTTTTAATACTTATTTTTATTTTTAAACTAAAATAAAATTTAACAAATGATTTAAACTATCTGATATAAAAACCTTCATGGCTTTTACATTAAAGTTTTTCATATTTATTATGGTCTTCTATTTAGTTTACTCTATTTTAATTTTCGTTTTCTCTATTTTTTTAGTCTTTCTCTGATTTCACCATCTACTTGTATTATATCATCTAAAGTGAGATTGTATGTCGGATTATGTTCATCTAATACTTGCTCCAATGTATTTTGAATGTCAAGAAATGAAATCTCTCCTTGCAAAAACTTTCCTACCAACACTTCATTGGCTCCATTGAGAACCACAGGGTAGCTTCCCCCTTTTTCCATAGCTTCATAAGCAAATTGTAAGCATCTAAAGGTTTTCATATCTGGTTTTTCAAAAGTTAAACGTTGAATGTTTGAAAAATTTATACCCGGTTCTGCCGAATTTAAACGGGCGGGATAATGTAAAGCATAGCTGATGGGTGTCCTCATGTCCGGTACTCCTAATTGAGCAATTACAGAGCCGTCTATGTATTCCACCATGGAATGGATGATACTCTCAGGATGCACCAGGACTTCTATGGCTTCAGCAAGAACACCAAAGAGCCACTTGGCCTCAATGACCTCCAGACCCTTGTTCATCATGGTGGCAGAATCTATGGTAATTTTACTTCCCATGCTCCAATTGGGATGATTTAATGCCTCTGCCAAAGTCACGGCCTTTAATTTCTCCAGTGACGATCCACGAAAAGGACCGCCGGAAGCTGTTAATAAAATCTTTCTCAGTTCCTTATGGTTATTTCCCTGTAAGCATTGGAAAATGGCGCTATGTTCACTGTCAACCGGTAATAGTTTTATGTTAACTTTCCTGACTTCCTCCATGATTACAGCACCACCTGCCACCAGAGTTTCCTTATTTGCCAATGCAATGTCCTTACCACTTTGAATCCCATGATAAGTTGGCAAAAGCCCCATCATACCTACGAGAGCATTGACAATCATGTGACTGTCTTCAAAGGTAGCCGCTTCAATCAAGCCCTTTTCTCCGAAGGAAAATGAAGTTTTAGGGTATTTTTTGCTGAGAGCCATGGCATCTTCTTCTCTTTGGGTGATAGCCAAACTGGGAGAAAATTTTTCTACCTGCTGGCAAAACAAGGGAATGTTCTTTCCGCAGGTCAATACGGTAGCCTGAAATAAGCTTGGATTCTTCTCAACGATATCCAAGCATTGGGTACCTATGGAACCCGTGGAACCTAAAATTGCAATCTTTTTCATTTGTTTCCGATAACTTTCTCAAAAATGTTCATAAGTAATAGGGTTATCTATTTTACTTTTATAGATTCTCCTCTTTCCCCTCACCGGATAGTAAATACTTTTCAACCAATCCACAGGCATCTTCAATACAGCCATCGCATGATCGTAACTTTGGCTTACCTGCTAATCCCAACAGATCACTACAGATTACAGAAGTATTCATTTCTACAAAATCTTCTCTTAATTTTTTCACAAGTGCATAAGTATCAGCCTTGGTTTTACCTTTTTCTAAATCACCGCTACTATTCTTCATGCCAGCCAGCATGTAAAGACCTGTCACCGCACCGCAAGTACCGTCTCTCATGCCTCCCATTCCGCCACCAAAGCCTTCAGACACCTTAAAGGCGGCTTCTTCATCTAAACCAAATAAGTCACAATAAGCACAAATTACTGACTGGCAGCAATTATATCCTTGCTTATGAAATCCTACCGCCTTCTCAATTCTATTATCCATAATTTACCTCCAATTTCCCATTATAATGGTTATATAATAATAGATTATGGGTGCCGTAAACAGTACACTGTCAAAGCGATCTAAAATGCCGCCATGTCCTGGTATTAGGTTGCCATAATCTTTAATATTCAATTTTCGTTTAAAAATAGATGCCGTTAAGTCTCCCAATTGAGAAACTATCCCTCCCAAAAGACCAATGAATAAGCAATGAATCAGTAACTCCGGAACCACAAAATAGCCAAAAACTCCGCAGTGAAGAATACTTCCTAATGTGCCCCCTATAGATCCTTCTATGGTTTTTTTAGGGCTGATATCAGGGCAAAGCTTGTGTTTTCCAAAGGCATATCCGGTAAAATACGCCATGATATCCGTGCCAAAAGCCGTAAGAAATATGAGCCAAACGAGAATTCCATAGTCCGGAATCTGTGCCACTAAAGCTACATGATAGGAAAAGTAAATAACATAGAAAATCCCTGTCAAAGTTACCATAGCATCTGCCAATTGTCGTTCTTTGATTTTAAATAAATATAATAAACTCATGAGAGCTGCCCCAAAAAACCAAAGCATATAAAAGGAGGGGTCTCCTGGGCAAAAGAGATTGATGAGATATAGAGTAATCAAGGACAGGAACGCTACAAAGTAGGAAGGTTTGATTCCCGAAGTTTCAAAACTTCTGTAAAATTCCCATATGCCTGCTCCCCCTATGATAAAACATGCCCCTAAAAGCACTTTCCCTCCAAGGAGTACCACACCCAAAAGAGGTAGCATGATCAGCCCCGACAAAACTCTGGTTTTCACTATTTTCTTCCTCCAAATCTCCTACTTCGCCCTTGATAAATTTCTATGGCTCTTTCTAACTCCTCCGGAGAAAAGTCAGGCCAAAGTACATCTGTAAAGACAAACTCGCTGTAAGCACACTGCCAAAGCAGGTAGTTGCTAAGCCTTTTTTCTCCACTGGTTCTTATGACCAAATCAGGATCTTCAATGCCTGAGGTATATAGATAATTGGACACTAATTCTTCAGAGATATCCTCAATATCCAAATGATTCTCTTTTGCCTCAATAGCTATTTTCTTAATGGCTCTAACAAGTTCATCACGACCACCGTAATTTAATGCAATGTTAAATTGAAGACCATCATTTTTTGCTGTTGTAGCTAAAGATTTTTTTAAACTTTTTACAGCTTTTGGTGGTAGCTTTTCATAATCACCTAAAATATTTACCTTTACGTTGTTTTCATGTAATTCTTTTAACTCTTTTTCCACATAAACGATGATTAAATGAAAAATGCCACTGACTTCTTCCGCTGATCTTTTCCAGTTTTCAGTAGAAAAAGCATATACCGTAAGGTGCTTTACCCCCAAGGTAGAACATTTTTTTACGATTTCTTTCATAGTACTCATACCGGCATTATGACCTGCCAGCTTTGGTAAACTGCGTTTTTGTGCCCACCTGCCGTTGCCATCCATGACAATGGCTATGTGAAGGGGAATGTTGTTTAAATCTATCATATCTTACACACCGTTATGAGTATATCACTGCTCTGATCATTACTTTCTTCATTATTTTGTCTCAAATCTTCCACTTTTATGACTCTTAGCTGACTGGTTTCATATACTTCTCTGGGCGGTCTGTATGGTTTTGTTTCCAAAACATGAAAAACCAACCCTTCTATATGCAGAAGGGTTTTCGCGGCTTCCAGTTCCATGCCCAAAATATCGGGAATGCAGTTCAAGCTTAGACCTCCATAAGTTCTTTTTCTTTTGTGGCAATGATGGCTTCAATGTCCTTCATGGCCTTGTCGGTCTTCTTCTGGATTTCATCTAATTCTTGCTTTAGATCATCCTCTGTAAATTCTCCGGCTTTTTCCTGTTTCTTCAAATGCTCGTTGGCATCTCTTCTCTCGTTTCGCACTGCAACCTTGGCTTCCTCTCCCATCTTCTTGATGGTCTTAGCCAGTTCTTTTCTTCTCTCTTCTGTAACCTGTGGGATTATCAGTCTAATCACCTTGCCATCATTGGATGGTGTAATGCCTATATTGGCAATGTTAAGAGCCTTTTCCACCTGAGGAATGGTCTTAGGGTCGAATGGAGAAATCATCAAAGTTCTGGGCTCAGGCACAGAAATATTGGCAAGACCTTTTAAAGGTGTAGGAGATCCGTAATATTCCACCGACACTTTATCCAAAATGGCGGGGTTGGCCTTGCCTGCACGCACCGTATTCAAGTCTTCCTTTAAAAAATTCAATGTTTTAGTCATTTTGTCATTAAAAATTTGTTGATAATCAGTACTCATATTTACCTCCTGGTGATTTAATCCTATAAAATTATTCTTACATCTTGAGACTTTGCCTCGTAATATGGACTACTGCCCTTAAATATTTTGTTATTATCTAATAATGGTTCCGATTTTCTCTCCATAGATGGCTTTCAGCACATTTCCTGTCTCGGCTAAACCGAACACATGTATGGGGATATGATTATCTCTGCAAAGGGATGCAGCAGTAGAATCCATAACTCCCAGTCCCTTTTCCAATACCTCCTGATGAGTAAGCTCCGTATACTTGATGGCATCTGGATCCGTTTCAGGGTCTGCGGAATAAACAGCATCTACTTTTTTAGCCAGTAGGATTACATCTGCCTCAATCTCAGCGGCTCTCAATGCAGCCGTGGTATCTGTAGAAAAGAATGGGTTACCTGTTCCTGCAGCAAAGATTACCACTTCTTTTCTGTCTAAATGAGAGATTGCTCTTCGCCTTATGTAAGGCTCTGCCACCTCCTTCATCTCGATGGCAGTCTGCACACGAGTAGGAATATCAATGGCCTCAAAGGCATCCTGAAGTGCCAAAGAGTTGATAACTGTAGCCAACATTCCCATGTAGTCCGCCGTGGCTCGATCCATGCTCTGGCTGGTTCTGCCTCTCCAGAAGTTTCCTCCACCCACTACGATGGCAACCTGAACTCCCAAGCCGGTAATGTCCTTTACTTGTTTTGCAACCTTTCCCAGCATTTCTTCATTTAGTCCGAATTTATTTTCTCCTGCCAATGCCTCACCGCTGATCTTCAATATAACCCGTTTATATATTGGGCTCTTTTCTTTTGATTCCATAAATCCTCCAACCTTTTTCATATGCAAAAAGAAAAGCACTATCCCATAGTGCCCTTCTCAAAAGCCACTAACTTGGCTTTTCTATAATACCATATCTCGAAAATCATTTCAATTATATTCTGTGATGGTGTTAATAAAAGTTGGCGTTCCTTTGACATCGAACCGTGAATAGTAACTGTTTCATATAAATTTTAGAATCAAAAGAAGCAGATATGATGAATTAGGATAATATTATTGACATTGCATATACTTTGTCATATAATAAATTGAAAGGAGTTGATTAAATTATGAAAACTGCTAATTACAACATTCGGCTAGACCCTACTATCAAAACAAAAGCAGAAGAAACATTTGCCGAATTCGGTCTTAATTTAAGCGAAGCCATCAATGTTTTTCTGCATATGTCTATTAAACGAAACGGCTTTCCTTTTGAAATTCGTGAGCCAAAATTGAATGCCGATACTTTGCTTGCTATGCAAGAAACTGAAGAAATTTTAGATGAATATTCTAACGGTACCCGCAAACCCAAGTCTTTTTCCAATGCACGCGAAATGTTTGCAGCAATGGATTTAGAGGACGAAGCGGAGGGTGATAATGTATAAATACACTCCTGATTATTCTAGTAATTTTAGACGTAATCGGCGTATGCTGATAAAACTTAGGCAGTTCCCAATGGTACGCTGAGAATTAAAAAGCTTAAAATTTATTAAATTGAAAGTGTTGAATATAGAATGGGTAGTTTATGGTTTGCTTTGATAGTATTTGCCTTAATAAGTATAATAGGATTATTGAAGCTGTTTCAGCTTACGCAGAACATTTTTATTTCAGGAGATTTCCACAAATATAGATAAAGATAAATCAGCTGCTATTGATATAGCAAAACAGCTTACAAAGAACAGAGTTTATCTTTCCAATTGCCTGTGGGAATAAGGAATTTAACACTGGTGCAACAACTAATTTTATGGTATTATAAACATAAAGTTATTACAGAGAGGTATTCCTGTGGCAGAAAAATCATACATTCCCCCCTATCAAATTACTGATCAAATTATCCACTTGGTGGCAGATATCAGCGAACAAGTAGGTGTAATATCTACTAAAAATGGGACAGCCGTTAGTCCACAATTGCGAAGGGAAAATCAAATTAAGAGCATCCATTCTTCCCTATCTATTGAAAACAATTCCCTATCTTTGGAACAAGTAACTGATGTAATTAACGGCAAGCGTGTTCTTGGTCCTCCAAATGAAATTCGTGAGGTTAAAAATGCTTACGAAGCGTACAACCTCCTGCTTTCTTTTGATCCTTTTAGCATTGAAGATATGTTGAAGGCACATAAAATTTTAATGATGGATTTAACAAAAGAAGCCGGTCGATTTCGTTCCGGCGGGGTTGGAATATTTTCCGGTGAACAATTAGTCCACATGGCTCCTTTGGCAAATGTCGTACCAACTTTAATGAGTGACCTTGTGAATTGGCTAAAATCAACGGATGCACATCCTCTGATAAAGAGCTGTGTGTTTCACTACGAGTTTGAATTTATTCACCCCTTTGCTGATGGTAACGGGCGAATGGGACGGATGTGGCAAACAATCCTGTTAAGCAATTGGAAACCCCTCTTTGCTTGGCTACCCGTTGAAACCTTAATCCGTGAACGACAACAGGGGTATTATAACGTCCTATCCGCCTGTGATAAAGCTGCCGATTCCACTCAATTTATTGAATATATGCTAAGAATCATTCATGATGCTTTGGGTGAAATTTTACTAAAATGATGAAATGCTAAAGAACAAAAAAAGATGCAATTATCATTCCGAAAGCAATGGTAAATCTTCGATTTATAATTAATTTTATAAAAAGTTTTAAAATACTATTACGATAAACTTAATTTTAATTTTTCTTACAGGAATAGCAACACCTATAAATGCTAATTTCTTTAATGCTTATATTTTTAAAAGGTTCTATCCCACAATATATATCCCGCATCTTTTAATATCTTCTTACAGGTTTCTATGGATACACCGCTTCCCATTTCGGTTTTAGCATTGATATCTCTTGGATTTCCACCGGATTCAGCATAAAGCTGATTAATACCTGCTATCAAGGTCATGTAATTGGTTTCGTGAGCGTTCATAGAAATTTTTGGTCGTACGGCAATTCTGGTAACAGCAGCAATCTTCGTAAATTCAAAAATGTCTATCATTCCATCTTTTTCCTTAGGTGTTCCTGGTATGGCCGTTCTCCTCATTACAGCCATTATGTCTACCTCATACTTGATGGCTCTATCTATTTCATCTGCAATTTGTTCATAGGTATGTTCCGGACCTATGGGTTCCACGCAATAATATAAATTTAAGCCGGCTTCTTTAATTGCATCCAAAGTTGTTATTCTTGTGGCCAAAGATACATTGGTATCTATCCCTTCACCTAATCTACAAATATGATAGACTCCTTCAAATCCTGTTTCTTTTAACTTTCTAGCATAATTCAAGTCAAAGTCACCTATATTGGCAACTAAATCTACCTGATTTCCAATTTCTTTTTTTACAGCTTCTCCAACACTTAAGAAATCTCTTTGGTCATAGTCGGCAGTAGTCATGAGAAAAAGTGCATGGATCCCTTTATTTGCTAAAGCTTTTGCTTCGTTTACAATATCAATTTTCGTTCTTATACTTTTACAGCATACAGAAAAATGATTCTTGCCCATGGAGCAGAATGTACAGTTTACACTACATGGCTCTGTGTTTAATCCAATTTGTGCAAAGATATATCCTTTATTGGAAAAATCCTGCTTACTCATACTATATGATCTGTGAAGTAAATCAAAGAATTCTTTGCTTCCATTTTTTATATTAAGCATATTTATGATTTCTTTTCTATCAATTTTGTTCATTACCCCCATTCGTTTTCCTCCATTTTCATTTTGCTTTTGATTTTAGTTCTTTGATATTTCATATTCTATATTTGATGGTATTTCTATATAATCAAAAATTTTAAACTTAATAGAATTTTTATTTTTTTACTATTTTATTTGTATTTACAAGTGCAACAATCCATCTAAGCATGTGTTACTTTCTTGAACAATGCGACTCAAAAGTTTAATACCTACAGAAGAAATTGCTACAATTTCTGTATTTATAAGTGGTTCATTCCATTCTGACATAATAATGTTTTTACCTACTGCACTAATCTGTAAATTCCCATGATCAGTTTTGGCAAAACCTTTAATTCTATAAGTATCCGGTGCAATATTTTCCATAAATTCTTGTATTTTTTTTCTTGGTAATATGGTGTCAGCTTTCATGACAAAAGTTTTAGGTCTATTTTCAACGGTATTAGTGCTATCCATGGCTATTTTACCTACAGGGACAAGTCCTTCCACCAGCTCTTTAATATCAATTTTGCAAAAAGAAGTGATTACAATTTCCATACTTAGATTTAATTCACTTATTTTTTTTGATACTTTTTTTATCTTATCTTCATTAACCAAATCTGCTTTATTAATTATTCCAACACTGCTGTATTGTACTTGATGATCAAGTGCAGGCAACATGTCGCTTAATTCCAAAAAATTTTCAGGATCCACAACACATATGGCGCCTTTATAATCATATTGACATTTTATCTGCGATGAAATAGCATCTACAATTTGTGCCATACTTGCAGGATCTGCAAGGCCTGATGCTTCAATAAATAAATATTGCAAATTATTTATAGACATGTTTATTAAACTATTTATAAAGTTTTCTTTTATGCAAGAACAAAAGATAGAACCATTGCTTAATTCTGCAACTTTAAATTCTTTTTCTTTTATCAATACTGCATCAATATTGATTTCTCCAAATTCATTGACAATAACTCCTATTTTTTCTTCTTTATAGATCTCAAGAATTTTTTTTAATAACGTAGTCTTTCCCGCTCCTAAAAAACCTGTTAATAATATAAGTTTTGTCATGATCTTTTCTACCTTTCTATGGTCTATTTCTGCAATTGTTTAAAGTAAAGGGGATGACACTTAAAGACATCCACCCTTACTTTAGCATTTAAAGATTACATTTTGTTTCTTTTTTTATTTGAATATTCCTGAATTGTGCTTACGAACTCCGCTTTACTAGGAATGATAGACACCCATTTTATATCACCATCCACACACATGGTTGGTAGGTTGGTCAACCCCATTTTTCTGGTTCTTGCAATGTCTTCCTTTATGAAATATTTGTATACCCTATATTCGGCAATATCTTTAATTTCATCAAAGGTATCAATTACGCTGTTTAACATATAGGTACATGCGGCACATTGGTCAGGGTCTAATAAAAACAGTTCAATAATAACTTTTTCTGATTCTTTATAATTAGGTATCTCTACTTCGATGTCATCTACAGTAGCCTCATAATTTTTTATTAGCTCTTTAGCACTATCCGGTTTCTTTGCTGCTTGTGCACATGCAACTGTGTTCTCTATGGGAGTGTCATATGGCATATCGCACCCAGGGCTTAATATGAAATTTCTCCCCCCTACATTTTCAACTATTTCAATTACACTTTTCATATTGTCTTTTTGATTTCCCAATAGCATTGTAGTGGTTAATGGAATATTGCCACCTAAACAAATATTATATTTGTCTGTAATTTCTTTAGCCTTTAAGAGATTTACATTCTCATCAACCGCAATCCCATCCGGACTCATTTTACACATTACTTCGATTTGATTTGTTGCATTACCACATACAAAAAAGCTAGAATATGCGCCTTTGCTTCTAATGAAATCAAACACCGCCTTAAAGGAGTCAGACATTAAATTCTCAATATGTTTTGGTGAAACTTGGCTAACCAAGGGATCCACCACTGCAATAACATCCATACCTGCGGCTATGTACATATCAGACATCTTAACTGCTACTTCAGCACAAAAACCAATCAATTCCTTAACGTATTCCGGATCTTTCATCATATCCATAAAGATTTCACTGCCTCTGAGATGTGAGGCTAATGTAAACGGTCCGCAAATTAGTCCATATAGGGCTACATCATTACCGATTTCCTTTTTTATCCTCTTCATAGCATCTAGAATCATAGGAATTCTACCTGATTGCTCATTTGGAATTTGGCATACGCAAGGAATTCCGGGCTTTGTATCCGGGGGCGAACATTCAGATATTGTCTTTGCGCCGGCAAGTGGATGGGATTTGACAGATGGGGGGTTATTTTTTGCCCAAAGTAAGTCACATCCTAAGATTTCCGCTTCTACTTGAAGATCAAAGATGATTGGCATTCCATCCGGCTCATACATTTTTTTTACTTCAAGTAATGCATCGACCAATTTGTCCCCTTCCTTCAACATTTCTTCTGCATTATAGCCCTTCAATTTTCCTGCGTGTACACCCGCAAATGGTACCCAGGGTACCTCGGAAATTTCTTCATGTCTTAATGCTTTTAAAATTAGTTCTTTACTCATTTTTTACCTCCTATTTCAATTACCAAAAAAATATTTATAAATTGATAGCACATTCTAACCCAATTGTTAAAAATCCTTCTCTGTCCTCACAGGCTTCGGATACGCTTCCTCTCATTTCCCATCGCACACTGTCAAGATTATCTTCCGAGTAAAAAAATTGACCAAATTTTATATTTCGAAATTTAGCTACTGCTTGCATGGCGGTAAATTCCATATCAACTACTTGGCATCCCTGTTCTTTTCGTCTTTGCATTTTATCTTTGGTTTCTCTGTAGATAGCATCTGTAGTCCAAGTTTTAGTACATGTAAACGGATAATTGGTTTGTACCATAGTTTCCATCATTGATTTAATCACGTTTTTATCTGCTTCCACTTCAGTGCTTGCAGGCATATAATGATAGCTAGTACCTTCGTCTCTCACACCTGCATAGGGAATAATAATATCCCCCAATCCGATCTGGTGATCTAGTACACCGCAGGATCCTATCAACATTAACTTTTTCAGACCCTTTGAAATCATTTCTTCAAACTGCATTACAGCTGCCGGCGCACCTACTCTTGACCGATAAACCAATATTTTTTTCTCTTTATAAACTATTTCAAATATGGGAATTTTACCTTCCTCAGCTTCGTAATAATCAATTATTTTTTCCGGAAAATTAGCTAATATTTTCATTAAAAGTCTTTGTGAAAAGCAAGAAAAACCTATTTCCGGAAAATCTTTTTTGGATGGAGATATGAAATGAGGTTCTAAAATTGCATTTTTATTTTGATCAAAGTCTAAAAGAATACATTCTATTATTATCGCCTCCTTCTAATACTGCCATTGTCAGCAGGAATGGTGATATATCTAACCTTATGTCCTGCTTCATACTTTCCATAATAAGCGATCCAAAATGGTCTAAAAATACTTTTGCAAGAAATTACTTTAGCTTCGGGAATTCCCCCAATGATTCTGTGCACAACCCTGTGGGCAAGTTTCTTAGCATTTTTTTCTAAAACATCATTGGAGAAGTTTGAATATTGTATTTGATCATCTGGGGAGAATTCCCTTTCCTCTGTCTCTGGAAGGTCTGTAACAATTGCAACTCCACCCGATGTTCCATTCCCTATAGCCAGAATGTTTTTTCTGATAATCTCTTCACTTTCTGCACCGCTGATCAGTCTTTTAATTACTGATACCTTTCCGGTTACTTCTACGTCAATCAGCTTATATTCAATATATCGAAGTTCTAATTTGCTCAATGGCATGGAATAAAAAATAATTTTCCAAATCGGATTTCCTTTTTTACTTGCAATTTCTTCAGCTTCTTTTTCTGACATAACCATTTTAAAAAATAAATTTTCCATAGTATTATCCCTTCAATATGCAGCTAATTAAAGTACAATGAACGACAAATTTAAAAAACAACTTGACAAAAGTTTAAAAATATGGTTTATTTTTTTTAGCAAAAAGGGAGTACTGTTCACGTTAATCTCCCTATTTTGCTAATAACTTATGGGCAGATAATATTGTCGCTTTTATCTGCTCTTGTTTTTTTGACCTTTAAAAAAATCTAATAAAGTAAGGACATAGTTGATGAATACTACCCAGACAATACCGAGTAGTGTAAATGGGAATGCATACATAATAAGAACATCTATCTTATAATATATTGATGAAAAGATTACTGCACATACTACAAAATATGCCATTACTAATAAACCATCTTTCCCAAGCCACTCAATTTTGTCAATATGTTCTATTATTTTTTTATCTTCTAAATTATCCATACCGACTCCTTCATTTTAATTAACTTCCAGGTATTCTTCTGTTTCTATACTTTTTCCTATATTATTACCGATGGCAAATAAAACTATAGACAGACCGAAAGCAATTGGAAGTGGTTCCATGTCACCAATTGGGAAATTATATAGATAAATATAACTTGCCATTCCTCCGATCATGCTTAAAAATCCTCCTGCCGGAGTCTTCTTTCCTTTGTAAAGTAATGCTCCTACAATAGGTACAACACCTCCTGCTGCCCATACACTTGATGTAATGTAAAAGATATCCATTGCAACTGTAAATCTAAATGCAATCGCCAATCCTGCGATTCCCATTGCAACAACTGCTAATCTAGAAACAAATAATATTTCTTTTTGACTAACATTATTTTTTATTTTTCCATATATATCATATGCAAAAATCGTTGCGGCACAAAGAAAGTAGCTATCTAAAACAGAAATTGCAGAACCGATTAATGCTACAACAAACAAAGCTTTTACTCCTGGGGGTAATGATTCCAATACTAAAGTAACATAACCTAAACCAGGATCTAAGTCAGGATGTATCACATCAACCATCATGCCGGTGGCGCAAAGTACAATATCAAATATTACCCAAATCAAAAGACAGATAAGCATTGCGCGCCTTCCTGATGCGGGAGAGTCCGATGCAGAAAATCTTTGATAAAATGCAGGATCTGCATATACCACAATACCTAAAATAATGAATGTAATCACCTGAGTAGGAGTTAATCCTCCTATGGGATCCAGTAGTTCCGGTTTGTCAATTAGTGCAGATTGAACAGCTTCCCATCCGCCCATATCTGCCCATCTGAGAGGAACCGTCATAGCAACTGCTGTTCCTAAAAAGAAAAACATTAACATATCAGTTACTGCTACACCCATTAATCCTGCTGCAACGGCGATAGCGATTACAATTGTAACCACTATGCCTCCTGTTACTAAATATGGTGCATTCCACGCTACCTTACCTACGAACCCTGCTGTAGTAAGACTGCCGAATTGTGATGAGTAAACAATTAACAAAATAGCTCCTATAAAGGCAACGGATTTTCCATAGGTTTTTCCTAATAACTCTGGAACAGTCAGTTCTGTTCTCACCTGCATCTTAGGACCAACCCACAGAGCCATGGGCATTCTGCTTAAATGAGCAGTTACGCACCAACAAAGCCACATGGATAACCCAAATAGAGCAAACCATTCTACAGATCCAAGGGTTCCCACACCTCCATACCATGTTGCCACAAGTGTGCCAACTGTAAGTGACCAAGGGAGAGATTTATTGCACACAAAGTAGCTTTCCATATCCTGAACTGTTCTGGAAAAGTATACAGCAATTGCAATCATACCTATAACAGCAATAATTACCACTATGTTATCTAATGTAGTTAACATAATAAACTCCTTTCACTATTACTGCTTATTTCCCTAAGCTCTTTAATAATTCTACAGCATTTGCAGCATCATGAGAATACTTTGCTCCTATGGTCTTAGCATACTCCTCAGAGACCGGCGCGCCTCCTACAAGGGGAATTGCCTTAATACCTTCCTCGTTCATTGCTTTAATTATTTCTTGCATTTCTGTCATGGTTGTTGTAAGCATTGCGGACATACCAACAAAATCAGCATTATTTTCTTTTGCTGCTTTTATAAAGCTTTCTATGGGTACATCAACCCCCAGGTCAATTACTTTATAACCTGCCCCTTCAATCATCATGGCCACAAGCTTCTTGCCAATATCATGCAAATCACCTTTTACTGTTCCAATAACTACAGTTCCTCTTGACGAATCCTCTCCGGCCGCTTGCAAATCAGGTTTTATGATCTCCATTCCTATATGCATTGTGCTTGCAGCCATTAATACCTCTGGAACAAAAACTTCTCCTTCTGAAAACTTTTTGCCTAACACATCCATTCCCTTAAGAAGTCCCTCATTAAGTATCTCCTGTGCTGAGATTCCCTGTGCTTTCGCATCATTTACCAGTCCTGTGATTGAATCCAAATCAAAATTTTCTACTGCTTGAGCAATTTTATTTAACATTTTAATTCCCTCCTTTTTTAAAAATCAGCTTTATTAAATTTATTTTGTTGAATCTCAAGTTTCCTTCTTTCAAGAATTTCATCATATTTTGCTAACATTTCATCAGATGCGATGGGTTTTGTTGCTGATTCAATAATTGATTTAACTTTTTCATTGGTAACTTGCTGCATAGATTTGGAACCTGAAGCTTTCCACCCTACATGCATGGTTCTGCACATATAATCAGGATACCATCCTTCTTTTTTAAAGTTTTTAAAGGTATGTGGATTTGAAACATACTCCCCGCCAACCCCAACTTTATCTATTAGATTTACAGCTAAAGTTTCTTCATTTACTTCAATTCCTTTCTGCATCCATTTGATAAAGCTTGCTATCTCGCTGTCAATTAGGATCATTTCTAAGCTTCCGATTAATCCTGCTCCTAAATATCCGTTATCATGGGTTAAGTTAGTCCCGTTTAAAGCTGCCATCATGTTTGAATACATGGCTTCTGCACCCGCTTGTACATCTAAGCAATTGGAATCAGTACATCCTGCAGTACCATAGGAAGGTATGTCGTAAAATCTTCCAAGCTGACCAACGGCTGCATGAATCATTGAAAACTCTGGACCACCATAACAGCTTACGGAGGTTTTCATATCCATAACTGACCCGGCAATTCCAAAAATAAAAGGTGCTCCCGGTTTTTTCAACTGATGAATTACAAGACCGCTTAGACCTTCCGCAGTTCCAAGGGCAATTGTACCGGCCAAAGTCATGGGTGCTGTTCCACCCCCGATTAGCCCGGATGCCCATGTTACAGGAATACCGTATTCTGCACAAAGCATTAATCTTTCCAACGCTTCATCTTCGTTTATCAGAGGAGATACGGGCTCCGCATATAAGCCTACTGTAGGTCTGTTTTTTAATTGTTCATACCCTCCGGCTTCTGCAGCAGCCATGTCAATAATTGCCATCATATTTCCATAGTCTGTTGCTGTAGTCCAATACGGTTTGTTACAATATTTTCTAACGGCAATATAGTGCATTACATCAAATAATTCTTTGGGGACATCAGAGGCTAAACCTAATGATGCTACAAAATCCATATCCTTTGCAGCCTGACAAACCTTTCCCACATTTTCAATATCTTTTAATACGGTTGTTCTGATCTCTCCTGTATAAGGATCAAGATGATATGGTAGATCAGTGCCCAGTCCATAATACACATTATTTCTATAAAGGTATAATTCCTGAGAACCGTCTGTACTGCAAAATGTGATTTTAGATGGTGCCGACTTTATTGCCCACTCTACCAATCCGGCGGGATACTTAACCCTCACTCCATCAACATAAGCACCTGCTTTTTTTAGTAATCCTCTTGCCTCTTCATTATGTACTTCACAACCTGTTTTCTCCAATATTTCTAACGCTGCCAAGTGAATTTGATGAAGCTGATCTTGGGATAAATATTCAAAATTTCCACCCGGCGAATTCTTTTTATTAACTAGCATAATCGTCCTCCTTCTAAATTTCATTTAATATATACTTACTAACTCAAATTGCAATTATCTTTTTCCCTCCTTTCGTTGCAAAGCAATTAAAGAAATTATCTCATGAGCCAAACTTGCTGCTGCCCAACTTGTGATATTTCCATGATCTAAATCCGGCAATACTTCTACAATATCGCACCCTACAAATTGAATTTCTCGTATTCCAACAATGAGTCGTACTGCCTCATACGTTGAAAATCCTCCTATTTCAATTGTCCCGGTTCCCGGTGCATAAGCAGGATCTAAGAAATCCACATCAAAAGTTAAAAAAGCTTTATTTTCACCTACAGTTTCTTTAATTATTTTACACGCCTTTTCCACGCCAATTGTGTGCAACTCGTTTGCTGTAATTACCTTTAATCCTGCATCTGTAGACATTTTTATGTCGCTTTCATCATAGTCCGTTCCTCTTATTCCTATTTGAATAGAATGATTCGGATCAATTAACCCCTCATCAATCGCCCTTCTAAAAGGGGTTCCATGATTATACTTAATTCCTCCATCTACAACATCTGTCCAAAATGCATCATCCATATCCTGATGTGAATCAAAGTGAACTAAAGATATAGGACCATGTTTTTTTGCATGTGCCCTTAGTTCTCCCAGAGTAATTGAATGGTCTCCCCCAAAACAAAGTGTAAATATATCTCTATCTACCAAGGGTGTTAAGGTTTCCTCGATCAGCCGATAGGTATCATGAATGCTCCCCGGAATACACGGCACATCACCATAGTCAATTCCTGATAAATAATCAAAAATATTTACACCTAAATTAAAGCTTCTCGGTCGCAACATTGTAGAATTTTCTCTTATACTGGCAGGACCAAAACGTTGACCCGATCTATAAGAGCCACCTGTATCAAAAGGGATTCCTACAATTGCAAAATCCACCTCATTTAAGTCCTTTACATAAGGGAGACGCATAAAGGTTCTGATTCCTGAAAATCTTGGTAATGCAGACGCATTTTGTGGTATGTATTTCATGCTACTTATCCTCCCTATGAATACATAGGAGCTTCTCATGCTCTTCAATGATTTGATTAAACTTTTTGCTGACTTCGTTATCTAAAAACTCAGGAACTTGATTCTCAGTAATTTTCAGAGCTTTTTTCTTTAATTTTTCTGAGATACTTGGACATCCGTCTTGTTTCCATGCCACATATTTTTTTCTGTTAAATAAATCCGGCATCCAATGCTCTTTTCTAAAATTTGCAAAGGTATGTGTAGATTGCAAGAATTGACCGGCAGGTCCTATTTTGTCAATTAAGTCAAGAGCCAGTGTATCCTCATTTATTTCTACACCTCTTATAAACCTTTTAATAAACCCAATAATTTCATCAGCTGCAAGAATAGACTGGAGACTTCCCATTTGTCCTGCACCCATATACCCGTTGTCATGAACAAAGTTTGTTCCCCCAAGTGCCGCACACATGCTGGAATACATATACTCTGCCCCCATTTGTAGATCAAAGTCATTTGCATCTGTACATCCCGATATTCCAAAGCTTGGTAAATTATAAAATCTACCCAATTCCCCAATGATGGTATGCATTAACGCTTGTTCCGGTCCCCCATAAGGACTTATAGTAGTCTTCATATCCATAATGGAAATGGCAATTCCGTACATAAATGGTGCGCCCTTTGCCTTTAGTTGGTGTATCACCAATCCTCCAAGGCATTCTGCATTCCCAACAGCAATGGTTCCTGCTAACGTTACCGGTCCTGTGGCTCCCGCCATGATTCCCGAAGAATACGTAACAGGTACACCATATTCAGCACAAAGTAAAAGTTTTTCAAGAGCTTCTTGTGAGTTTACCAAGGGTGAAATTGGTTCTGCATAATGAAGTAATGTGGGTGTTTGGCGCAGCTGATCATATCCTCCTGCTTGAGCGGCTGCCATGTCAATCATTCCTTTAAGGCTGTATGCATCTGTTGCCAAAGTTAAATTTGGTTTATTGGAATACCTTCTCATGGCTCTAAAATGATACAAGTCAGATATATTTGGGTCATAATCATTTGATAATGCCATAGGAGCGATCCAATCTATATTTGTACAGGCATGTGCAATTTTTGTACAATTTTCACAATCCTTTAAAACAGACGGTCTTACCTCATCAGAATACTCATCTATAAATTCAGGCATATCTGTACCTGTTCCATAGTAGACATTATTTTTTTCTAACAGCAGTTCACCCGTTCCATCCGTGTTATACAAGGAAAAACTCGAAGGTGCTGTCTTTAGTGCCTCTTCAATCATTTCAGGTGCCATTTTTACAAGGTTGCCCTCTACTATAGCACCTGCATTCCTTAGCAGTTCCAATGCCTCTTCACAATATACGGTCATTCCCGTTTTCTCCAATATTTGCAAAGACGCTTTATGTAAAGTTAATAGTTGTTTTTCATTCCATGATGAGTACAACGCGGTTCCCTTTTCAGGTTGATTTACAATCATGTTACATTCTCCTACTTTTCATGAACTTCAATTATACTTACTTAGTTTTTTTACAAAAATATTTCTCCCTTTACTAATGTAACGTACACACCACCAACTTTAATTTTAACCTTTTCTCCCTCTTTTTTTAGCATACTCATAATTTTAGAAGGTCGATTCATGCTTTCGCCTTGTAAAAAGGTGTTGTTTTCTCCTTCTTTTACATATCCGTTTTTGTAGAGATAATAGGTCAAAGCACCATTGGAAGTTCCTGTTGCTGCCTCCTCATCAATTTCGTATAAAGGTGCAAAATTTCTGCAATATGCCAAAACATCTTTCTGATCTTCTGCCAATGTAAAGGCGTGAACGCCTACAACTTCATATTTCTTAGAAAGCTCTGCAAGCCTGTCAAAGTGAGGAGCGATGTTCATTAACGCTGTCTTTGTCTTTATGTGTAGCATGATATCAGGTAATCCCGTAGATATTAATTGAGGAGCCATTCCAATATCATCAGTGCTTATGCCCATAATTTCAGCAAGCTCAGCTAATTTTGTGCTGGCTTTGATTTCTTCCATTTCAATCGGCTCACTCATATCCATTAAAATAAATCCATCCTTTAAAATTACTTCCAATCTTCCTGATAATGTTTCTATCTCATAGGAAGCATTATCTTCTACAATGCCTTCATCCAACAGGGCACCAAAAGTTCCAATCGTTGCGTGCCCGCACAACTCAACTTCATCTGCAGGAGTAAAATACCTGATATGAAATGTTTTTTCTTCTAGTTTCTTCACGAAAGCAGTTTCAGAGTATTTCAATTCGGCAGCAGTCTTAATCATGACCTCCTTGCCGGGAAACTCTTCATTTTCTCCACAGATTACAACCCCTGCTGTATTTCCTCCAAACAGTTGATCCGAAAAAGCATCTACGATATAAAACTTCATTTTCCCCTCCTATTTATCCTTTCTTAGATCCTGAATTGCCTTTGTAATGCCTTCTAACCCTAGAACCAGCTCTTCATCCGTTTTAGGCCATACAAAACCGATTCTCATATAATTCCTTGGGTATTCAAACCAATTTCCGGCACCGGGATAAGACCCATATGTATCCAATAAATAATCGTAAAATAAATCAAAATCTATGTTTAACCGTTCATCTACTTTTACAAAACAAGTGCATCCGCCCTGAGGCTCATTCCAAGTTAGATAATCCTGTTTCTCAACCCATTGCTTACAAATGTTAAACCTTCTTAGCACCTTCTCTTTCATTTCAGGTAGCCATTTTTCCCTATTTTCCAATACCTTAAGGGCAATTTCTTCATTTAAAAAGCTTCCGTGAACATTGATTTGTTCCTTACATGCCAGGAATTGCTCCATTAATTCTAAATTCCTGCATTGTAACCATCCAATTCTAATCCCCGGGAATCCGTAGACTTTTGATGCACTTGCTATACTGATGGCATTTTTACTCAATGTGGCAGCAACCGGTAAAGGTTTCCCATAAGCCAATTCTCGGTAAGTTTCATCTGAAATCAAGTAGCAGTTATTTTTGATGCATATATCTATGATTTTCCTCAGTTCTTCCTCTGTGATCATAGTGCCTGCCGGATTTATGGGATAAGTAATGCTGACAAATTTAGTCTCTGGTGTCACCATTTTATCTAATTTTTCAATATCAAATTTATAGCCATTATCAAAGTCACACTGAAGATATTCAACGTTTGCTTCAATAAAATCAGGCATCATACCGTTTACAGAATAATTGGGTCTTTGAATTACGCAATGATCACCTTTGTTTAATAACACAAGGGAAGCCATAAATAATGCCATGGTTGCCCCATCTGTCACAATTACTTGCTCATATGTGGAACCTCCTCCTGCTATTTCTGCAATTTTTTTTCTAAGCTCTGTTACTCCATAGTGGTCTTGATAATATGGAAAGTCTATGTCGCCAATTTTCATTCCAATTGCGCTGAGTGGTCTTTCCCCAACTGAGCTTTCCCCTAGATTGTATTTAATCCTATCATAGCCTACTACCTCTGCACCTTCAATTTCAATTACATGTCTATGAAACTTCATTATTTTTTCCTCCCATTTTTCTTATATAAAATTAATATTTAATCCAATACCCTTTTTAATAGCTCTGTTATATATGCCTGTTGCCGTTGCGTTATCTTGTACAGACATTCCCGTTGAATCAAAAATGGTTATTTCTTCATTGTTAACACGACCTTCTTTCTTACCTAGAAGAATTTCACCTATTTCAGCATGAATTTGGTCTGCATTAAAGACTTTTGCAATGATGGCATTTCTAGTCTCTCCTCCATTTACACATTGCTCAATGCTATCAACAACTACTTTAGCTCTTTTAAATATTTTTTCTTCTAGCTCTTGCTTACCCTCAACATCTGCACCGATAGCACAAATATGAGTACCAGGAGAAATCCACTCATCCATAACTATGGCTTTCCCACCCGGTGTTACCGTAACAATAATATCCGAATCTATACAAGCATCTTTTGCCTCTCTGCAAGGTACTACTTCTATTTTTAATTCACTTTCCATGTCTGATTGATATTTTTCTGCCTCACCCTCAACAGGAGACCACACTTTGACCTTTTTAATTTGGGGCATTACTTCCTTTATGGCCCTTATCTGCATTCTGGCTTGATTTCCTGCACCAATCATTCCTACTACCTCTGAGTCAGGTCTTGCCAGAGCCTTGGTGGCTACTCCGCCGGCAGCTCCGGTTCTAATCCCGGTAATTAATGTTGCTTCCATTATACAAACCGGAAATCCATGATCACCGTGAAAGAGCGTAATTGTGGCGAACAATGTAGGCATATTGTATTTTTTTAAATTATCCCAATACCCCGGTGCTGCTTTTATACAAGTCATATTGGTTGCCTTTGAGTAACTTGATTTTACATCTGTCTCTGCATTGAGCTCCGGTGTAATAATAGATTGAATCGGCGGTTGTACTACTTCGTTGGAATTAAAGCTTTTATACGCAATTTCCACATCTTTAATGGCTTCCGACATACTCAATAAGCTTTTAACATCTGCTTGATTTAGAATTAATGTTTTCATTCAAAACTCCTTTATTATCTTATAATTCCAATATTTTTCAAATACTCTTCAAATTTTCCTAAACATTCGGCGAAGTTACTTCTACCAAATCCAATTCTAATATACTGACCTGTCATGTCATAAATATCAGCAGATAGAACAATTATGCTGCCGTTTTCCACCATATCGATACAAAATTTATTGATGTTTTCATCAATATTCATTTTAAAAAATGCTATGGTTCCGGCTTTTGGTCTTGCATAATCAAATAAATCTTTATATTTGTCAAAGAATTCATCTGCTAAAATTAAATTATCCTCAAGGATCTTCATGTTACGTTCAATGATTTCATCGCTGTGTTTTAAAGCGATTGTTGCTAAAAACTCTGAGGGAGCTGCATTACAAACAGTGGTGTAATGTTTTGCTTTTGTAATCTTTTCAAAGGCATATTTGTCTTTTGTTGCAACCCAACCAATTCTCAGTCCTGCCATTCCATAAGCCTTTGACATTACATTCATGGAAATTGCCTTATGGTATAAATCTGCAAGCAACGGTCTCTTATGTCCGTCTAATTCTAAGCCGTGATAAACTTCATCGGAATAAATATATAAGTCATATTTTTTTGCAAATTCGACAATTTTGTAAATCTCTTCGTCCGAAAAGGCAAAGCCTGTGGGGTTGTTAGGTGAATTAATGCATAAAACCTTTGTATTCTCCTTTACAAATTGCTCTAATTCGTTTAAATCCATTTGCCATTCTCCCTTTTTATTTGGGTTTGGCTTTATGCTCCATTTAGTTACTTCACATCCAATTCCAATGGCAACATCATATAGTGACTGATACGCCGGAAACATACAGATTACATGGTCTTCCGGTTCAAGCATTACTCGCATAAAGTTAAAAATCGGTTCCTCTGCTCCGCAATGGACACTGATTTGATCAACATTTATGGTTTTATATAATTTAGAAATCTCCTCTCGCAATTGAGGAGAGCCAGATACCTCTGTATAACCCAACCAAGTACTTAAAAAAGCATCCTTTGACCCTTCCTCATAATTCAACAATTCATCGATTGTCATAGACTCTGCATCTGACAGTGACAACAAATATTTTGCATTGAACTCATATTGATCGAAAAACACTTCTGACTTAAAATCATTAATTTTCATGGATTCTCCTTTCTACATGTAAATTATTTAAATTGTCTGATTTTTTTAATACTAACATAGATAAAAATATAATTCTTCATCCAACTATTGACTTTCTACCCAACCAAGATATATAATCTCACAAAAGGAGGTTCTACCCATGTCAAAGGATTTAAACAAATTTATTAAAATTGATTGGTGCCCGTCAAAAGATTTAAAGCAATCTTTACCAAGCCAAATTGTAGATTATTTTCTAAATAAAATTTCATCAGGGGAATGGTTAGTGGGTGATAGATTACCTTCACAACGAGAATTATCTCGACTTTTCGGTGTGAATCGGAGTACAATCGTTGAGGCAATCTCAGAATTAACCTCTTTGCAGATTTTAGGTACTAACTATGGAAACGGCACAAAGATTATTAACAATACATGGTCTTTATTGGTCTCCTCAGCACCTCCAAATTGGAAAAATTATATTAATACCGGAGCTCATAGTTGTAATTTGCCTACCATACAGACAATTAATACTTACGAATTCTTGCCGAACATCATTAGGATTAGTACCGGGGAATTAGGCTCCGAATTGCTTCCAAACAATTATATCAGTGAAGCCTTACAGAACGTATCAATGAAAAATATGAACTATTTGGAACCCTTAGGCTTATTACCTTTGCGAAAATCTTTGGCTCATTGGTATCAAAAGAAAGGCTTGGAAATTAATCCCTCAAATATTTTAATTGTTTCCGGATCACTTCAAGCCCTGCATTTAATATCCATCGGCATTTTATCTGTAAATTCTACCGTCTTTGTGGAACGTTTTTCTTACATAAAGTCTCTTCGTGTATTGCAATCTGCAAAGGTAAATGTAGTTGAAGTTCCCATGGATAATGAAGGTCTTATCCCTTCAATGATTCGTTCAGAAAAAAAACAAGGAAAAACCACCATGCTCTATACCATACCAACCTTTCATAACCCTACAGGAATTACTATGTCAAAAAAGCGCAGAATTGCTCTACTTGAATGGTGTTCATTGAATCAGCTCCCTATTATTGAAGATAATGCATATAGCGATTTGTGGTTTGATGAGGTTCCTCCCCCATCTTTAAAGAGTTTAGATGCTAATGGCACAGTCCTTTATTTAGACACCCTTTCCAAAACTTTTTGTCCGGGATTTAGAATTGGTTGGTTAATAGGTCCTGAGCCTGTAGTCTCACATTTGGGGGACATAAAAATGCAAGTAGATTATGGTGCAAACAGTATCGCCCAATGGGCCATTAATGATTTGATTTCATCAGGTGCCTATGATATTCATTTAGAAAATTTACGTACTAAACTCAGGAATCGCAGAGATCATATGCTTTCTCTCTTAGAAAAATATTTTTCAGGATTAGCCACTTGGAAGATACCCAATGGAGGATTTTACATTTGGTTGAAACTGCAAAAAAATATATCAACTACTAAAATATTTGATATGGCCATAAAAGAAAATATTTTGATTAATCCGGGTAGCGTATATGATGGTTCTGAAAATTCCTTTATTCGTTTATCGTACTCATATTGCACCTTTGAAGAAATGGATTATGCTTTATCTAAGTTATCAAAAATCATTAAAACTTTTTAATTTCTTTAGCCTTAATTAAAACTGTTTTAGTAGTGATAGGTCCAACTAATTCGTAAATTAAAACTGCTGTAATAACTAAGTTTAAAATTTCATGCCCTATGGTTGGAAATGTTTCTGATGCCATTCTTGCCAGGCCTAAAGCAACGCCCGCCTGAGGCAACAGCCCTAACCCCACGTATTTTCGTATTTTTTCATCTGCATTGGAAGCTATACTTCCTGCATAAGCCCCTGCTATTTTCCCTATAATACGAGCTACCACATAGATAATTCCCACAAATAGCATTTTTCTTACTACATTAAAATCAAACTCAGTGCCTGAAAAAACAAAAAAAAGCATTAATAAAAACGGAGTTAGTTCATCGATTTTTTCAAATACTTCTTTACCTTCATTTCTACCGTTTGATACTGTGGCTCCAAAAGAAAGTGCTGTTAACAGTATTGACATTTTAAATATGGGGGCAATTCCCACTAAAATCATAATAAATGCCAATGGCAAAAATGTTATTACAAAATTATTATGCTTGTCCTTTAGAGCCAAGTTGGTTAAAATGCCTGCAATACAACCTAGAATTAGGGAACCTATAATTTCTATAAAAACTGCTTCCAATAGAAGCTTTTCTATTGGAAAAGTAGAATCGATTAAACTTATTTTCATAATTGAGGAAATAATGCTATATATAAGGATACATAGAAAATCATCTATTGCAATTACAGTACAAATTGTATCTGTCAATTCCCCCTTTGCACCATATTCTTTGATCACCATTAAAGTCACAGCCGGTGCCGTAGCTGTGGAAATGGTGGAAATTAAAATGCTAAAGTGAAAGTCCTTCGTTAGAAAAAACATTGACATAAAGATTAATATTTGAGTTATAGCAACTTCAAATAAGCTGATAACAGCTGCCCTTTTGCCTATTTTCCTGATATTTAAAATGCAAAAGCTTCTACCAAGGTGAAAGGCAATAATGCCTAAAGCAATGTCACATACAAAGGAAAGGTATTCCACACTTTCCTTTGTAATAACATTTAACATGGATGAGCCCAAAATAAGACCTGCTATTAAATACCCTGTCACTGAAGGCAATCCCACTGACTTTGCACATCTGGCCAGTAATAAGCTTATCAAAGAGGCAACTCCAATGGATAACGTTATGTTCATTAAATCGAATTCCCTTTTATATATATTCTCTTTTTTTTAAGAATTTTTCAAATTCATTTAAACAAGCTTCGAAATTTTTTCTTCCTAAACCAATTCTAAAGTATGGTTCTTTCATATCAAAAATTTCAGCTGATAAGAGTACAACTCCTTGTGTTTCTACTAAATCTACACAGAATTCATGTATGGAGCCCTTAAGCTTCATCTTAACATAAGCAGTTGTACCTCCCATGGGCTTTCGATATTCAAATAAATTTTCATATTTATTAAAGAATTTTTCTGCTATGATTAAATTTTTCTTTAAAATCTCCATATTTTTTCTTACAATTTCTCTACCATTTTGTAATGCTAATGTGGCAAGATATTCAGCAGGTGCACTATTACAAACTGTTGTATAATGTTTGGCTTTAGTTAGCAATTCTTTAATATAGTCATCTTGTGAAGCTATCCAACCAATTCTCAGCCCTGCAAGACCATAAGATTTTGACATTACTCCTAATGATAAAGATTTTTTATAAAGGTCAGCAACGCTTGGTCTATACAATTCATCAAATTCTAACCCTTTGTAAACCTCATCTGAAAAAATATAGATATCATTTTTCTTAGCAAGGTCAATAATTGTATTTATCTCTTCTTCTGAAAACACAAATCCTGTGGGGTTATGAGGTGAGTTTATACAGATTAGTTTTGTATTAGGTCTAATCATTCCTTTAAGCTCTTCCAAATCAGCCATCCAAGAATCACGGCAAGGCTTCAGTTCCCACTTAGTTACCTGACACCCTGTAGCAATTGCAACATCATAAAGTGATTGATATGCCGGAAACATAATAATCGCATGATCCTCTTTCGTTAGAGCTGTCCTCATAAAATTAAAAATTGCTTCCTCTGCACCTGAATGTACAATAACGTCCTCTGGAGTTATATTGTTATAAAGCTTTGCAATTTCCTCTCTAAGCTTTGGATTTCCCGGAACCTCTGTATAACCTAACCATGTATCAAGGTATTCTTCATTTGAAGCTTTATCATATTCCAACAATTCTCTAATACTCATAGATTCTGCATCGGAGGATGTCAATAAATATTCTGCGGAAAATTCATATTCTTCAAAGAACACCTCTGCCTTAAAATCGTTTATTTTCATGTACTTCTGCCTCCCTTAGTTATTATTTCACAAATTCTTTTACGGCTTCAATAACCCTTTCTGCTTCATTCATTGTATTATACGGAGCAAGTCCAATTCTTACCAGTCCTCCCGTTTCTTTAAGTCCAAATACGTTGTTAATAATGTGTATTGCATAGAAGTCTCCATCCCAAACGAACAATCCCTTTTCACCCATATATTTACCAACTTCAGCGGAATTTCTGCTTTCTATGATAAAGGAAACTGTTGAGGTTCTGTTGCAGCCTTCCTTTGGACCGTATATTTTTATACCTTGTATTTTTGAAAGCTCAGTTCTAAGTAGCTTTGCAATAGGTTCCTCATATGCATCTATGGCTTTCATCCCTGCGACAATATTACGTCTTCGTCCTTCAAGCCCTACAAGTTCGCTTTCAAAATATGTTTCATGCATTTTTCCAATGTCGGCTATAAATTCAACAGCTTCTGCTGCACCACAAGCCAATTCCATTGCATTTGTACCGGTTTCAAATTTAAAGGGCATATCCATATTGTCGTCAGCCATTACTCTTACGGTCTTTACCTTTTCACCTACAGATTTTTTTGCATAAATAACTCCAATATGTGGACCGCAAAACTTATATGTTGAACAAATTAAAAAATCAGTGTCTATGTCCTTTACATCAATATATTTATGGGGTGCATAATGTACAGCATCAACTACTGTAACTGCTCCAACCTCATGGGCTAGTTTTATGTATTTTTTCACATCTGTAATTGTGCCACAAGCATTGGCTGCCCAGTTCATGGCCACTACTTTTGTCTTTTGGGAAAGCTTTGACATAAAATCATCTTCAATTAGTTGGCATGTTTCAGGATCAACGGCAACACTATTTACACGAATTCCAAAATCTTCCAAGGTTCTCCACGGGGATCTATTTCCCTCATGATCAATATCCGTAATCAAAACCTCATCACCGGGTTTCAAAAAACTTCTAAGTAATCCGAAGGCTAGCTTAAAGTTGTTTGAAGAAGTGTTTGCTCCGAATGCAACCTCACTAGGATCGCAGTTCAAAAAATCTGCAAAGGCTTCTCGTGCTTCCCAATACAATTGATCGCTTTCTTGTGATGTGACGAAATTACCATGGGAATTTGCATTATGATAATATAAATAATCATTTATTTTTGAAACTACTCTCCTTGGAACTTGGGTACCTCCCGGTCCATCCAAGAAAGCGGCGGGCAAACCGTTAACGGTTTTACTTAAACAGGGAAATTGCTCTCTAACATAATCAATATTAAATGTAAATTTTGACATTTTTAACACCTCTTCTCTCAATTTTAAAACTTTATATCTAGGATTTGAATAATCTTGAATCTAATTGAATGAAATTATTCATTGACTCCTGTTTATCATAAATAGATATTATTTTGTTTGCAACATCCAATGTCTGCTTTTTTACCCAACCAAAAGGGGCTGTCTCTTATTTGGAAAACAGCCCCTTAAAGTGTTTCTATTAATTAATGTATGTATGTATGTATTTATGCCCTTTACCTTTCACTATTTTACCTTGCCATATTCACCTAACTTGGATGTCAATCCAAAATATTCACCATTTGAATATGCTAATAAATCTACCTTATTTAAGCATAGTTCATTGTTCTCACCTAATAAACCTTCGTCACCTGTTACTGCAACGATTTCAGCAATAAACATATCGTGGCTTCCCAATTCCAGAACATGTTTTACTACGCACTCTAAATGTACGGGGCACTCTGCTATTAATGGACTTTTTACCTTTTCTGCTTTCATGGGAGTAAAATTATATTTCTTAAACTTGTCTTCATCTCTACCTGAGCACACTCCACAGCCATCTGTCTCAAATAATAAACTTGTATTTATTAAGTTTATTACAAACTCCTTATTTTCAGATATTAAACCATGAGAATATCTGCTTTTCCGAACAGATACATATGTCATAGGTGGATCAGAGTTTACAACTCCGGTCCATGCAATAGTAATAATGTTTTCATTTTTTCCTAATTCTCCGCAGCTTACCAAAACTGTAGGTGCCGGGAAGATGTAGGCTTCTGGTTTAAATATGGTTTTTGCTTTCATAATGCTCCATTAGATAAAGAATCTTTGAATTCTTATCGTTTCCTTTCTTTTTAATAAAAATTTTAATGTATTCATAACAAAACTATTCAATTATAGTAAGTGTATAAGATTTATATTTGACTTGACCAACTTTTACTATCGTATAATTATATTATCTAAAATATTTTTATGTAAACATCCAACTTCTATTTTTTTGCCCAACCATTTTTGTTACTAAGAAAGGGAGGCGGTTCTTTTATGTTTAAAAAGCTTACCCCTTGGATCGTAATCCAAGGGGTTAATTTTTGTTTTATTTTTAAGCTAATTTAAGGCTTTAGGCAAATCTTAGTTTCCCATCTGCTTTGCTACTTCTTCAGCAAAGTTTTCTTCCTTCTTTTCAATGCCTTCCCCTACTTCATATCGAATCATTTCCACTACTTCAATGGATTTTCCTAGATCTTTTGCAGCAGCAGCGATATAATCTTTTACTGTAAGATCACCATCTTTAACAAATTTCTGTTCCAGTAGGCAAGTTTCCTTCAGCTCTTTCTTTAATCTACCAACTACCATTTTTTCTACGATATCAGCAGATTTTCCTTCGTTGATAGCTTGTTGCATGAGGATTTTCTTTTCGCTTTCCATATATTCTGGATCCACACTGGATTCGTCGATAAATTTTGGATTCATTGAAGCCACTTGCATTGCCACGTCTTTTCCAACTGTAGAAACTTCTTCTGCGGTAGCATCTGTTTTTAATCCGATAATTACACCGATTTTTCCATTTCCATGGGTATATCCTACATATTTTACGCCGGGCTGAGAAAACTTTGAAAATCTTCTGACATTCATGTTTTCACCGATCTTTGCAATCTTGGCATTTAAAACTTCTTCTACAGTTCCTTCACCCTTTAAATCAAGAGCCATGAACTTTTCGATTTCCTGGAATTCTGTTCCAAGAGCCAATTCTGCCAGATTAGCTACAAATTCAATAAACTCTTCATTCTTTGCCACGAAGTCTGTCTCTGAGTTTACTTCAATTACAGCAGCAGTAGATCCATCCTCTGAGAAAGAAAGCTTTACTAAACCTTGGGAAGCTACTCTTCCTGCTTTCTTTGCAGCCTTAGCCAGTCCTTTTTCTCTCAAAAGTTCAATCGCTTTTTCCATATCGCCACTTGTTTCCACAAGCACTTTTTTACAATCCATCATTCCTGCGCCGGTTCTTTCGCGCAGTTCTTTTACCATTGATGCAGTTACATCCATCTTTCGTTCCTCCCTTAACCTTTCCTATGCTTCTACCTCATCGGCAGTATCTTCTTCAGCATCATCTACAACCTCTTCCTGTGGTAGTTCTTGATCTGAACCCTCGTCGTAGCTTTCGCCTTGGTTGGCTTCGATTACAGCATCAGCCATTCTGCCCGCAATCAGCTTCACAGCTCTGATAGCATCATCATTGGCAGGGATTACATAATCCACATCATCAGGGTCGCAATTTGTATCCACAATACCGATGATCGGAATGTTTAGGATTCTGGCCTCTTTTACTGCAATTCTTTCTTTTTTAGGATCTACCACGAATATTGCACATGGTAAGCCTTTCATATCTTTAATTCCGCCTAAGAATTTTTCTAACCTTTCTAATTCAAGTCTTAATTTTAAAACCTCTTTCTTAGTTAAGATATCAAAAGTTCCGTTGGTTTCCATATCCTTGATTTCATTCAGTCTCTTAATTCTGGTGGAAATGGTCTTATAGTTTGTGAGCATACCTCCCAACCACCTTTCGTTGACAAAGTACATTCCGCACCTCTTTGCTTCTTCTGCAATGGCTGCCTGTGCTTGCTTCTTTGTACCTACGAAAAGAATAGGTCTTCCGGTGGTGCTTGCTTCCTTCATGAAGGCATATGCTTCATCAATTTTTCTAACGGTTTTCTGCAAGTCGATGATGTAGATTCCGTTTCTCTCGGTGAAGATGTATGGAGCCATTTTAGGATTCCATCTTCTAGTTTGGTGTCCAAAATGCACACCTGCTTCTAATAGTTGTTTCATTGAAATAACTGACATGATTTTTTCCTCCCGGTTTTCTTCTTCCACCATTGACATTTACGGAAGCCAACCTCTCTGAGGCACCGTTTCCGGAGTCCATGGTGTGAATATTTTGTTTCAACTAATAAGGTATATGCTTGACATATACCTTAAATACTATACAACAGTCTGGAAAACTTTGCAAGGACTTTTTTAGCTATAAAGCCATTTTTATGACCTCTTTTTGAAGGAAACCTCTTTTTAGGAATAAAGCCATCTTTAATTAATACCCCTGTTAATTAAAAACGGCTTTTGTTAATTAGCTTTTTTTATTTTCAGGTATCTTCGATTCGGTCATTTAACGTTTTTATTTTTCTATGAATTTACCGAATTGTTTTCTTGCTGCCTGGAAATTTTGAATTCCAACCCTCAAAGTACTCCCATCTTCAAAATAAATAATCCCATCCTGCATACTGCACACTTTTTCAAAATTAATAATACAACTCTTGTGAACTCTATAAAAGTTTTCATTTAAATACTTTTGAATATCATCCATCTTTCCATAAATAGTATAAATTTTTTTGTTGCTTTCCATGTAAATATGGAGTAAACGTAAATCTTTTTCTAAATATGTAATTTTATTAATATCAATCCTACTTGTTTCAAATTTCGTCTTAATAGGGATATAACCATTACATTTCTTGCCAAATTCTTGTAGACTCATGATAAGCTCCTTTCCTAAGTACGTAACAACTAATACTGCTAGATTGCCTTGATGTTATCACTCCAGTTTCCTTGCATAACCACAAAAGTTTTCGGAACTTTGTTGTCGCTATTAGGGGTGAAGAGTAATATTTTCCCTTGTTCGCCCAAGGAATAAAAAAAGGCCCACGAAGAGCCTTACATCACATTTTAATGCCAAATATAGTTTTTTCTACAGGTCCGCTCATGATAAAATCGCGAACAATCTCTGAAGCTAACAATAGCCCAGCTGTAGCCGGTACAAAAGAAATACTGGCAGGAACATATATTCCCTCTCCGTAGGGTTCCTGACGATGAGGTAATTCTGTAGAAAAAAGAACTTTTAGAGAATTAATCCCTATATTTCTAAGTCGTTTCCGAACTACTTTTGCCAAAGGACATGTATGAGTTTTCTTAATATCAGAAATTTTAAATTGCTTTGGATCAAATTTGTTACCGGTTCCCATGGAACTGATGATAGGAATCCTATTCATATTTGCATATTGAATAAGAGCTACCTTTCCATCTACATCATCTATGGCATCCAATATATAATCATAGTCCTTTAAATTGAACTGTTCCATATTATCAAGTGTAAGCTTGTCCGTGATGGCGTTGACATTGAGTTCCTGGTTGATATCCCTTAACCTATCAGCCATTACCTCTGCCTTGAGCTTTCCTATGGTGCTTTGCAACGCTACAATTTGCCTATTGAGATTGGTAATGTCTACAATGTCATAATCCACCAAGGTTAGGGTTCCTATCCCCGCCCGAGCTAAAGCTTCACAAGCAAATCCTCCCACGCCGCCTATACCAAACACGATTACTTTCTTCTTTTTTAGTCTGTTTAATTCATCTTCGCCAATGAGCATTCTAGTTCTGTCAAATATTGTTTTCATGTAACTTCCTTATTCATTTCTTGCTTTATCGTGTTAGCTTTGCATCTAATATAAACATCATGCTATCTTTGATATGTCATATCTAAGCATAGTGATAAAACTTGTAATTTGTCTATATATGATTCTATTTGCTATAGAGTATACCATATGTAGTAAATTATGTGCAAGCAAAAAATAATTAGAATTTTCAAAAATTTAATATCGTAAATTTAATCTTTCTTTGAAACATTTTTTTAATCATATTTTCTTAAAATTTTATTCTCAGTACTTTCGAACCCTCACCCCTGCCTTTTGTAGTAGACTTTGACGAATCAGATCCCAAATATGCCAATTACTTTCCTGTAAATCGATGATGCTCTTCCCCAAAAGTCTTACCACCAACAAATCCTGAGAAACCAGGGAGGCTCCTCCCCTAATGGAATCCCTGCCTTTTAGATATTCCTTGATATCCTTGCAAAGCTCCGGATTCATCCCCTTGCAGTAAACGTAAAAGGAGGATACAATGGTGTTTCCTTCATACATTCCCAAAGCCTTCAAGTCAACCTTATTACCCAATTTGCCGGGCTCTATCACCATGTTGTCAAAAAGAATCAATTTTTCCTTGACATAAATCTTTATTTTCGTAGCAAAGCTTTCAAAATCAAAGGACTCTCCTCGGGCAAATCTACCTGAAGTAAACATCTCGTTCATGATCAAGGTAGCTTGCTCTTCCAGATAAACTTCCGTTTCCTGAGATGATTTTGAGTTGGCAAAGGGGACGCTATGCTCCGGCATATATTCCAAAACCCCTTTGTCAGCGACTTTTAGAAAATTGTAAACCTTGGCGGACCCTTCATCCATGCCATAGAATTTGTTAGCAGAAGGGGTGGTTACAAAAACCTTTGCATCTTCTTCCACCAAAATCTCCGTGGTTAATACATCGTATTGTAGAATCCCTCCACTGGGATTGAGCAAGTAGACGAAGGCCGTACCATCCTCATCTTGATAATGTGGAGGTAGCACCTGTAATGGCAACTGGAAATGCTGATGGGCTAAACTGGTACGTCCATTTTCTTTTTTCTTAAACTTTAAAAATAGTTTCCCTTCTGCACCTTTCAAGCTAAACCTCTTTTCCTATTCTTCAAAAAGCATATCTTTTTGAATCCAATTTACGATTACAGGAAGTCCTGTACCGTCAAAAAGGTTGGTGAAAACATAGGGCTTTCCCCCCCTCATGAGCTTGGTATCTCTATCCATCACTTCCAAGCTGGAGTGAACGTATTCCGCAATATCGATTTTATTAATGACTAAGAGATCCGATCTGGTGATGCCGGGACCGCCTTTTCTGGGAATTTTATCACCTTCTCCCACATCGATCACGAAAATTAACCCATCCACCAACTCCGGACTGAAGGTAGCAGCTAAATTGTCGCCGCCACTCTCAACAAAGATAATATCCAAATCAGGAAACTTATGTAAAAGTCCTTCAATGGCATCCAAATTCATGGAAATATCTTCTCTTACCGCTGTATGAGGGCAACCACCTGTCTCCACTCCCACGATTCTATCCGGCTCCAATGCCTGAGCTCTGGTGAGAATTAAGGCATCCTCCTTGGTAAAAATATCATTGGTTATGACACCGATTTCATATTTTGAAGATAATTCCTTACATAATTTTTCAATTAAGGCCGTTTTACCGGACCCCACAGGTCCCCCTACACCAATTTTCACCGGTTTTCGCATGTCATTCCTCCTTTGTTTTCTGTATATCCAATTACAACTTTCAGCGTGAAACTACAACTTTCCGTCACCAATCGCATCAACTATCAGTGTACAAACTACAACTCTTAGCGGTATCAGGACATATACAATCTGGTTGGCAAATCCTCATGGTTCATGCTTGCAATATCAAGTCCCGGGCTGAAATTGCAGATGTCTGAAACCAAAAGCTTCTCCGCTGTATCTGCCCCTCGCTTAATGTAGTCCTGCATGGAAAAGGAAAGTCGTTGGGCTTCCGAATTTCCTAAGGGTACCAACTTTATGGCACTCTGGATCAAGCCGTTGATGCTGCTGAAGAGAAATCCTTCTAATGTGTTCCTTCGACCTAATTGAAACCTTCCACAAGTAAGGCCAAAGGATATGGAGAAGTTCAATCCCTCTCTGTGATAATTTTCATAGTATTGACGAATTTTCAAATCTTCAATTACTTCTGTTATGATTCTCAAAAAAGCCTTTCCCGTCCGCAAGCTGGCTTCCTTGCTTTCTCTGGTGAGCTTCATGGCTGTAAGCAGCTGATCCAGTTCCGCTAATTCCTTCAATAGTTGGTCATTTGGTAAAGATGAACTTCCCAGATCATACGCTTTGCAAAGTGCCGGGGCTTCACATTTTACCAATACATTTTCTAAATATATGATTAAAAACTCTCTAAATTGTTCATAATTTTTAATCTCTCCACGGCTGATATATGTTTCCAACCCCCATGACTGGCTGAAACTCCCAGTGGGAAAAGTACCACCTGCCAGTTGTAGTAAACATAAAATAGAATTTTGACCACCTTCAGAATCAACCCCTTGGCATCCTTTTATCCTTGTCATAGCTACTCCTTTTCATGATGGTGGTGACCATGGGTATGACCCTGTGAGTGACAATCATTATAAGTATGTGAATGATGATGGTTCCCTTCCTCATTCACATGTGGGTGTTGGTGGGTATGATCATCATTTTCATGAGTATGAGAGAGTGTGTGACCATCCTTATGGGCATGGGAATGTTGGTGAGAGTGAGTTGATACATTGGGTCGTTTCCCCTCCAACTTTCTTAACTCCCTTTTAAAGGGAATCTCCATGCTTTGTATTAAACGCTCAACTAAAGGATCATAGGATAGCAAGATACTATCCTCTGTAAAATAGCAGCTCTGGTGCATATTGCCGATATTAAACCCGGCTATTCCCCATTGTTCTTCTCCCTTTGGAAAAACCTCCAGAACATCTTCTTCCTTTAAGTCCACAACAATCATTTTCGTTTCATCCATGAAAAGAACGGCTCCCACATGCAATTGCTGTCCCTTTGGCAGAGAAACGGACAATTCCACCCCACCTGCAGAATATATCTTTTGGTGGGGCTTTTCCATATCATAGTGATCTAGCAATACCAAATCCTTTGTTAGAGACCTTTGTTCAAGGGTAATATCATTTATGTGGCATAAAATCTTCTCTATTAACAAATTTACCTCCTTTCAATATTAAATTTTTTGTTGCTTAAAAAATTTAATATCTAATATGGTTCTTAAATAATTATAGGATTAAATTTTACTTAACTTATTATAATACCGGGGTCATAAGCCTAATATTATTAAATAATCGTAACTCAACATACTAGTTATATCATTTTGTTAGTAAATTTAACTCATTATATTGTGGTCACTTTTATTTTTTATATCTTTTGACCCTCTATCTTATTAATAAATTTCATAAAATTAAAAAAATTAAACTTTATTTTTTTTATATGTTTTAAACTTTTTTAAAAAGTATAATTTAATCGTTTATATAATAATTTACCTGAAAAAATACCTCTGCCCCAAAGGCACTTCTTTTAATGGCTCACAGGTAATGTGCTCTCCATTTACGAAAACCTTGTATGTTTCAGGATCAATCTTGATATCCGGGCAAAAACTGTTTCTGATCATATCGCTCTTTTTCAAATTTCTGGTGTTTTTCACCGGAACCAGTTTTCCTGCGGAGTTAGGCACCTTTTCTCCCAGATTATTGTCTAGGGCCTTTTGAGTCACGAAAACCTTGCAATATCGGTTGCAATTATTGCCCATTGCAGCATATTGCTTTCTGTAAATCATAGGCTGGCACAGCTCAATGCTGGCGTTCACATCTCCTGTGGGAGAGTAAATGATAGCGCCGCTCTTTAATACCCAATGAGGCTTTGCACCGAAAAAAGCAGGGCTCCAGATGACCAAATCCGCTAGTTTTCCATCTTCAATGGATCCCACGTACTCATCGATTCCAAAGGTAATGGCAGGATTGATGGTGTACTTGGCAATATATCGCAAGACTCTCTCATTATCGTTGCCTTCCTTGTCCTCAGGCAAAGGACCTCTCTGCATTTTCATCTTAGAGGCCAACTGCCAGGTTCTCAATACGCTTTCTCCCACTCTTCCCATACCTTGGGAGTCAGAGCCCAACATGCTGATGGCACCCATATCGTGGAGAATGTCTTCTGCCCCAATGGTTTCCCCTCTGATTCTGGAATCGGCAAAGGCAACGTCCTCAGGAACTTTTGGATTGAGGTGATGAGCTGCCATAATCATATCTAAATGCTCAGCCACCGTGTTTATTGTGTAGGGATTCGTTGGATTTGTAGAAGATGGCAAAATATTTTCTTCTCCGCAAACCTTCATGATATCCGGTGCGTGACCGCCTCCGGCTCCTTCGGTGTGATAGGCATGCATGGTTCTGCCTCCGATAGCTTTTAAGGTATTTTCAACGAACCCGCTTTCATTTAATGTGTCTGTGTGAATTTGTACTTGAAAATCATATTCATCGGCAACCTTTAAGCAGGCATTTATGACCTCCGGTGTGGCACCGTAATCCTCATGAATTTTCATGCCTATGGCTCCGTTTAAAGCTTGCTCCACGATGGTTTCCGGCAAGCTGGAATTTCCTCTGCCCAAAAGTCCCACGTTGACGGGAATTTCTTCGTGAGCTTCGATCATACTATGTAAATGCCATGGTCCCGGACATTCGATGACCAAGGTTTTTGCTCCGGTTCCGCCTCCCAGCATGGTGGTAATTCCGTTGCTGAGTCCTTCCCAAGCTTGATCCGGGGATTCAAAATGAACATGAACGTCAAGACCCCCTGCAGTAACGATAAATTGACCGTCTAAGGATACCACTTCCGTACTTGCTCCTACTATGAGCCCCGGAGTAATATCCATGGTGTCAGGGTTACCCGATTTTCCCAGACCTACGATCTTTCCGTCCTTTATTCCGATATCTCCCTTAATAATGCCCAGTATGGGATCTATAATAATAGCGTTGGTGACAGCTACATCCAAAACTCCTTCTGCAGAGGTCATACCTGCGATTTGCCCCATGCCATCTCTCATGCTTTTGCCGCCTCCGGAAAGGGTTTCATCCCCATAGTAAGGAGCTACCAAATCCTTTTCTATTTCGATAATTAAGCCTGTATCTGCCAGATGAATTTTATCGCCTTCTGTAGGTCCGAAAATATCTCCGTATTCCTCTCTACTCATCTTCATAGACATATTACTTTCCTCCTCTTTCCAATTGTTCCATCTTTTGCAGTGCTTTTGCCTTTACCTCTGGGTCTGTAGCCTTTCCCATGGTGAGTCCCATAAAACCAATGATTTTTTGCTCTCCGGCATAAGGGATCAATCTAATTTTCTTTTCTTCTCCCGGTTCAAAACGAACTGCCGTACCGGAAGGGATGTCGAGCCGCAATCCAAAGGACTTTTCTCGGTCAAATTTTAGAGCCAAATTGGATTCAAAGAAGTGATAATGAGAACATACTTGAATGGAGCGATCCCCCATATTGGTTACCACCAGTTCAACCACCGGCTTGCCCTCATTAATGATAATAGGATCTCTTTTATAAATAACTTCACCTACTTTATATTTCATAAAAATTTCCTTTCTCTCATAACAGATTAATATTGCATGGAGATTAATTCTTCCACTGGGATAGCCTCACTTCGTTTCTCTAAGCGAATGGGGTTTTGCACCGATAAAAGTTTATTTCCGTCGGGAAGCATTACCTCTAACTGGATAATGGTGACTAACTGGGGGGTGCCTTCCATCACATCCTCTTCCGTAAGGATTCGTGATCCAACATCTACCAAATCTGTCAAACTACACTTTCCTTCTCTGGCTCTCTCTAGTAGCTCATCACAGATGATAGCTGTAGCTTCGATATAGTTCAATGGAATTCCTCGTTTCCAGCGTCTTCTGGAAATCTCTGCTACATTAAATATGATGAGCCGTTCTTGTTCTTTAATCGTTAATTTCATTCCGACCTCCTTCATTGATTACCCCGATAATTAGCCAATATTGAATAACTCCATCCCAAGTAATTAAAAAGTCATTCAAGTGAATTAATTCATGTAATCATTCCTTTAATTACTTTAAATGATATGATTCTGTACCCATAATTATGGTGTAATCCTATTTTGGGTTATCCGTTGCCCATATATTGAGCAAATATTGTGCCAAAGAAAAGGGCAAAGCAAAAAGCCTTGAATTTACTTGTTTATCAAAGATTTTATTAATGTTAATTTTTTTAATAACAAAAAAGTGTATGTTTAAACATACACAAGTTTATTTTATAAATTCTGTCACTGTATTTTAATAAGTACAGTGTATGCTTCCACATACACTCATTTGATGCCTAATCGCCGCATCTTCTGATATAAAAGAGTCCTTCCTATTTTTAGTTGGGCGGCGGCATGGCTTTTATTGCCTCCGCAGTCATTTAAGGCTTTGAGGATCACCTCTTTTTCCGCTTCTTGCTTTGCCCTTTCGATGGGGCTTTCCTCTCCTTCTATAAAACTCAAGACCCCTGAGGCATGTTCCTTTTCCCCTAGGGTACGTTTCTCTTTTTCTAAATCTTCTTTTTCGGCTTCCCCTTTTAAATTTCGATTAAGAAACAAAAAGTTCTCCACTTTTAGCATTGTTCCTGAAGCAGAGTTCATAGCCCTTTCCACTACGTTGTAGAGTTCCCTCACATTTCCCGGCCACTCATAATCCATTAAAATTTGATAAATTTGTGGCTCTATTTTCATAATATTTTTTCCAAAGCTTTTATTGAATCCCTCCACAGCAGTTTCCACAATTACAGGAATGTCCTCTGGTCTCTCCCTCAATGGCGGCACCGTTATTTCGATGACATCCAGTCTATAAAACAAATCTTCCCGAAACTTACCTTCCTTTACTAAGGTTTTTAAATTTTTATTGGTGGCGGCAATAATTCTAACGTCTATGGTAATGCTTTTGGATGCACCCACTCTGTCCACCTCTTGTTCCTGCAAAACTCTTAATATTTTAGGCTGTAGGTTCAGAGGCATTTGATTAATTTCATCGATAAACAAGGTACCCTTGTCCGCCAACTCAAACTTGCCCTTTTTTCCTTCTTTTTTTGCTCCTGTAAAGGCTCCACCTTCGTATCCGAAGAGCTCCGATTCAAAGAGATGTTCGGGAAATGCAGAAGCATTCACACGGATAAACTCCCTGAGGCTTCGCTTACTTAAATTATGTATGGAATGAGCCACAAGTTCCTTACCGCTGCCTGTTTCTCCCGTAATCAAAACGGTGGAATTGCTCCTAGATGCAGAATAGATTTCTAATTTTAACTTATTAATAGCCACAGAATTACCCAAAATATTTTCTATAGAGTATTTGGTAGACCGAAAATGTCTGATTTCATCTTTAAGATAATTTAGCTCTTCATCCAAAAAAAGCTTGTAGTCTTCTGCAAAATCATATAAAAACTCAGAGCCTTGGATTACATCATATTCCAGTAAACCTACTTTTTCATTACCTATAAAAATGGGAACATGGAAGCTGATTCCTAACCCTTTCTCTGTATGATAGTAAATGATGTCGCTTCTATCCTTCTTTAAACTCTCCAGCATCTTTGTTTCAGGAAACACATCCTTGATATGTCGCCCCAACGATTGTTCCAAGTTAAGTTGCAAATACTCACAACACTGCCGGTTCATAAAAACCAGGATACCTTCCATATCTATAGCCATGGCTCCCGCCACATGGGAAAGGTAAAGCTCAAAATCCTCATACTTTATCTTGCTCATTTTAAATCCTATTCTATTACATTTTACAGATTAGACTTCTTCCAAACAGCTTATAGAGTTTTATGTGAAAAACATTATAAACCATTTTTTTTGAATTTAAAAGATTTTTCAATTGAAAGATTTAAAAAACTCTTGTAAATAATAAAAACTATGTTAATATTACTGGTACGACAAATATATTACTCCGGCATCTAACATTGGCAAGTACTTTAGGCGTTTATTTTGCACTATTTAGTTCTGGAGTAATAAGATTCCAAATATGGGAGGAGAAAAATTTATGAACTATAGAACTTTAGGAAAAACAGGTTATGAAATCAGTGAAATTTCTCTAGGTACTTGGCAGCTTGGCTCAAAATGGGGAGATGCATTTAGTGAAGAAGTAGCCTTGGAAACTTTGGAAGCAGCTTATAAAGAAGGGATAAACTTCTTTGATACGGCTGACATTTATCAGGGGGGACTTAGCGAAAAAGCTATCGGTAAATTTCTTAAGTCTAAAAAAGATAAAATCTATGTAGTAACCAAATGCGGAAGAAAATTGAATCCTCACGTTGCAGAAGGGTACAACAGAGAAAACATAGTAGAATTTGTAAATGCATCCCTAGAAAATATGCAGGTGGAAAGCCTTGATTTAATTTTGCTCCACTGCCCTCCCGGTGAAGTATATCATCGATCAGAGGCTTTTGAGGCATTGGACGACCTAAAGAAAGAAGGGAAAATTCAGCATTACGGTGTAAGTGTAGAGCGTGTAGAGGAAGCCATCAAGGCTATGGACTATGATATTTCCGCAGTGGAAATCATCTTTAATATGTTCCGATTAAAACCGGCAGAAACCTTCTTTAATCTTGCAAAGGAAAAAAATGTAGGCATTATTGTTCGAGTACCTTTGGCCAGTGGACTGCTTACGGGAAAATATACCTTGGAAACAAAGTTTGGCGCAGAAGATCACCGAAACTACAATCGAAATGGAGAAGTATTTGATAAAGGGGAAACCTTCTCCGGTGTGGATTACGCCACTGGAGTAAAAGTTGCTCAAGAGTTAAAGGATGGGCTGAAAACCCCTGATTTATCCAAAACGGCTCTCCGGTATATCCTCATGTACGATGCGGTATCCACAGTGATTCCGGGTGCCAGCAACCCCGCTCAAATTGCTGCCAACGCACAGGCCGCAGCCTTACCTGCCTTTACAGAGGAAGAGATGAACTTGGTAAAATCGGCTTACGATAAGGAAATCCGACATTTAGTTCACCACTTGTGGTAATGACACAGGGCAGAGCCTTTAAGCTCTGCCCATTAAAATTTATAGCACCTTCTGTAAAAAGGTTTGTATTCGTGGGTGCTCGGGATTTAAGAAAATCTCCTCCGGGGTTCCATCCACTATGATTTGCCCATCGTCCATGAAGATGACTCGATCCGATATTTCTCTGGCAAAATTCATTTCGTGGGTCACAATGACCATGGTCATCTTTTCTGCTGCCAATTGCTTGATAACCTGCAAAACCTCTCCGATGAGTTCAGGATCCAAGGCGGAGGTAGGTTCATCGAAAAGCATTACATCGGGTTCCATGGCTAAGGCTCTGGCGATAGCCACCCTCTGCTTCTGACCTCCGGAGAGTTGATCCGGATAAGCTCCTCGCTTTTCTACAAGTCCCACCTTTTCCAAAAGAGAATCCGCAATGGCTTCCGCCTCTTCCTTGGACTTTTTGTTGATTAACATGGGTGCCAAGGTAATGTTTTCTATAACGGACTTGTGGGGGAACAAATTGAAATTCTGAAATACCATACCCAAGTTCTTACATATCTGAAGAACCTCATGATGAGATTTATAGATGGATTTCCCCGTTTGAGGATCCGCTGTAGCCATGGCCATGCCCTCAATTTCAATAGTTCCTTTATTGGCTTCCTCCAAATGGTTGAGGCATCGCAATAATGTGCTCTTCCCCGAACCGGAAGGACCTATAATGCATACGATTTCTCCTTTCATAACGGAAAAATCAATGCCCTTTAAAACGTGTAACGATTTAAAGCTCTTATGTAAATTTATGGTTTTCACCATAGTTTTATCACTCACAGTCGGAAATCCTCCATCTATTAGTTGTAGTAGGAATATCTTTTTTCCATATATTTAAACACCTGAATAATCAGGAAGGTAAAGGCCAAGTAAATTGCCGCAGCTACAAAATAACCCTCTATGGAAAAATCCCTAGAGCTGACAACTTTGGCATTTCGAGTAATTTCTGCCAAGCTCAATACGGAGCAAAGTGCCGTATCCTTAATTAATGTAATGGCTTCATTTCCACAAGGAGGCAAAACAACCTTTAAGCCCTGAGGAATGATGATCTTATTCATGGTCTGTCTGTAGTTCATTCCCAAAGCCTTTGCAGCCTCATACTGTCCTTTATCTATGGACTGAATCCCCGCTCTGAAAATTTCTGTAAAATATGCGGCATAGTTGACGATAAAGGTGATGTATGCTGCCATCTCTCTGCTCAGCTCTATCCCTAAAGCTTGAAGGCCATAGTAAGCAAAGAAGAGTTGCAAGAGTAAAGGGGTTCCTCTGAAAAGCCATGTATAAACCTCCAGCAAAGCTCCCAAGGGCTTAAAACCCAAGACTTGAAATTTGCTGAGTTTCCCCAAGGCACAAACCATTCCCAAAGGCACGGAAAAGACGATGGTAACTACGTAAACCTTCACGGCAATCAATGCCCCTGAAAGTATGTAAGGGGTAATGCTTAAAATGTATTCCCAATCAATCATAAAATTAATTCCTATCTTATGGACCTTTTTGACTAACATTTGAATAAAAAGTCTCAGGTCTTAGATTTCTTTTTTCAACAGGAAATCCCACGCAATGCAAAAAAGCAAGCTTGGGATTTCCCATAGGATTATTACAAATTATTTCAACTCTTCTGTAGTAAGTTTGTCAACATCTCTAATAACGATGTTTTCTCCAAACCATTTCTTTGAAAGCTCTTCGATTTTTCCATCGGCTTCCAACTCATCCAAAGCTTTATCAATGGCTTCCCTCAAAGCAACAGCCCCCTTAGCACATCCGATTCCATAAAATTCATCATCCATGCTTTCGTCCAGTACTCTAAATGCTCCAGGCTCTTGATTCATCACATAGTTAATCAAGATCTTGTCTGTAACCACTGCATCCAATCTGTTAGATTTTAAGTCAGTTAAGGCTAAAATGTATGTATCATACTCTGCCAGACTATCCATTTTGGCAGTGACTTCCTTGTCTGCATTGATGGCGTCTAAACCCGCACTCTCTACTTGAGCTCCCAACTTTTTGCCCGCCAGATCTGCCTTGGTCTTAATGTCTGAATCAGCCTTTACCACGATGAGTTGTTCATTTTGCAAATAAGGCTTGGTATATTCCACCTTTTCATTTCTCTCTGCAGTAATGGTATACCCGTTCCAAATTACGTCGATATTGCCGCTGTTCAGCTCCATTTCCTTCGCTGCCCAGTCGATAACCTGAGGCTGCATTGTAACACCTAACTTTTCAGCTACTAAAGCCGCTAATTCTAAGTCAAAGCCTGTAAGTTGATTGTCATCTCCAACGAAACCCATAGGTGGAAATTGGTCATCACAGCCTACGATCATGACATCTCTTGACTGCAAATCGGTTAAGGAAGTATCTTCTGTCGTAACGTCTTCTTCCCCTTTGTTTTCGTCGCCGGTGCCTGAATTATTTCCGCCACAGCCCACTGCGAAGATACTAAGTACAAGGATAAATACCAGTAATAAACTCAACTTTTTTTTCATCAAATTTCTCCTCCAAAATAAAAATTAATCTTTAATTTCATTATACTTTACCACACTAAATTTGTAAAGCAGTAAATTGAATAATCTTGGTGTATGTAATTACACATTAATTCTTATAATTGAATAAAACCAGATAGATTTTACAGATTTGCCAACAAAAAACAAAACCTAGGCTGGTGCAAATGGAAGTAAAATTTCCCCAAAATAAATATGAAAAATATTGAAGATATTATAGATGAAACTCCATATATTAATGAATTACAAAAAATTTTTTATAAAACTATGCTCAGGGAACGAAAAGAACGTATATTAGATTTTTCATTTAATAAATTAAAAAATAATTATGTACTATTAATCTATTTGAAAAAAGATTTTCCTTATTTTATTATATTTAAATTTGTTCAAATCTACAGAAAAAGTCTATTTTAAAAATTTTTTAATTTTATCTGATCATATGATTATAAATAGTTAGAATTAATATATAATATTAAAGCCGACAAAATAATTCTTGCCGGCTTTTCATTGATCATTTTAAAATTTCGAATAATTGTCAGACTTATCAATGTTAATTATCTTTAGAAAAATGGTTTGATTTTTACTTATAGTCTGATCCAATAAATTTTATTCTCTATTATAGGTTATCAAATCTTCACTGATTTCGTTTGCTGCCAATGAAACGGGCTTATGCACATCAGCATCCGTCAGTGTTGGTTTTCCCTCAATAATATCTCTGGCTCTCTTTGCGGCCAAAACCACCAAGGTATATCTGCTATCTGCTTTTTCTCTGATTTCATTTATGGATGGATATAACATTAGATTTCCTCCTCATATCTTCTTATTAGCTTATAGATGTCTTCCGTTACTCTGCAATGGGCAGCGGTAATGATGGATGCTACTTGATTGGTTGCTTCCGCCAAGTCATTGTTAATTACACAGTAATCGTACTTGTCTATGTAGGATACCTCCCTTAAGGTTTCTCCTAATCGTAAATTGATTGCCTCAGGGGTTTCCGAGCCTCGGGCAGTAATTCTCTTTCGTAGTTCCATCATGGAAGGCGGCAAAATAAAAATAAAGATACCTTTTTCATACTTTTCATATTTTTCTTTTACCTTCAATGCTCCTTGAATATCAATTTCCAATACCACATCCTTGCCGGCATTTAAGGTTTTAAAAACCAAATCCTTCGGCGTTCCGTAGTAGTTGCCATAGACTTCGGCATACTCTAAAAAACCGTCTTCTTCAATCATGTCCAAAAACTGCTCTCGGGAAACAAAGTGGTAATTGATTCCATTTTGCTCTCCCGGTCTAGGTTGTCTAGTAGTCATGGATACGGAAATTTCTACATCTCTTATTTTTAATAATTCACTGCAAATTGTTCCTTTTCCGGTGCCAGACGGACCGGAAACCACAAAGAGCATGCCTTTTGCCATGTTTTTTCCTTTCGGTATATAAAAATTCTCTCTGAATCTATAGAATACATCAAAACGAGTTTAAATTCAAGAAATTTTTTTCTAATCCATATAACTATATTTCTTATGTTACCTCTTATCTATATTTATTCTATTCTATATGTCTTCTATTCTATATTTTGAACTTGCTCTCTTATTTTTTCAATTTCGCTTTTTAGATCCAATACTTTTGCCGTAATCTCCAGTGCGTTGGCCTTTGAACCGATGGTATTGGCCTCTCGATTCATTTCCTGCACCAAAAAATCAAGCTTCTTTCCTTCCGGCTCCCCATCCTTGGCTATAATCTTATTCATCTGCTCAATGTGGCTGTTCAGGCGCACCAGTTCTTCCGTAACATTGGACTTGTCCGCAAATACTGCTGCCTCCAAGATAATCCTATCCTCAGGAATGTCGATAGCATCCTCTGTCAGCTCCTTAATTCGCTGGAAAAGTTTTTCCTGATAGGTTTTCACTATTTCAGGAGATTTCTTCTCAATTTCTGCTACGATCTCTTGAATGACAGCACCTCGCTCCGTCATATCCTTAGCTAATTTTTTACCCTCTGCCTCTCGCATTTCCTTCAGACGCTGAACTGCATCAACAGTGGGCTTTGCAAGGCATTGGAAGATTTCTTCCTCATCCTCTAGATCCGGGATAGCCTTTAATACATCCGGCAAGCTTGATATGTACTGAAGTGTGAGATCCCCCTGTATCTCCAATTCTTTTTTTAATATCAAAAGATTTTCATAATATTGCTTAGCCACCATGGTGTTTAGCTTGATGTTGGTATCGTTTTCCGTTAGATTTTCCACATTTATGGAAACTTCAATTTTACCTCGTTTTGCAACATCCTTTACTATGGCTTTCAGCCGTTCTTCTGCAAAGGAATATCTCCTGGGCATTCTGATAGAAATATCGCTATAACGGTGATTTACTGCTCGAATCTCAACGATGATATTCCGTTTTCCGTCATTAAATTCCCCTCTGCCAAAACCTGTCATGCTTTTTATCATTTTTTCTCCCTCGTGTTTCTATTTAAATTTTTAATTTTTATTTTAATGTTTGTTTTTCATTTTTATTTTCATACTAATTCCCTTTAATTATGGGCATCCCTATGTTATACTGCAAGTATACAATATTTGGAGGACATAGACAATGAGTTTTGATGGTTTTGTGGCAGGTGCCATAGCAAAAGAATTAAACGAGGCCCTGGAGGGCGGTAAAATAGAAAAAATATATCAACCGGAGGCAGAAGATCTATTGATCAACATCCATTCCAATAGAATTCATCACATGCTTTATATTTCTGCTGCGGGAAATCATAGCGGGATTTATTTGATTCAAGAAAAGTATGCAAATCCCCAAAATCCCAGTGGTTTTTGCATGTTACTGAGAAAACATCTGCAAGGAGGGCGCATCCAACGGATTGTACAAAAGGATTCAGAAAGAATTATTGAAATCTATATCCAATCCTTCAATGAAATGGGCTATTCCGTAAATAAGCGGTTGATTGTGGAAATCATGGGCAAACACAGTAACATCGTACTAGTGGATCAGGAGTCAGGAAAAATCATAGACAGCATTAAGAGAATTTCTTTTGATGTAAACAGATATCGGCAACTTTTGCCGGGGCAACCCTACGTGAATCCCCCTGACCAAGGAAAGATTCCTTTTTATCAGGTGAAAGAAGAAGACTTGGAGATGGATTTTGAAAAGACTCAACCAGAAAAGCTTCTCATGGATAAGATTCAGGGACTCAGCCCTGCTTTGGCATGGGAGATAACCGAAACATTCTACAACAAACTAAATTATTTTACCGATGATTCTCTTCAAATATCATCTGCTGACACAAAGAATCAACCTACACTAACCCTTTTTCAAGTTTATCAGTCCTTTATCCGCAAGTTTGAAATGGGAGATTATTCACCCCGAGTTTACCTTAACAATGAATCTGTCCCCATGGACTTTCACATTTTCCCCTTACATCAACTACGCTCTGCCTGTGAGGAAAAGACTTTTCCTCATATCAGCGATGCCGTCTCTTACTATTTTGCTCATAGGGATTCCTCCAATAAGCTAAAGCAAAAATCCGGAGATTTACAAAGAGCCGTAAAAGTTGTTTTAGACAAGCTGTATCTAAAAAAGCAAAGGCTTTCCGAAGATATATTAAAAGCAGAGAATGCGGAAATCTACCGTCTTTACGGTGAGCTATTAACGGCTAACCTTCATGCAATCCCATTGGAAGAAAAAAATGTGACCGTGTTAAATTATTACAACAATGAAAATATAACCATTCAGTTGGATCCAAGATATACACCCTCACAGAATGCCCAGAGATATTATAAAAAGTACAATAAATCCAAGACGGCTATTCGGGAGAAGAACATTCAATTGGAAGAGACAGAAAAGGAAATCCTCTACTTGGAATCTGTCCTTGCCTATTCAGAAAATGCTGTTACCTCTGAGGAACTGGAAGAGCTGAGAAGTGAACTGATTGAAGTGGGCTGCTTGAGAAGGCGAAAAAATTCCCACAAGGCGGCAAAGACCAAAGGCGAACCATATAAGTATACCACCCAAAGTGGTTTGCGGATTTTGGTGGGCAGAAACAACAAGGAAAATGACCAGTTGTCCTTTAAATTGGCGGGAAATAAGGATATTTGGTTCCACACCAAGGATATCCCCGGTTCCCATGTCATCCTATTTACAGAAGGTAAAACTGCTTCAGAGGAAGATATCTTTATGGCTGCCTCACTGGCTGCCCTTCACAGCAAAGGGAAGAGCTCCGAAAATGTCCCCGTGGACTATACCTTTGCAAAATATGTGAAAAAGCCCAATGGGGCAAAGCCGGGCATGGTAATTTTTACGGATAACAAAACCGTTTATGTCAACCCTTATGTTGAACCAGAGAAATAATTTATTAGTAAAAAACTATAAATTATCGTAAATCCAAGGATTGAATCCATTGAACGATTTCTTTTATGACATCCATACCGTCCTTTTCTCGGTTGCCGTTATGAAGCTCGTGAAAATAGTCTTTCCACTCCAGGTATTTTATATTTTCGCCTCTTTCCTCAGCAATGCGAGCAAAGCTCCGGCTTCCTTCCACAGAACAAATGTGATCCTGAGATCCGTGCATCAGCAGTAAGGGTTTTGGAATTCCATTTTTTTCAGAGGTCTCACCCTCTCCTCTCATGAGGGCTGCTCCTATGGTGTGGTTATCCACCGCCGTTAAAAGAGAGATAGTATTGTGCACCAAATGTGGGTTTAAGAGTTCCCCCAATATCTTTTTGTTTCCCAGATATTTGGGCTTGATTCCTGCACTGATCAATAACTCAGGCTGTCGTTTTCCCCAAAATAGCACCCCTTTTTCCATAAGCTTAGGAATCCTTCTCTTGAGTACCAACCAAGGGGAACTGGAAATATATGCTGAAATCAAATGACTGTAGCTCCCACGATTTCGATAATCCAAAACAAGGTTTCCCCCCATGCTATGACCGTAAAGAATCAAAGGTATATCCGGATATAACCTCATAGCATATTGAATCAGTTGATCCATGTCCCCTAAAATATCGGCTCTGGGAGCAGTATGACCCCTTTTTCCCATGCTGCAGCCATGACCTCGCAAATCCACAGACAAGGCAGCCATGTTATTTTGATTGAGTTCTGTTGCAATTCTACGAAACCGTCCTCCATGTTCTCCTATACCATGGATGATTACTACTACCTTTTCAGGTGCATCCACCGGCCAGTGATACCCCATAAGCACTGCATTTTTAACCCTAATTGAAAATTCGTTAACCATAAAATTCTCCATATTATTACAATTAATCCATTTTATCTAGCTATTTATAAATATTTTGTTGTACATTCATTTCTATTTGTTAAAATCATATCATAGCAATTACAGCCTTAATACAGCAAGAGCTAGAAAAGGAAACAAAGAATATGAAAGAACAACAAGCTTATAAAAAACAACTATCATGTGTTCTATGCGGCAACACCAGAAACACTTTTATATTTAAGGAAGGTGCGATCTGTTATAATTGCCTCAGTCATATCAGACATTCCCTGTTATCTGAGAAGGAATGTACGAACACTCAGAATTTATAGCACATAATGCAAACCGATATTTGATTTTATTTATATTAAAATTCCCTCAGGAAACCACACAATACTTAGAGAAAGGCTGTAATTGCACCCCCTTACTTCTTGGCTTTTTCCCAGTTAACTAAAAATTCTTCCGGCAAGGGGCTGTCAAATTCCATGTAGACTCCTGTACGGGGATGGATAAATCCCAAGGTTTTGGCATGAAGCATTTGGGTCTGGATGCCAAAAGCCGACTTCTTCGGTCCGTAAAGTAAGTCTCCCAACAGAGGATGGTTTACATAAGCCATATGAACTCTGATTTGATGAGTTCTCCCCGTTTCCAATTTTAACTCCAAAAGGGTAAACTTGCCTCCCCTTTCCAACACCTTGTAATGGGTTACTGCATCCTTTGCATTGATGGTAGTAACTGCACGTTTTAAACGATTTTTGGGATCTCTTCCAATGGACTTAGCAATGGTACCTTCATCTTCAGTAAAATTATTATAAACGATAGCCTGATACCTTCGTTCCACCGTATGTTTGGCCAGTTGTTCAGCCAAGGACATGTGAGCCTTGTCATTTTTCGCTACCATCAGTAAACCGGTGGTATCCTTGTCGATCCTATGCACAATACCTGGTCTAATCACACCATTAATAGAGGAAAGGTCTTTACAGTGGTAAAGTATGGCATTCACCAAGGTGTTGCTTTCGTTCCCTACCGCAGGATGCACCACCATGTTTTTCCCTTTGTTGACGATCAAAATATCCTGATCTTCATAAACGATATCTATGGGGATATCCTGAGGAATCACCTCACAGCTTTCCGGTTCGGGAATCCATACCTCCACGGTATCTCCCCACATCAACTTTCTCTTTTTTATGGTGCACGTCTCTTGATTAATTTTTACAGAGCCTTTTTCTATGAGCTTTTGCATTCCATTTCTGGAAGATTCCTCCAAAAACAAAGAGAGTGCTAAATCCACCCTCATTCCCACCATTTCATCTTCTACTATAAACGCGTAGCATTGGTCATTGTTCATTGGTCAAAAGCTCCTTTTTAGCCAAACGAGGTTCTATTATAAAAAGAAAAAGCAACAAAAGCCCACAGCCTGTGCATACAGAAATATCAGCAATATTAAATATAGGGAATACGCGAAAGTCAAAGTAATCCACCACGTAACCATAGGCAATTCGGTCGATCAAATTTCCCACTCCCCCAGCCACGATGAGACTCATGGACACAAGCAGTATTTTATGTGATCGCTTACGGGTAACCACCATAAAGCCAACAATAAAAGTAATCAGCAGCAATTGAATAACAATTAAAAAAACGGTTTGATTTTGAAAAAAGCTAAAGGCAGCTCCATAATTGTGTATATAGGTCAAATGAAAAACATTTTCAATGATAGGAAAGGATTGTCCCAACTCAAAGGACTTTTGAATGAATAATTTACTGAGCTGGTCTAATCCGATAACCCCAAAAATGATCAATACAAATAGCATGCTTTTGTTGTAAGCAATCGCTTACTCTCCTATTTAAGATTTGATATGGTTTTTCTAATATCTTCGTTTCCTTTATTTCTCCTACGGGTAGACAAAATTACATTTTCATTCATCATTTTTGTTTCCGAAGGAATTTGACTTTCACGTTCATTTGTTTTTATATCAGAAAATATCTTATTTTCATCAGAATCCAGCTTTAGGAAAAGTTCAACTCCCAAGCTATCTAAGGAATTTAATTCTTCCTCTAAAAAGCTTTTGTACTTAGACTTAAAGTTACTTAGCTTATGTTTTAGAGCATGAGCCTCTTCCGTCAGTCTTTCCACGGATTCTTTTGCTTCTCTCTGTATGACCTGAGCATCCAGTTCTGCGTTTTTTAACAGGATTTCAGCACGCTTTTCAGCGCTAGAGGAAATATCACGCATAAGCCCTTTGGCTGCTTCCAGAGTATCTAAAACAGCCCCTTCGGACTTTTGGTAGCGGGTCAAATCCTCCGATAATTTTATCACGCTTTCCTTTAAACGCTTATTTTCGTCTAAAAGCTTTTCAAAATCCAAGGTTACAAGATCTAAAAAACTGTCGACCTCTTCCTCTTTATATCCTCTAACTGCCTTTGCAAATTCTTTATGTTGAATGTCTAATGGCGTAATCATATCTTTCACCTCATGTTTTGGGAAAAAACGGCTATAGTATGCTGAGAGCCAAGCTTTGAATGAGCCAAATCAGCAAAATAGCTACCATTGGTGCAAAATCTATGGGACCGGATTGCATACCCATACGATTGAGCATATTTCTGCATGGTCCAATGATGATCTCTGTCAACTGGCAAAGACCGCTATAAATGCTGTAAAGGGTTCCTGATGGAACACGAATAAACCAGCTCATAATGGCTCTGGCTAAAATCAGCCAAATAATAATCTGACAAAACCTATAAACTGCCACTCCTAGTATGGACATTGCTTACCTCCACTATTTCTATTATTTCCAAGGACTCTTTGGGCCCGGATTAAAATCAATGGACTTATGATCCATATTCGCTGATACATCCACATTTGCAGGCGCAAAGATAAAAATATTATTTGCAACCTTTTGTACATTTCCATTTAACGCATATGTAGCTCCACTTAAAAAATCAAACATTTTTCTGGCAATATCGGAATCGATCTTTTCTAAGTTAATAATAATAGGCTTTTTTGCTTTTAAGCTGTCCACTAGCTTAGGGCACTCCTCGAATCCTTTTGGCTCAATCACAACCATCTTGAATTGTGTGGTTCCCGGTGGAATCTTTCCTGTCTGTGGAGGGATTGCAGTCCTCACATCTCTATCCTTTCCTGTTACTTCTCGGCTTTCTATCTTGTTTGATGGAGCGTATGAATTTCGTGATTCTGCAGGCTTTTTCACCACCTCTTCCTCTTCCTCATCCTCGTCGTCCACTTCCTCTATTCCCATAAGAACTTTTAATTTTCCAAAAAATCCGTCTCCCATTTTTATCCTCCTAATTTATGTGATTGAGTTTGATTATAAAGCGTAATTTCTCTGGCCAAATATGGATGTTCCCACACGGATTAAATTTGCCCCTTCTTCAATGGCAACTTGAAAATCGTGGGACATACCCATGGATAAATACTGAAAGTCCAATCTTTCGTGTGAAATGGCTCCAAACTTATCGTAATACTGTTTAATTCCTCTGAAATATTGTCTCACATCCTCGGGATCGTCTTCAAAGGGTGCGATGCACATCAAGCCTTTTATTCTGATATGTTCACATTTCTCTAAAATCTCCCGAATCAGACCTTCTGTTTCATCTTCAGAAATTCCGAATTTGCTTTCTTCTTCTGCGATATTGACTTGTATTAAGATATCCATGGTCAAATTGTTTGCACCGGCTCGTTTGTTAATTTCTTCCGCAAGGCGAAAAGAATCCACAGAGTGAATTAAGGATACCTTATCGATAATATATTTTACCTTATTGGTTTGAAGATGCCCTATTAAATGCCATTTCACAGGCTTTACCTGAGAGTATTTGTCCAAAATTTCTTGGACTTTGTTTTCTCCGATGTCAGTAATCCCTGCATCGATGGCTTGGTTGATTTCTTCGGCAGTTCTGGTTTTCGTGACTGCCACCAAAAGCACGTTGTCACCTTTCATTTTGTTGATGGCTTCAATATTTTCTTTGATGTAATTCATTGTAACTATCTCCTTTTATTTGGTCTGGTTAAAATCTCATCATAAGCATTTACAGTCTCCACCTTTTCACCATCTTCTGTGATAAATTGGGCGACTTCAATGAGGGAATACTCACCGTTGGTGGAAAGGACTTTGATGGGTTTAAAGATAAATTTACCGGTTACATCTCTCACCATAACTCCTGCTTTTCCATCCTCTGCTGTGATACTCACGTTTCTAACGATCAGCCCTTTGCTGTCAGAAGTGATGACTTCTGCATTCACCTTCCTCAGATGGGCAAAATCTTCATAATACCTATTGAATTTTAACAATACTCTCCATTGTTTTCCATCGTCTAATATCTGATACACTTTCCCTTTGACCTGACCCAGCGGTAGGTTAATCCAAATGTCTTTGTCTATCTCATATTTAGAAATATTCCCTGCATCGATCCAATAAAGAACGTACCAGATGTTATCGTCGATCATCTTATATAATGGATCTCCCGTTACCGTATCATCTCGGACCACGTTTACAGTCTTGTAGTTGTAACCTTCTAATTCCTCTTTGGGAATGGTGCCCATGGTATCCGGTGTCAAAATAGATTCCAAGCCGTCTATATAGTAGCTTACGGCCCCATTGAACTCAGTTACGTAGTTTTGACTGACAGTTCCAAAAGGGATATTCTTCTCTTGTGAATATTTCGTCAACTCTGTGTAACGGCTTGTCCCTTCTGATCCCATATTAGGACTTACAGTCAATACTCGAACGCCTCCTCGCAGTTGTTGTCCTTCTTCTATGTAATACTGTATCTGGCCTGCTCTTCCTGCCAAATACACGGATTCCTCTCTTACCAAATAGCAGGTTACTTCGTCGGAGACCTGCAAGCCTCCATATTGTAAAACTTCAGTCTTTTTTAATGCACCAGTCAAATTAGGTGCAGCCGAAGTGATAAAATACAATGAAACAGTAAGGGCAAAGAAAATAGCTAACACTATTTTATTCTTTTTCATTGGTTCCCCCATTTATTTGTATTCATTTAATTATAAACTATGGGTAATAGAATTGCAACAAAAGAGTTCAGTTGCTGATTGAATTAATATGTTAGAATTCGACAGAATGTGACAAATTGAACTTCCATGGGGCAATCCGTTCACATTTTTAGAAAATGATTTTGCTTTTTATTTTGGTTGTTTCACATGAAAATATAAAATGTGAAAATGAGATGTAAATAAAAATTTGCTTTTATTATATCTTTTTTAGGCTATGAAAATACAATATGAAAATGAGATGTGAATAAAAATTTACTTTTATTATATTTTTTTAAAGCTAAGAAAATACAATGTGAAAATGAGATGTGAAAAAAAAGCCCAAAGAGATATATATGAAGTTTCCCTGAGAGAATAAAATTGAATCATTTTATTCTCTCAGGGAATTACCGTTTATAAAATCTCCCTTAAAACTCTGTCCGCCTCTTTTTTTCTGCGGTTAATGAGATCTAATTTTTCAGGATGCTTTCTGATTGCATCGTAATAACGGTCTTCCAAGGTGCATTTTTTGTCCCCGATAACCAATTTATCCGCTGCAAATACCAATGCTTTTTCATCTATGACCCCTTGGAAATTTCCCAGATGCATGTGTACCTCTATGATGTCTGCTACCGCCTCATAGCCCATGGATCTTACCACATCTGCTCCCACTTTAGCATGATCATTTTCTGTTCTGGCAATATCATGCAGTAAAGCACCTGCAACAATTAACGGCAAATTTAAAGGATGTCCATCCCTTTTCAGCCTTTCCCATAATTGAACTGCTCTATTTTTCACAGCAACACAATGAGCCACCACATGCTTGGGGGTCCCATAACGGGACAGGATTTCCATGCATTCCTCCTCTGAAGGGATGGGGTCTCCATGGTCTTCATTATTAGAAGAAATCCTGCCTCCTTGGTCTTTATTGTTAGAAGAAATCCTGCCCCCAAAATTTTTTATCATGTTATTTGTTTTTGTCATTGCTTCATTTTTCTTTTCCATATAATTAGGTTTTCCATTTTACTGATTTTTATCACTTCGGAATTCCTCTGACTTTATTTGGAAGAACCAACCTCAGGCACATACCCTGTAGTTGAAGTAATGGCCACGGTGTTATTTTTTCCGTCCCATGCCACGCCAAAATCAAAGGTGCTGCCAAGGTCACGAAGCTTGAAATAGTTATTACCGCTGATTGTGTAGGCAGTCAGACTTATTTCCTTTCCGTCAAGATAGATTTTCGAGGTGGAGAGGGTTGCGGATTTAGTATTGCTACCTGTTGCCACTGCCATCTCACCGCCCACAGTGGTATAAGAACTTCCGCCTACAAGGTTAATAGCGTTCTTTGCTCCGTCCCAAGTCACTTCAAACTGTTTTTCTGTTCCGGACAGGATATAGGCAATATCTCTCAACTTAAAATAGTTGTTGCCGTTTATGGTGTAAGCGTCAAAGGACTTTACCGTACCGTCTACCGTGACTTTTGATGCAGTTTTCATGGCTGTCACAGCTTCCTGTGTAATAGGAGGAGTGTTCCCGGAATTGGTATTGGAAGCGTTATCCAAGCCAGTGGTAGGAGCACTGCCCAAACCGGCTTTATTTAACAAGCTTGAAAGATTATTATATGTTGTAAAATCATCAAAACCTTCAGCCTTAAATATATCGGGATTGGATTTCGCCAGAATTTCTTTTGCATAATTCTCTGTTAAAACCATAATTGTAAACCCAATGGTATCAATGGCATTATCCCCCGAAAAAACTGTCACAGAGGTACTTCCAATTGCATTTTTAGACATGCTTTCCCCGGAGTAAGCATTGGCAAAGCTGATATATACTGTTTCATTAGCCTTTACATCAACAGGGTCGCTTCCCGGCTCATCACTGTGAATACCATCAATTAATTTAAAATTTTTATTAAATACATTACTTCCATAGCCACCGGCAAAGCCATCAAAACTAAGCTCAGCGCCGCTAAGTTTTATAGTTGAAGGCTTATTGACACTAAAACCAAAGCAAGAAACTGAAGCAGAATATTTGTTTGTCCCATGGTCTTCTACCAAAAAGACTGCCAGTGGAGATTTGCTGTCACTGCCTGACCTTTGTTCTTCCACTATACCTAAGTATTTTGCACCGTTATTTTTTTCCGGTGGCAATGTGGAAAGTGTGTAAACAAAGCCGTTACTGCCTTGAATTACCTGATTGGCCTGACCATTAAGAGTTACGTCAATGAAATTTTTTGCAGTAATGTCATAGGTGACCCCGGTAAATGCGGAATCATCAGCAAGAGCAGTCGCCGGGATAAGGGATAAGAGCAAAATTGTTGTGATTAGCAAACTAATAAGCTTTTTCATGTTGGAATAACCTCCTTTTCTTATGTTAGAAATAGCTATAACATCTTATAAATATCTTACAACATGAAACTTATGGTGTCAATGGATACTATTGATTAGGGGTTTTGGATTTTCCGTTCCGAATGGGCTCCATATACCATTCCACTAAGATATTTATTAAAAAAACTTTATCTATTTAATCTAATTTAGATAAAGTTTTTTGGCAGTACGAATAGCTTTGAACTATAAACAATCCGAGTTACATGAGATGTTACACGTTATTTGCCAGTACAAATAGCTTTACGAACCTGCCTTCCCGGTCAAATGCTCTACCGCAATTTCCACCACGCAGAAATTGCCGTCTTGCTGATTTATGTAACTCTTTCCTGCTTCCATAAAATCACCGGAGTATTTCTTTAAGATTGCCGTGAGCCCTTGCTCAATTTCCTTTGGGTCCTTTAGAACTCGTGCAGTTCCAAAGGCAATGACGCTTCGATAAAGAGTATTAAATTCATTAGGTAAAATATTGTCCTGAGTAATCACGCAAAAGGATACCCTGGGGTCCTTCTCGATAGAATCAATCTTATGACTGGTGGCTGATGTGCTGTGAAAATAAATTTTACCATCCTCATAAACAAAGCTCACGGGAACAGCATAAGGGTAACCTTCATCTCCAATAACTGCAAGCACTCCATTGGTTGCTGTTGCCAACATTTGTTCTGCCTCTTCCATGCTGGTTTTATTTTCTGCGAGTCTCATTTCTCTAAACATTTCATTTTCCTCCCTTTTTACTTTACCGTTTAAACCCTAACACATTAAAAATACTATTAGCTACAATATAATTTATTTCCCGGGAAACTATATTTTTCTCGAAAAGCTCTTTATGCTCTTAAAGTTTGCTTAACGATATTTTTCTTTATATATTTTTTCTACTAGTTATTTGAATTCCTCAAAGCTAAATATTTACCGAATTAATATCGCCATCTTTACTTATTGTCCTCACCAATCCAAGCCTCCAAAAAATCAGCAATAAACATATGCCCTGAGAGACTGGGGTGCAGCCCATCGGTAAAGGCTTGTTCCGGACCATTTTTATCCACAAACTCCAAATATGCACTCTGCAAATCTAAGACCTCTGCCAGTCCCTTCCTATGCAAATCCATCATCAGCTGCCCCATTTCAACGAGTTCTTTATTAACCCGCCTATAATCAAGTCCTGCACCAGGCATCCACATTCTTTCAGCCATATCTACCCTGCATAAAAGCGGTGTTAGTAGCAACATTCGTGATCCGATTTCCTTAGCTTGATTGTCGATTTCCATTAAAAGTGATACAGCTTTTGCCGGGGATGCCAATTGGTGAATCATATCATTGCCCCCCGTCATCAGAATCCCTATATCCGGCTTATGTGAAAGAAAATCCTTTTCATATCGCTCTAAAACCCCTTGGGTGGTATCGCCGTTGACACCCTTATTAATGATCTCGTGACCGGTGCGTTCCCTGAGTAAACTCATAAAGCATTGACTTCTCCTATGGGGAAAACCGTTCACGATACTGTTTCCGATTCCTATTATTTTTAATTTTTTGGTCATAGTTCATCCTTATTCTATTGCTGTATATTTACTAAATATTTTTAATGAGATATAGAGGAGCAATACTCCGTACGGCTTTTTTGCATATATTTAACTTAAAATGGATTTTTCATGATCCCCTAACTCTTATTTATTTTATTTTTTCCTTATTTTCATTATGCCCCAAACCTACTTTCATTTCAAGCAAGATTTTTATCATATTACTTTTTTCACATTGCATTTATTATCATGCCAATTTCTTTTATTATCAATTTCTTTTATTATCATAATGATTGCATTTATTGTCATTGCAAATCTCAAATTTATTATATATAATAAGTTTATTGCTAAAAATAAAAATCATTTGTCAGAAAAGATAAAAATTCTATTTTACCACCTACTAATAATCTTTATATGATGATGAAAATGTGCCTTTATTTAATAACCCTGAAAGGAAATCCAATATGAACCTTTTTATGTACCAACTTTCTATGATCAAGGATACGGTTATGCAGATAGCCGAAGCCATTACTGCTGCCCTTGAAATTGAAACGGAAATTGTGGATAGTAAGCTCCAAATTATTGGCGGTACCGGTAGATACAAGGAAAAAATCGGTTCTTACGAAGAGAACGGTGACCTGGATTCAGATTATATCTATTCAAAGCTGCTGAAAAACGGTCATAACTATGTATGCATCAACCCTACTGCCGATCCCCTTTATGATGCAAAGGAAGGTGAGCTTGCTGAAATAGCCTGCCCCATCACTATCGATGGCATTGTAGTAGGTCTTATCGGCTTAGTTGCCTTTACGGAGGAACAAAAAAATAAAATCATAAATAAATCCGACACCTTTACAATCTTCCTCCAAAGAATGGCTGACCTTTTGGCCAGCAAGCTGCTCCTAACATACCAAAGCCAGTCCCTAAAGCACAGGCTTGATTCTTTCTTGATGCCAACAGGATCTGCTATGAGCGATATCATCGGAAACAGCACCCTTCTCACCAATGTGAAATCCAGGGCATTACAGGTATCCTCTACGGATTCTACCATTTTAATTACAGGCGAAAGCGGCACGGGAAAAGAAATTTTCGCAAGGGCAATCCACGCTTCTAGTTTTAGAAAGGATGCCCCATTTGTGGCCATAAATTGCGGTGCCATTCCGGAAATGCTTCTTGAAAGCGAGCTTTTCGGATATGAGAAAGGAGCCTTTACCGGTGCTCTTTCTCAAAAACTAGGAAAATTTGAAATGGCTGATAAGGGAACCTTATTTTTAGACGAAATCGGCGACATGCCTTTGCATTTGCAGGTAAAGCTTCTGAGAGCTTTGCAAAATCGTACCATTGAACGGGTAGGTGGCATTCATTCCATTCCCATAGACGTGCGAATCATCGCCGCTACCAATCGTGATTTAGATGAGATGGTAAAGCAGAAACAATTTAGAGAAGATTTATACTTTCGATTGAGCGTAATCCCTTTGAGAATCCCACCATTGAGAGAACGTCCCGAAGACATTCAGGACATGCTCGTCCACGCCCTTTCCAAATTTTGTGCACGATTTAATAAAAACATACTTGGTTTTTCAGAAAATGCCCGAAAACTGTTGATGGGATACTCCTGGCCGGGAAACGTTAGAGAACTTGAAAATGTTGTGGAATATGCTGTAAATATGGAAATGTCTTCTTATGTGCAGCCCCAAAACTTGCCGGAAAAGCTCCAAGGGTATGCTAAGGATTATTTAAGTCAAACATTAAAGGATCAAACCGATCGTTTCCAAAAAAAGCTCTTTATAGATTATTTGGAAACCTACGGTCGATCCCTTGATGATAAGTTAAAAATAGCTGAAATCCTTGAAATTAGCAGCTCTACCTTTTACAGAAGATTAAGGGAGTTAGAAATCAAGTGATTTTCTAACTCCTCAATATGTTTTATATTACTCTGCGCTGACCTGATAAATTTTCACGATGTCCTTACAATCGATAATTCCGTATTGTCCCGGAGTCAAGTCAAAACCTGCATATTGCTTGGAATATCCGTAATAATATGTTCTGACCCATGCATCGGATGCCTTTTCCAAACAGCTTTCGGAAATGGCATAACCCGTCACTTCTGCATTTTGCCCAAAGAAATCTTTTAATTGGCTAACGTAAAGGTTTTTTGCATTTATTTCAAAAGGTTATCACTGCAATTTTTTTCATGTTTGTTACTTATCCCTTTTGCCTATAATCTTTTTCATTTCTTATTTATTATGCCTTATCCCTCAAGTCATTTCAAGAGGGATTTTGGAAAGCATGTGATTTTGGAACGCACTTTAAATTAAATTGTTAAATTCCTATGACCTGTAACAAGGAAACAACTAAAATTCCAGTGATTAGAGAGAAGGTAGCCTCTCTTTGGTACCCATGCTCGTGAGACTCCGGGATGATCTCATCACTGATTACATATATAATTGCTCCAAATGTAAACCCATAGAAGAAGATTTCCAGAAGTAGTGGCAAACTACCCAAAAGTGCACCAATCACTACTCCAGGAAGCATCATGAGTGCAACTATTACACTAAAACCAAAGGCTCTTTTCTTAGTCATTCCCATGTTAAGCAAGGGAATCATAACAATGAGCCCCTCAGGTATTTTTTGGATTACCATTGAAATTGCCATCATGATAGCATTATCTGTAATCCCCTTTCCGAAGACAATCCCCGTGGCAAGTCCCTCAGGGATATTATGAATGGCAATGGCAATGATCAAAAGTATGGTTCTATTTGCTTTGGATTTCGTTTGGCTTTCTTTCATATGTCCGCCATCCAAGTGAATATGTGGAACAAATTTATCAAGAAAGCTTATAAATACAGCTCCTGTCACGATCCCAATAACTGCAAGTGAAACTGCCAATACTGTATCTCCGGAAAAAGCAGTGGGTAATAATCCAATAAATGCTGCCCCTAACATGATTCCTGCTGCAAATCCCAGAAACATATCATTGGTTTTATGAGATATCTTTTTAAATATAAATCCTAATAATGATCCCAATATGCTGGCTAAGATCACACAGGCTCCCGCCAATAAACCAAATGTCAATACTCTTCCCTCTTTTATTTCTTTTATATTCAATCTGTTAAAAATTAAGGATTCTTTCCATGAACCCCGATAATATATCTATTGTACCCATAACAAGTCATATTAAATTTAATTTTCTTTGTTTTAGCCGCGAAAAAAAAATAGTCTCTCGGACAATGTCTGCGAGAAACTACCTTTGGAATCTACCTTTACAGGTAATGGTGCCCGGACTCGGAATTGAACCAAGGACACGTAGATTTTCAGTCTA
>CAYWVS010000008.1:0-61599 GCA_964461765.1 uncultured Anaerovorax sp.
ACTTATCCGAGAAAAACGGGCGAACACCTCGAAGTTGTAGGATACACTTGCCGCCATCCATCAGGGGTCTAATGGAATTTTTTTATCAAAAAACTATGTAAACATTATGTTAAAACTAATTCTTAACATAACCTCAAAACCCAATTTGAAAGAAAATTATATTAACACCATTCATTATTTCATTTATATTGATATAATGAAATTAGCGTGATATAATTAAAGTAACAATTTCAAAAGAGGTGTTATTATGCCCACTAAATCAGGAGCGTATAAAATAAATCTAACAGGAGATGCACAATATAAATCATTTGTGCCTACGCCTTTGCTTGGGAGTAAACTGGTTGATATAGATCACGAGTTGCTATCACTACTTTCCAAAACCAATCATCTACTTGGTGTCCTTGATGGCACGGCAAACAGACTACCCAATATCAACCAGTTAATTACGATGTACATTCGCAAAGAAGCGCTTTTATCGTCGCAAATTGAGGGTACACAGGCTACTCTTGATGACATTTTAGACCCGTCCGCTGAAGAAAACCTTAATCTCAACGTGACCGAGGTTTTGAATTACATTAAAGCTACAAAGTATGCCGTATCAAGGCTTACCGAACTTCCGCTCTGCAATCGGCTTTTGCTTGAAACACACAAGGTACTTATGGACGGGCTTCATGGCAGCGAGAAAAACCCCGGTGAATTTCGCCGTAGTCAAAACTGGATAGGCCCCGGTGGTAGCACAATAAAAACGGCAAGCTATGTTCCACCTGCTCCTGATGATATGCTTGAAGCGTTATCTGACCTTGAAAAATTTATGAACGAGGACGACAATACCGATGCCATTATCAAGGCAGCTTTAATCCACTATCAGTTTGAAACAATCCACCCGTTTTTAGACGGTAACGGACGTGTTGGGCGTCTGCTCATTACGCTGTTTCTGATGGAACAAAAAATTATCACACGCCCGGCACTTTATATTTCGTATTTCCTCAAATTAAACCGTATCGAGTATTACGACAGGCTTATGGAAGTGCGTAACAAGGGCAATTACGAGCAGTGGGTGAAGTTTTTTGTCCGTGCGGTTATGCTATCGGCAGAAGATGCCTTGAATACTATCAATAAGTTGCTTGTTTTGCGTGAGGTGAATATCAAGAAAATTAAAATGCTTGGTAAATTGGCAAAAAACACACGGCTTGTCTATGATTATTTGGAACAAAGCCCGATTATTGACATTGGAAAGACGGCAACGGCATTGTCACTTTCATATAATACATCGGCAAAATGCACCTCGCTTTTGGTGGAACTTGGTATCCTTATGCAAACTACTGAAAACAAGCGCGGCAGAGTTTTTGCTTATGAGGATTATTTGAATATATTAAGAGTTGGTACGGACAACTTATAATTCGCATATAAACGCAAAAAAATAATTACCACTAATTCATATCAAACATTATTTAAGTTTGATAAATATATACTATACTAAGACTATAGAACTGCTTATAATCAAGTAATTCACGATTTGAATAACATAGAGACCGAGCCGAGCGGTTGGGATATAGTAGCGGGTGCCGTGTTTGGTGCTTTTGTTGATGGTGTTTCGGAAGGAATCTTGGAGCAAGGGGATAAAATAGAGAATGAAGCATTTCAGAATAGGTCTAATATATCAATCGAAAGAATATAAAGTAGAGGAGATATAACTATGTTGTTTTTCAAACCGGGTTGGTTAAATAAAGATCCTTATAAAGCAATAAGGGCAATCACTAAAGTTAATAAGCAAAGTGAACTTGAAGCAGCGGTTAAAGAAGCATTACATGACACCGTTCGCCTTCACGCAGCAGAAAGACTTGAAAATAAGGAACTTGCACAAGCAGTTCTTAAAGAATTAGCTTTTAAATCACGCTATGATTCAAAGGCAGGTAAAAATATTTGGGATAACTCTTATGTCGGATTGCAGGCTGCAAAGTTATTAAAAGACCAGAAAAAAATACTTGAAGCTTCCGAATTAATCTATCCACCTAAAGAAAAAGAATATTCAGCTTTATATTCTAAGATTGATGACAAAGACATATTGATAGAAATAGCTTTGCAAAAACCTTACGGCTATCTTGTAGTAAAAAAAATAGCCGGCGAGTATGACTTAATAAGAATTGCAAGTGTCTCATCCTTTGAAAAAACTCGAGCAATGGCAATTGAACGTATAGAAAGCGACGAAGGATTAAAGAAGGCTGCAATGGCTTCTTTAAATTTAAAAATAGCATTGAATACGGCTAATAAGATTAAAGACCAAACAATTGCCGAAGATACTTATAAATACATAGCAAATAATACTTCAATCAATATTAAAGATAGGGCAGAGGCTGCCAAAAAGCTTAACGAGAAAGGTTTATTTGAAAAACTGTCAGCAGAATATACAAAGGTTAATGAAAATCGCTTATTGCAAGAAGCTTTATCAAACCCAGAAGTAGCCCTTAAAGTAATACCTGATATTAACAACGAAAACATTCTGGCTGAAATTGCTGTTGCAGAATGGGAAAAATGGCATTCAAGCGAAAAACACCATCCAACAAGAAAAGCTTGGATTGCCGCAATTGAGAAAATAACAAACCAAGAGCTTCTTTATAAAATTGCCATGTCAAATGTTGGCGGTTTCAGAGCAGATGCAGAGGAAGCGGCACTTAAAAAAATCAACAAGCTTGAATTGCTTGAAAAATATGCAATGAATGTAAGTCCGATAGCCTTTAAGCCAAGTGTAATAAGCCAAATAAATGACCACAATTCATTAAAGCGAATAGCAGAACAAACTCTAACCGAAATGGCTTACGAAGCTGCTAAAAAAATTAAAAATCAGCGGCTGATGTGGAAAAACATAGGTGATTCCGGTTATGATACCTCAAAGATACATGAATTTATAAAAGCAGAGATTGATGACCAAGACTTGCTTGCCGAAATATTGAAAGAATCAAGTTGCCAATATTATAAATGGGTGCATTCCGGACCATCTGCTGACAAAGCAAAGACTTGGTATAACTATAATTTGTCAGATGAAGGCATTAAAGCGGCACTCGAAAAGCTCACCGATCGACAGCTTATCATCGATGTTGCAAAAAATGCAAAAATGGATAAAGTGCGTGAAGCGGCTGAAAAGAAGTTAATTCATTTAAAAATTAAATAGGAGGTTAATATGCTATACCATGTATCAAAAACAAGCGTTAACTGAGGGAAGACGACTTATTATTTATCTAATTGTCTTGCTATAGAGAGTAGCGGGAAAGAGAACAACATAACACCTCCGTACCTTGAAAATTTTTAATCAAGGTAAAACACCTAGGCGTTAAGCTCTAATCCCTTATCGGGTTCGGGAACAATTACAAGCCGTGCCCCTTTTGATTATTTCACAGACTGGGATCCACTGATACGCATTTGAGATCCATCTGTTCATGTAATGGATCACCGGTTTTTTAAACCATAATTCAGAATAGATTCACCTACTCGTCCATTTTTCTGTAAAATGATTCAAGAAGCACATGCTTTAAATTTTACAGAAGGGAGGCCGTATAATGTGGCCAACAAAATCAACGTGAAGCTCATACTGGAGCTTTGAGCCGCTAATATGTCCAGAAATGGGATCGCGGCAACTAGACACATGTCAAAGAATTCTGTTAGCGATGTAATTCACATCGCTAACGCCAAGGGTATCACTTCAAAGATGTCTGTGGGTTTTCAGAGGAACAGGTCTACAGGATGTTCTATCCGGAAAAACATGTCACAGAAAACATGTATCATGAGCCTGATTACGGATATGTACACAGCGAGCTTAGAAAGACGGGCGTTACCTTGAAACTACTTTGGCAGGAATACCAAGCACAATGCAGCTCGGCGAATTTTATTCCCATGGGGTACACGAAGTACTGCATCGGGTATGATTCCTACACAACTGCCAACCGGCTTGCAAGCCACATTGAGCATAAGCCCGGCATCATCACCGAAGTGGATTGGTCTGGCCCGACCATGTCCTATGTCGACACATCTACCGGGGAATTCATCAAGGCGTATCTGTTCGTGGCAACCCTGCCACTGCCATTAAAATCAAAAGCCTGCCAAATGCAACATTCGACAGGCTTCGACAAACTGGTGGAGAATAGGGGGATCGAACCCCTGACCTCATGACTGCCAGTCATGCGCGCTCCCAGCTGCGCTAATTCCCCAAGATTTATGATGTGGGCTAAACTTACTAAAGAAGTATACCATATAAAAAGCCTGCTGAAAAGTATTTTTTTACAAAAAATAATTAAAATTTACCTTAAAATTTTGTACCCCCCTGACCCCCTTATTTGATTTTATTTTAGTGTTAAGTTACTTTAATTCACCTAAATTATCAAAGCTTTAACACCTAAATATCACTAAATATTGTAATCTAAACCGCAAAAATTGCTATGGATTTTGGTTTTCAATGGCACTTGAATCTGATATAATTTTTATCATGAATATTAATGCAACAGAAATAAATATACTTACTAATATAAATGCTGAGCCATAAATGGCTTACATAATTAAAGGTGGAGGTCGTTTAAATGCACACTTCGTGTATTTCATAGTTCAATAAATGGCTTACATAATTAAAAATGGAGGTTGGAAAATGATTATGAAAAAGGTGATTGTGATCATGTTAGTGTTGGTGGGGGGGTTCACATTGCTTACAGGCTGTTCTACACAAATAGGCTCTCAGGTGAAGGATAAGGCAGAGGAAGCAAAGGAAACTATTGCAGATGCAAAAGATACTGTGGTTGATGAGCTTGCAGCCTTTAGGGAAAAAAGCGATTCCATTTTAGCAGAAACAGAGCGAAAGGTTATGGATGCATTTACGGGTGCCAAAACTACATTGACGGATGATGTTGAAAGTGCAAAAATTTTCTTAGAATCAGAGAAGCAGAAAATTGACGATACCCTATCAAACCTGGAAGAAGATGTGAAAAAAATTAAGGATGATGCGGTGGGAAGCGTACAAGAAGAATATTTAAATCTCATAGCCCAAGCAAAGGCAGAGAATCAAAACCTTGCAGATGCCATTGAAGAGGGTGCAGCAGAAAAATATGAAGCGTCCAAAGCAGCATTGGAAAATCTACTGGATAAAATTAAAAATTTCGGTAAATAGTTTTAGTTAAATCTAAGGACATTATAAATAAGAAAATATTAATTGTTAATGTATGGTACTACATCAAAAAATCTAAATAAAGCCGTAATATAGTTTAAAAATCAAATATTTAAAGTTTAATTTTTATATAAAGTTCATTATTTATATCTTTTAATCCTGTTATCTATTAACCCTGTTATCTAATTATATTTTACATAATAAAACAACTGAATAACATTTACTAAATGAAAAGAACGGCACTTGCCGTTCTTTAACCTATGGAGAAATATTTTTAAGAATTGATCAAATAAGATGAATCAATATTTTATTTCATAGCATATTTCGTCATTGCAATTTTTACTTTTTGGGCAAACTCTTTGTCAGCATTGGCGAAATATTGCACAACTCTATCTTGAATATCTTGGTTGGCCATATATAATTCACTGGCAATATTGTCAACCAGATGGTCTTGTTCTAATGGAGTTAGTGAACGGTATCGTTCTCCCGCCTGTTGAAAATCGTTGGTTTTATTAATGGGAGCGCGCTCAATGTTTCCAGCAATGTAGGGTCCTATCTTATATTGTGCCCTAGCGGGATATGGTTTATCGTCGTTTAAACTGTTTGGGGAGTAGTTAATGGGCTGATTGTTTATTACGTAGGTCATGGCACCATCTCTCTGGTTATTATTCACAGGAGAGATAGATTGGTTAATGGGAAGCTGGGCAAAATTTGGACCGATTCTATACCTCTGAGTGTCCAAATAGGAAAAGCTTCTTCCTTGCAACATTTTATCATTGGATAGTTCCACACCATTTACTAAATTTGCCGGACAAAATGCAGATTGCTCCACTTGAGCAAAGAAGTTTTGAGGGTTTTCGTTTAAAGTCATCATTCCCACAGCATATAGAGGAAATTGATCTTCAGGCCAGGTTTTGGTGTCGTCCAAGGGATCGAAGTCCAATGTATCTGCATCTTCAGGTCGCATAAATTGTACGCACAATTCATATTGAGGATAATTGCCTTCTGCAATAGCGTTATACAAATCCTTCACTGCTACGTCGGGGTCGCTACCTGCTAATTGTTCCGCCTCAAATCGATCGATGGTTTGAAGTCCTTGTTTGGTTTTCCAATGATACTTTATGAAAAGTCTTTCGTTATTTTGGTTTACCCAAACATAGGTATTTACCCCGAATCCATCCACATGACGATAACTTTTGATAGTTCCTCTGTCTGAGTATACCCATGTGATCATATGAGTAGCTTCTGGAGAGAGGGAAACAAAATCCCAAAAGCGAACAGGATTCCTTAAGTTAGTGACAGGATCAGGCTTAAGAGAGTGGATAACATCAGGAAACTTTAATGCATCACGTATAAAAAAGACTGGTATGTCATTCCCTACAATGTCATAAATTCCTTCATCCGTATAGAACTTTACAGCAAAACCACGAGGATCACGAACAGTATCGGCACTACCCTTTGAACCGATTACAGTGGAGAATCTGACGAAAACTCGGGTTCTTTTACCTGCCTCACTTAAAAAATTTGCACTGGTGTATTCGGAAAGTGAGTTGTAATTTTCGAAAACTCCAAAAGCACCGACACCTTTGGCATGAACTACTCTCTCTGGAATTCTTTCTCTATCGAAATGAGCCATTTTGTCTATAAAGTGAATATCCTCCAAAAGTGTGGGACCTTCATTGGAAACGGTTAGAGAATTGGTATCATTTGGTATGGGTCTACCTAAGCTGTCAGTCATTATGTTATCTTTTGTGGGAGAATTTTGATCCATAGAATTATTCATAAACATCACCTCCCTTAATTTATACTACCTAAAAGTGTCAGATATGAAAAAAACATAAATAATTATTTAAAAAGACAGTGGTACGTTCTTTGATATGACCGCATATGGTCTTCAATGATATTTTGCATATTGAAATGATTTTTTATATAATAAAAAGAGGCTTAGCAGAATACCTGTTGAATCAAGTGTTCCGCTATATAGCCTCTTAGGAAGTGATTTCATTGCATAGTTGTTTTTGCGAAAATTTAATTATTTCCTTCCTTTTCCCACTCATCAAATCTCTTCATGATTTCATCGTAAGTATCATAAGAAATTTGAGGTAGTTTCGTGCCGAAAGCCTTTTCAGCCTCTTTAAATCCTTTAATTACTGCGTCTTTTAACTCGCCGGCTTTAGATGGATCACCACCGGAAAGGGCTTTAGCCATATCCATTATGCGACCTGCTACTGCCTCCACGGAGTATTCTCCGCCCGGAGCAATGGCTGCTTTGGCTTTTTCCGATTCTTCAATAGACACGTTTAATTTTTGTCCTTTAAAGATGAAATTGTATTTTCCTGATTGCTCAGCAATCATGGAACGAATCATTTCCTCAAATTCTGCCATTCGTCTTTCGGAATCTGAAATTAACTCTTCCACCTTTGCTCTGTCTGCACTGCTCAGACTTTTTGGAGAATATAGTCCTGCATCTTGATTAGCCATTTTTTCAGAACCAATGGATATAGAGTCTTCTTTTTTTTGGGTACTGTCTTCACTGATTTTTGTAACACTTACTTGGGTTGACTTGTATTGAGCAACACCCACTGACATAGTTTCAATTTTCATATTTTTAACCTCCCTGTTAAATAATATTACTCCGGTAATGCAGTGTAATGGCAAGAATGCCGATACCTTGCTACTTATAGGCACCGGAGAAATAAAGTTCCTTCAACTTCTATATCGACTAAAAATGGAAAATATTAACCTTTTTAAAATTATTTTTTAAAAGATTTTAAACTTGATGTTTTTACTGAAATTGATTAAGATTAACCAAAAATCAAAGATTTTTAATTACTAAATTACTAAAAAAAATGATATGATGAACTAAATAATTTTTATCTTTTATCTCAGTTATGCTTTTAAAATGCGTTCAAAGAACGTGTTTATAGTTATGAAAAATCAATTAAAATAGGAGTGGTAGAAATGGAAATGCAAAAGGAAAAGGAAATGGAAAAGGATAATACTTTGTTAGGAGCAAATCAGGTTGAGGAAAATGGAAAACAGACAAGTATAAAGGATAAGACGGAAGAGCTTAAAGAGAAAGCGGAAGCTTTGAAGGATAAAGCTTCAGATAAAGCAAAAGAAATTTTAGAAAGTGAAAAAACGGCAGAATTAAAAGAGAAAGCCGAGGAACTAAAGGAAATAGCTAAGAACAAAGCAGGGGATTTTCTGACTAAAAGTAAGGAACAAGCAGAAAGGGAGCGGATAGAAGCCTTAGCTGATGCCAAAGAATTGAGGTTGAGCGAGATTATGGGAGGGCTATGCAACTTCGCTTACACCAACAAACTTTTAGCAAAGATAATGCCACTTACAAGGTACTTTGCTTACGTAGCTATTTTTCTAAATGTTGCAGCAACTTTAATTTTTATCTTTTCGGATAAATTTTATTTGCTTTCTAATGCCCATTCCTTGACATTTCTAATCATTTCCGGGTTGGATGTGGTGTACCTCATCATAGCATTACTATGCATCATCAATAAGAATTACTTGGTGGCAGCTACTCAATATATCACCATCTCCTTGGCTAGTTTTGTCAATTTAATCAAGATTCCGGATCTATCCAGTTTAATCCACTGTGTCATTGCAGTTGGTATTACCATGGTGGTTGCTATGTTTTATATTGAAAGCGGCAAGGCAGAAGCATTAAAAAGGCACATAGAGAAGCTAAGAGAACAAGAAAAATAAAGTCATTTATTACACAAGAACAATGCCAAAACAATAATCCTTGAAATAACAAAAAATGCTTGTATCATAGAAGCACAAATGATATAATCATTTTGGTCATGGGGGCATAGCTCAGTTGGTTAGAGCGCTTGCTCGACAAGCAAGAGGTCACCGGTTCGAATCCAGTTGTCCCCACCAAAATGAAAGAGGGTATTATTATGTTTAAATTTGCGTTTTTTGTCAATTCAACTACCTTAACTCCTGAAAATTATTCTAAAAATTTATTGGGAAAGGACTTTGCTGGATTGGTTTGCGGTGTTAACTCCATGGAGTTAGCGTGCAAAAAAGCAAAGGAACTAGAAGAAACGGGTTTTGATGAAATAGAACTTTGCGGGGATTTTACCGGTGAAATGGCTAAAGAAATCAAAGATAGTACTTTAGGTAAAATAAAAATTTGTTATGAGACTTATTCCTCCCAAGAAAAAGCTAAGTTTGATGAGCTAAAAGAGCTTAACCCTTGGGGAATTATCATTGAAGTAGGTGAAACTTGGGATAAAGATCGATACTCTATTTTAAAGTCAGAAGAGTGTGATACCTATATCGCATGTGTGAATGGTATGGAAGATGGGATTCACGCAGCAGAGCAGATGGTACGAGATGGCGTAAAATTTATTGAGCTTTGCAGCTATTACGATGAAGAGAAGACTAACCAAGTGATTGAGGGTATAGGTGGAGCGATTCCTATAGGAGCCCCGGTGGAAGCATAGGGGTAGTCAAATCTTAATAAAATAAAATCTAATTGTCAAAAATGATATAAGTTTATCATTTTTGACAATTTTTTTATGAAAAAGTCATGGGTTTTTTAAATTATCAGAAATATTATTTTTTTTAAGCAATAAATTCTTTCAATTTTCAGTGTTTTCAGACACTATTTGCTTACGTTAGAAATCAGGTGTTTTTTACTAAGTTATTGGCATATTAATTGCATATAAATCATATATCAATATCACCTACAGTACTACCTCAATAATCTTAATAACAAGATATGAGGACAACTTTCACAAAGAATAGGAGGAGGATTAAGTAACATAGTATATTAAGCAATTCGGTGACCGACAATGAAGTTAGTTATTGAAAAAATTGAAAGGAGTGAAGTAATTTGTCTGATATGAATGAGAAAAAAACCATTAGCAATGAAAAAATGAAATATTTATTGACCTACGTAATTATGATCCTAGCATTTTTATTGATTGGATTTTTACTACCTAGCGATGTGGAAAGTTTTGGACCTTTATCTATGATTCCGGCAGGATTTTTAATTATCTACATATTTTTTACTAAAAGAATTATAGAATCCTTAGCATTGGCAACTTTACTGACAACAATTATGGCCTACAAGGCAGACTTCTTTGGCCCCTTAAATGAAATATTAATTGGCACTGTTACAGATCCCGATATGGGATGGCTCTTTATCGTCTGTGGTCTCATGGGCGGTATCGTGGCGGTTGTAGAAAAAGGGGGCGGCGGGTTTGCCTTCGGTAACTTTGTTGAAAGACATGCCAAGGGGCAAAAACAAAGCTTACTTTATACCATGCTCTGTTCCATGCTCTTATCTATTGATGATTATTTAAATGCCTTAACAACAGGATCCTGCATGACTCCTGTAAACGACAGATTTAAGATTCCCAGAGAAATGGACGCTTATGTGGTAGACTCCACAGCAGCTCCTGCTTGTGTATTAAACCCCATATCCACTTGGGCGGTATTCATTGGTGGTCTCATGGTATCCAACAATATTGCTCCCGAGGGAACTCAAGTTCTTTCCTATGTAAAGACCATACCTTATAATTTTTATGCTTTGGGCGCCATTATCGTGCTGATTTTAGTAATCATCGGCGTCATTCCAAAGGTTGGTCCTATGAAAAAAGCCTATGAAAGAGTGGAAAACGGTGGTCCTTTAGCGCCTCCGGGATCTGAAAGAATCGACATTCGTTCAGGAGAAGAAGAGCTGGAACCTCCTAAAAACCCTAAGCTTTATAACTTCTTTGTCCCTATGATCGTTTTGATAGGATCCACCATATACTTTGATTTTGATATGCAGATGGGTGTTCTTACTACCATAGCTTTTAACTTTATATTCTTTGTGGCTCAAGGGATGAACCCAGAGGATTATGTGGATTTAGTCCTAAAAGGATTAAAGAACATGCTGATGCCTTTGCTGATGATGGTACTGGCCTTTTCCTTTGCAGAAGGTTGCGATCAAATTGGATTTATTGACTTTATCGTAAATACTGCTACGGAAAATCTAACTTTACAATTTTTACCTATTACTATTTTCTTAATCTTTGCATTTACAGAATTTATCATGGGTATCAATTGGGGAATGTACATAATAGCAATGCCTATCGTAGTACCTGTAACCCTGGCCTTGGGTGGAGACCCAATCGTAACAGTAGGTGTTGTGGCGGCTGCAGGCGTTTGGGGAAGCCACTGCTGCTTCTACTCTGATGCTACAATCCTTACCTCTGCTGCTACAGGATGTGACAATTTCAGGCATGCCATCACCCAAATTCCTTACGGAGCTATTGCAGGTTTAATGGCGGCCATCGGATATGTTATCTTAGGGTTTGTCATTTATTAAGGTCTGCCCTTTGACGTTTAAACTTATTTGAAGAACATTTTTGAAACCCTTTTTTCATTAAAGTATATTACAAAACATACCCCTCTACTTACAGTGGATGATTGCCCACCTGCAATAACCTGTTAAAAGTATAGGGGTATTTCATTCTTTAATTGTTATAGAATTAGTCAGACCCCCCGCCGATTATTACTCCTACCTGAAAAGCATGAATCCATACCAATCTTTTATAAATAATAATTAAAATTTCTAAAATATACTTTTTTTTAGCTTAAAAAAAGTATATAATATCTCCATTGTTTCGTAAAACGGCAAGCCTTATTTGTTACCTTGTTGCATTCTTCTAATCGTTGTAGGTAGTGGCTAATTTGAGATTTATGGATTAGAAGTTTAGGTAATAGTTAAATTTTTCTATACATAGGAGGTTAAAATGAACAAAATTTACACAGGAAAGACCAAAGACGTATTTGCTTTAGAAAATGGTAATTATTTATTGCAGTTTAAAGATGATGTTACCGGTGAAAATGGGGTTTTTGATCCCGGTGCCAATACAGTAGGCCTGAGTATCGATGGTATCGGTAAAGCTAATCTGGCTGTTTCTGTGAAATTCTTTGAGATATTAAAGGAAGCCGGTGTTAAAACTCACTATGTAAGTGCAGACTTAGAAAAGGGCACCATGGAAGTGTTACCTGCCAAGGTCTTTGGAAAAGGGTTGGAAGTTATTTGCAGACATAGAGCAGTAGGAAGCTTCTTTAAAAGATATGGTGACTATATTGCAGAGGGTACAGAATTGGATTCTTATGTGGAAATGACTCTAAAGGATGATGCTAAAGGCGATCCCCTTATTACAAAAGAGGGACTGGCTGCTATTGGTGTGATGACAGAATCTCAATATGATGACACCGCTATCATGACAAAGAAGGTTTCCAACATTGTAAAAGACACTTTAAAAACCATGGGTCTTGATCTTTATGACATTAAATTTGAATTTGGATATCACAAGGATGAAGTAATTCTTATTGATGAAATCGCTTCAGGAAATATGAGAGTATATAAAGATGGTGTTATAGTAGATCCAATAGATTTGACCGATATGATTTTAAAATAATCGGAGGTAAAGGGATGAAAGTAATAATAACTGCCCCAAGGGGGAAAATGGGAAAATGCATAGTGAAAGCGGCAGCTGAAAGAAGCGACATGGAAATCATAGCAGGTCTGGGCATAAAAGGCAAGGAGTATATTGGCCAAGACATTGGAAATGTTGCCGCAGTAGGCAGAGAAATTGGTGCACCTGTTGTAGGTGCGCTGGAGGCAGTAACTTTAAAATCCGACGGTAAGCCTATCATAGAAGCCTGTGACTTAATTTTGGATTTTTCAACTACAGAATTATCCATGGAAGTTTTGGCTATGGCACAAAAATATAGAAAACCAATTATTTGTGGAACTACAGGCTTTTCCTTTTTTCAAATGGAAAAGTTTAATCAGGCGGCTTTAGAGATTCCTGTACTACATGCCGCCAACACATCGGGGATGGTTCATTTGATGAAACAGGCCGTTGCCTTCCTTGCAAAAAGCATGAAAGGAAAGGTTGAGATTGATATTATTGAAATGCACAGTGCAACCAAAGTAGATTCTCCAAGCGGAACCGCTAAGGAAATTGAAGAGGTCATCAATCGAGAAAGCGGAATGAGCATTAAACCGGGGAGTATCCATTCCCTCAGAACAGGAGACGTTCCCAGCAGTCATATTGTGGTCTTTGGAGGGCAGGGTGAGAGAATTGAAATTACTCACCATGCTCACAACTGGGACTGCTATGCCGTTGGTGCCTGTGATGCCGCAGAATTTCTCATGGGAAAGGAACCCGGCTTATACACCATGGAGGACGTGATACAAAAGGGATAAGAACAAATTGTGGAAATAAAGGAGGGGGACAACATGCTAGATGCCATTTTTAACACCCTTGACAGTAAATATTCCGAAATTACGGATGAAATACAAGCACTGGCAACCTTGTGTCTAAAAAATAGCAAAATCAACCCGGAACTATATACGAAGTACTCAGTAAACAGAGGTCTCAGAGATGTAAATGGAAACGGTGTGTTAACAGGACTAACAGAAATTTCTGAAATTCAGTCCTTTGATACATCCACAGGAGAAAAGATTCCGTGCGAAGGTGAGTTATATTATAGAGGATATGAAATTCAAAAGTTAGTAAATGGTTTTATTTCAGAAAAGCGATATGGTTTTGAAGAGATTACCTATTTACTGATATTTGGTGCATTGCCTAGCCACCAGCAATTGGAAACTTTTAAAGCACTATTGGCAAAATACAGAACACTTCCCACTAGCTTTGTAAGAGATATTATTATGAAAGCACCCAGTGCAGATATGATGAATACCTTAGCTAGAAGCGTTCTTACCTTGCATGCTTACGATACAGAGGCCAACAATACGGAGTTAAACAACGTGCTACGGCAATGCTTGTTGCTGACCGCTGTATTTCCTTTACTTTCCGTGTATGGCTATCAGGCCTTTAAGCATTACCATGAGGGAGAGAGCTTTTTTATTCACACCCCTAAGGCAGAGCTTTCGACGGCGGAGAATATCCTATACATGTTAAGACCGGATTGCAAATATTCTGAAACTGAGGCTAGAATATTGGATGTGGCTTTGGTTTTGCATGCGGAGCATGGGGGAGGGAACAACTCCACCTTTACCACCCACGTGGTAACATCTTCAGGAACAGATACATATTCAGCCATTTCAGCGGCTTTGGGTTCATTAAAAGGCCCTAAGCACGGAGGAGCCAATATCAAGGTAGTTCGTATGTTTGAAGACATGAAGAAAACCTTGACGGATTGGTCCGATGAAAAACAAATTCATGAATATTTATTAAAATTGTTGAGAAAAGAAGCTTTTGATAAAGCAGGACTCATCTACGGCATGGGTCATGCCATCTATTCCCTTTCAGATCCCAGAGCAAATATTTTTAAAGAATTTGTTCAAGGATTGTCAGAGGAAAAGGGAAGGACTGATGAATTTAAACTATACTCTAGGGTGGAACGTATAGCAGCAGAGGTAATCGCAGAGGAAAGAAAAATCTATAAGGGTGTCAGCGCCAATGTGGACTTCTATAGCGGATTTGTCTACAATATGTTAGATCTACCATTGGAGCTATATACACCAATCTTTGCTATTGCCCGTATTTCCGGGTGGAGTGCTCATCGGTTAGAAGAACTGATCAATGCAGGGAAAATCATAAGACCGGCATATATGAATGTGGCAGAACGACAGGAATATATTCCTCTAAATAAAAGATAGAAACTCTTTAGTTAGGCCAGATTATTTGTTAGAAAGGAAAGACTGTGAAAGAATTTTATGTTGCCTATGTAAAGACAGAGGAACTGATTCAAGACTTCTTTATGGTGAAAGCCATAGGGATAAAATTAGGATCTAATAAGAAACAATACTTAGATATTTTATTAGGAGATGCTACAGGAGAAATATCGGCCAAAAAATGGGATGTTGCCAACGAGGAGCTTCCCTCTCTAAACGAAATCCACGACGGGGATTTTGTCAAGATCAAAGCCACCGTTACCGAATGGAACGGCATGAAGCAGTTAAAAATTCTTAAAATTCGTAAGGCTACTCATACGGATGAGCTAGATCTGACGGATTTTATTAAATCTGCTCCGGAAAAACCTGAGGACATGTATTCCTTTATCATGGAAAAGGTTGGATCCATGAAGGATCGTGATTTTATGGAAATCTGTCAAAGACTCCTAAACCAAAATAAGGATAAAATTCTTTACTACCCGGCGGCCATGAGGAATCACCACGCAATGTTAGGTGGTTTGCTCTATCATATGAAAAGAATGATGATGTTGGGGGAAAAAGTCTGTCAGGTATACACCAATCTCAAAAGAGATCTTCTCTTGACGGGTGTGATTATACACGATATGGAAAAACTTAACGAAATAGAGGCAAATGAGATGGGTATGGCTTCGGGCTATACCTTTGAAGGTCAACTTTTAGGACACTTGATTCAAGGAGTTAAGACCATAGATCGCCTTTGTGAGGAATTGGATATTTCCACAGAAAAATCCTTAATGTTACAGCATATGCTTATTTCTCATCATTATGAACCGGAATTTGGAAGCCCTAAAAAACCCCTTTTTCCCGAGGCTGAGATCTTGCATTATTTAGATATGATCGATGCCAGAATGTATGACATGGAGGAAGCTTTAAGACCTTTACAGTCAGGGGAATTTTCCGAGAAGGTATGGACCTTGGATAACAGAAAGCTGTATAAAGCAGATTGGTAAGCCATGAAAGATCAGTGCCGAAAAACTATGGAAAAACAAGATATTTTTACCAAACAAGGGTTGGGTGAACAACTAGATACTCTTACCAAGCAGGAATTGCGAAAGCTTTTAGGAGAGTGGTTGCTCTCGGGAGAAGGAGAGTTAACTGCTTGTTTAGAAAGTGAAAAACTAAAATATTTCATAGGAGATGAATGTGCCCGGGATTTAACTAAGCGCGAAATAAACCTCTTGTTGCAATTAGATGCCAATATTGGGAAAGTACGGAAGGAACTGATCTATAGGGAAGCCTTATTCTTTACATGCTTTGAAAAAAAACATATTCATAAAGTCTTAGAATTTTTGGAATATGATGAAGAGGAAAAATCTATATACAGTACGGTAAATGACGAGCTGGAAGAAATTGCTTTTATAGCAAATAAGTTAGAGTTAAAAAAATTTATCTATCAAAATGGCTATGAATATTATGAGTTTCTCCATGCTTTGTCAAAGCAGCAAAGGAAAGCTTTTGATTTACATGAATACAGAATCCTTTCCCGCATTGCATTGTTGGAGGAAATTCAACTATATAAAGAAGTGGTCTTTGAAGAGGATTTGGCCATAACTGCACAGGAGCTTATAGATTCAGGGATTGTGGAGGCTCATGAAGGGGAGAAGATGTTGGGCATGTTGGTGGACGTGACACATAAAGTTCCCAGAATGAACACAAAAGAAAAACTTTTAAAACAGGCACGTCTCTTTAAGAAGTTTCCCTTGGTGGCTTCTTTTAGAAAAGTAAAGTGGATAAAATAATGAACGTAGAAATTATAGGAACCGTTGCTGAAATCATCTATCATAATGCTCAAAACGGATATACAGTTGCTGTTGTAGAAAATCAAGATCAACAATTTACTGCTGTTGGTTATCTTCCCGATTATTTTCGTGGAAGAACTTTTTCTTTTCAGGGAGTCTGGAAGACCCACCCCTCCTATGGAGAGCAGTTTTCCATTGAGTCCTATGAGGAGCATTTGCCTCAAACGGTCACAGCCATAGAAAACTTTCTGGCATCGGGGGTAATTAAAGGTGTAGGTAAAAAAACGGCAAACCTTTTGGTCTCCAAGTTTGGGGAGCAAACCCTGGAAATAATGGAGAAGGAATCCCACCGATTACTGGAAATAGAAGGGATTGGAAAAAAGAAAGCAGAGCTAATCCTTAAATCCTATGCCGATCACAGAGAGTTTGCAGTCATTACTTTGTTTTTTCAGCAGTATGGAATCAGCTCCGGTTATGCCATGAAGCTTTATAAGATCTTTGGGAAGGACACCGTGGAGGTGGTGAAAAACAATCCATATGAAATGATCGATGAGGTCTTTGGTATCGGATTTAAAAAGGCGGATGCCATAGCGGATAAACTTGGAATTTCTAAAGAAGCTCCGTTGCGGATTACAAGCGGTATTGAGTTCGGCATGTGGAAATATGTAAACGAAGGACACACCTTTGTACCCAAAACTTTATTTTGTGAAAATATGGCAGAATTCTTGGAGGTTACTATAGAGTTAATCAGCGACACCTTAGCAGATATGGCTTTTGATGGCACAGTTCATTTGGAAAATATAGAAGGACGAACGGTGGTTTTTTTAATGCCTTATTTTGTAGCTGAGCAAAACGTATGCAAATGTTTAATCCGGCTAAATAAAAGTTCATTAAAACCCATCGATGCAGATTTAGATAGCTTGATTGCTGTCAGCCAATCGGAAACAGGGATTTTCCTTTCGGAAAATCAAAGGTATGCGGTCAAGGAATCTCTTCTTAATGGTGTATCCTTGATTACCGGAGGTCCCGGAACGGGAAAAACCACTATCATCAACGCTATTATAAAGATTCTCACCCATTGTGGTCTTAAAACAGCCATTGCAGCACCCACGGGGCGAGCCGCCAAACGAATCACAGAGACTTCAGGGTATGAAGCTTCCACCATTCATCGGCTTTTGGAATACTACTACTCCGAATCGGAGGATACCATGCGCTTTGGTAAGAATGAAGAAGATCCTTTGGATTTTGACGTTGTGGTCATCGATGAAGCTTCAATGATCGATATTTTGCTCATGAATGGATTGATGAATGCCATTAAACCCGGGACTAGATTGATTTTAGTAGGGGATGCGGATCAACTGCCTTCTGTGGGTGCAGGGAATGTTCTGCGGGATCTTTTGGAAAGTGAAATCATTTACTCCATAGGGTTAAGGGAGATTTTCAGGCAAGCTAAGGAAAGTCTCATCGTGGTTAACGCTCATAAAATTAATAAGGGAGAGTATCCATCCTTTAATGAAAAAAATAAAGATTTTTTCTTTCTGAAGCGTCGAGGGGAGAGGGAAACCCTACAGACTGTAAAGGAACTGGTGGAAAGTCGGTTGCCAAATTATTTTGAAAACTGCAATGCAAAAAGGGATGTGCAGGTTCTAACTCCTGTAAGAAAAGGTCTTTTGGGAATGTACCAATTAAACGAGGAGTTGCAAAAACTGCTGAATCCTGCCTCTGAAGAGTTGGAGGAAAAGCAATTAGGAACGCGCATTTACCGAGAAGGGGACAAGGTAATGCAGATTAAAAACAACTACCAAATTGAATGGAAGAGATCCGATGATTTTACTGAGGGGCAAGGGGTTTTTAACGGTGATGTAGGGTACATCCATAAAATAGATAAGGAATTTAATACGGTTACGGTGGTGTATGAAGAGCTAAAATATGTAACTTACGAGTTTTCGGATTTGGATCAGTTGGAATTGGCTTACGCAATGACCGTACATAAGAGTCAGGGAAGTGAATTTCCCATCGTCATCATGCCCATTTCATGGTTTCCTCCTATTTTGGCCACCAGAAATCTACTATATACCGCAGTAACCAGAGGGAAAAAGGCTGTGATTTTGGTGGGATCCGAGGACAAGATGAATAACATGGTAGACAATAACCTGATTACGGAACGGTATTCGGGATTAAAATACAGGCTACGGCAGTTTTTGCAATTTTGAACTGTCATGATGCAAAGGCGGTTCGCAGTTTTGGAAGGTTCTGCTTTTCTTTTCGGGTAGATTCACAAAGGGAAAACAAACTAGTCCTTGCTACAGTGTTTTCCCTTTGGAAGCGGCAGTTCACAGTTTTGGAAGGTTCTGCTTTTCTTTTCAGGCAGATTCACAAAGAAGAAAAATAATTCAATTTTTTATTATGTAGGAAATATCGCTTGCGATATTTCTGGAATATCAAAAAAGGTTACCGCTTAAAATTGCGGGCAACGCCCGCACTAATCTGGCGAAGCCACCTTTTTTATAAAAATATATCAATTTGTAAATAAAAAACTTGAAAAATTTTCCATATCGGTTTATAATACATAAAGAATAACCAATTGATTAAATATAAGCTTTTAACAGTTAAAAATTCTCCCGATTAAAAGGACTTTAATGAATAAGGACTACAAAAATAACTTTATTAAAAACGTGGAAATGAAGGAATCAGAGATTCCTATTTCCAAATGTCGCCCGCAAGGGGCGACGCTTTGTAAGGTACGTTCTTTGATATTCCGTCATATCGTCTTTGACGATATTTCCTACATAATAAAAACCGGAATCAATACAATATTGGATTGGGTGTTTCCCTCAAACATTTACTGCATTGTTTGTGGCAATCTCATCGATCAGTCCAGACCTTACAGCATGTGTGACAGCTGCCTTCGCACTGTTCATTGGAGTTTTGAGAATACTTGTGATCGTTGTGGAAAGCCGTTGCCTCAGGGATATGAGGAGGATTGCTGTTCGGATTGCCAAAGTCGGGAACATCTTTTTCTGAAGGGGTATTCATGTGTGGAATATGGGGAACAAGAGAGAAATCTCATTCACCGATTTAAGTATAAGGAGCAGCCATTTTTGGGAAAACCTATGGCAGAAGCCATGGTAGATCGGATTCTACCGGAAGGAATGCAGGTGGACTTAATATTGCCGGTGCCCATGTATTTAAAGAAGGAGCATAAGAGAGGGTATAACCAAGCGGATTTATTGGCCAAACATATGGCTCGGTGTTTACAAGGTTCCTACAGCAGAAACCTATTGCAAAGAGTGGTAGCCACGGAGCCTATGAACGCCTTATCACTGGAGGAAAGACAGCAAAATATCAAGGATGCCTTTGGAGTGGCCAAGGGGAGAGAGGGGGAGATATTTGGAAAAAATATCTTGCTGATAGACGACATTTACACTACGGGGAGCACGGCAGATGCTTGCTCAGAAGTTTTAAAGGCAGCAGGGGCGGCAAACATTTACTTTTACGGATTTGCTGCTGGAAAATAATTTGTGAATCTTTGGAATTGTTCAGGTCTGTGATTGAAAGTCCATGCCAGTTACGGGCAAAAGGACCCACGTAAGCTGGACCGCAAGGCGGCAGTGATCATGGCGTAGCTTAGAGGTAAGACCTTCGGTAAAATACCGAAAGGCGAGTGTGGGGGCAAAGATCAGGTCAGCTGAGCAATTCCAAAGGATTATAAGCTTTAAATCACACAATAAAAGGCGGAGTAAGACTCCGCCTTGATACTATTAATCACTAAAAAGATTTAAATTTAGAAGCTTAATAAAAATTAGTATTGTGTTTCGAGTAGACCGTAATTATCGTCTTTTCTCTTATACACCACATTGACATGATTGGTTTTTTCGTTTATAAATACGAAGAAATCATGCTCTACCAACTCCATCTGCATAATGGCCTCATCCGTAGACATAGGACTTATGTCAAAGGATTTTGTCTTGACAACGATGGAATCCTTTTCCTCAATCTCCTGAGTAAAGTCGGGCATTTCATGGAACATAAACTCCTTATGCCCCTTATGTTTGTTTTGTAGCTTGGTCTTAAATCGAGACATTTGCGAAGAAAGTTTGTCTACCACTCTATCTAAAGAATTGTAGACATCATTGGTGCTCTCTTCAGCCCTGAAAATAGTACCTTTGGCATTGATGGTTGATTCCACCTTATCCCGACCCTTTTCAGAAGTCAGCATTACATTGGCAACGATTTCACTGGAAAAATACTTACCTAGCTTTTCAAATTTCTTTTCGATGGTTTCTTTTAGATGATCGCTGGTATTGAAATTTTTACTGGTAATTATAACTTTCATTTTTTCCATCCTCCTTTTGTACTTATTTGTTTTCATTGTAACATAGCTTAAAAATTAAGTAAACATTATATGAAAATTAAGTTTTAAATTATATATTTTTGTGAAAACTTCTTGTAAATGAACTGATTTTTATATACAATATATGGTGTATAAATAAAATCAATTTATACTGCATTTTTAAGAATCAGAGGAAGCCCATAATGACATACATTTACGAAAATTTCTTCAGGGGTGTTGGAATTACAGATGTTATCGATATACTTATCGTATCCTATGTAGTTTACAAGATCATTGCTTTTATTCGAGAAACCAGAGCAGAACAATTGGTCAAGGGACTGTTGGTTCTGGTCTTTGCTTTTTTTGTTTCAGATATTTTTAATCTTTACACCTTAAATTGGATTTTAAAAGGCACCATGACCTTAGGGGTTTTGGCATTGGTAATCGTATTTCAACCGGAGCTTCGACGAGGCTTGGAGTATGTAGGCAGAAGTAAATTTGTAAAGCCACAGTTTACCCATTTGGACAAAGAAGAAGCCAAAGCTGTAACGGCAGCAATGGTGAAGGCCATCGATTACTTTTCATCCCATAGGGTGGGAGCATTAATCGTATTGGAACGCGAGATCACTTTAAACGACATTGTAGAAACAGGAACTGTCATTGATGCCAAAATTTCCACGGAGATGCTTTGCAATATCTTTTATTTGGGAGCACCCTTGCATGATGGTGCTGCTATCATAAGAGGAGCAAGGATTATTTCCGCAGGCTGTGTATTGCCCCTCACACAAAACAAAGATTTGTCCAAGGAGCTAGGAACTCGCCATCGAGCAGGATTAGGAATCACGGAATATTCTGATGCCATCACCTTAATGGTTTCCGAGGAGTCCGGCATCATTTCAATGGCTATGGATGGCAACTTATCAAGGTTTTTGGATATTAAAACCGTGGAAAAAAATTTACTTAACTTATATTTTCGCAGAGAAAGCAATCCTGTAAACGTACCTATTATTGAAAGGTTTTGGAGGAGCAAAAGCCATGATGAACAGAAGTAATGCCTTTTATAAAATTGCCTCCGTATTGATTGCCATTTCTCTTTGGGTATACGTAGTTGTACAACAAAATCCTGCAAAGACAGAAATTATGACCGATATTCCGGTAAACCTGATTAATGTGGAAAGCCTTACAAACAGAAGCTTAGCAATTTCAGGAGAAACTGAATTTAAGGTGAGTGTAAAGATAAAAGGGAAAAGAAGTGACATTATTAAGACCAAGCCTGAGGAAATATTGGCAAAAGCTGATATCAATGATTTTTCCGCGGGGAGAAACTATGTTCCCGTTATGGTTATCGTCCCCGACAACCTGCAGTTGGTTGAGGTTCAGCCCGCAAAGATCATGGTAACCATCGAGGACTTGATAACAGAAGGAAAGAGTGTAAAAGTAAATTTGATTGGAACCGTTTCCGGAGGAGCTGAAGTAAAGGCATTAAGCACCCAGCCGGAAATAGTAGAGGTTACGGGGCCAAAATCAGCGGTAAGTGAAGTTACTCATATTAGGGCAAATGTAGATACCGGCAAAATAAAAGATGGCTCTGGGTCTGTAAGTATCCCTGGGGAACCAGTAAATGCAAAGGGAGAAGTCGTTTATTCCGTTCAACTTTCTTCCCCTGTCATCGATGTTTCTTTTCGTTATTTAGAAACCAAGGAAATACCCCTCCAAGTACCTATTGTGGGTAGCTTAGATCCTTCTTACGAGTTGGCAAGGTTAGACAAGCCTGCCACTGTACAGGTAAAGGGAGAAAAAAATGTTTTGGATAAAATCGTTGAAATTTCTTGTGAACCAATAGACCTCAAGGGAGCCACAGCCAACTTTAATGCCACCATAAAACCTATATTACCCGAGGGAGTTGAACTTAGCGGATCCATTAGGAAAGCTACCATAGAGGTAAAATTAATTGGTATTTCCAATAAAACATTTGAGTACAATGCTTCAGAGGTAATTGTTGAGGGCTTGCCCTTGAATCTTCGTGCAGATATCCAGACACCTTCCCTACAAATCAAGGTTTCCGGAGATGAAGCACTGTTGAGCCAATTTACAAAAAATGATTTTCAACCTTATATACAATTGACAGATGCCGGCATAACCACAGATAAGGCAGATGTAAAGGTTCGTCATGAAAAACAAGTCACCTCCACTGAGGTGACACCCAATCAAGTGAAATTAACTATAAGAGAGGTAGAATAAATGGGAAGACTATTCGGTACAGACGGTGTGAGAGGCATTGCCAATTCTGAACTTACACCGGAGTTAGCCTTTAACCTTGGAAAGGCAGGAGCTTTTGTTTTGAGCAAGGATGCCAAAAGACCCATCGTACTAATTGCAAAGGATACCAGAATATCCGGGGATATGTTAGAGGATGCTATCAGCGCCGGTATTTTAGCTATGGGAGGCAATGTCATTAAGGCAGGAGTATTGCCGACACCGGCCATTGCTTATTTGGTGAAATATTACAATGCGGATGCAGGAGTAGTGATTTCCGCATCTCATAATTCCTTTGAATACAATGGAATCAAATTTTTTAATGGAGAAGGATTTAAGTTGGACGATGATATCGAAGATGAAATTGAAGATATTATCCTAAGAAATATTGACGTAAACAGCCATATCACAGGTGATCTATTAGGTCGTTGTGTTGAGGCGGAAGAGGATGCCATGACCCTATATGGAGAATTCCTGAAAACTACTGTGGATTTCAGCCTGAAGGGAATGAAAATTGTCATTGACTGTGCCAACGGAGCGTCCTACAAGGTAGCTGAAAAGGTATTTAAAGAATTAGGGGCTGAAGTGATAACCATACACAATGAACCAAATGGTTTGAATATTAACGCCACCTGTGGCTCCACTCACCCTGAATCCTTACAATTGAGGGTTGTGGCAGAATCTGCAGATTTAGGCTTGGCCTTTGATGGAGATGCCGACAGGCTTATCGCCGTAGATAATTTAGGCAGATTGGTTGACGGTGATACCATGATTTACATCTGTGCAAGGATGTTAAAGGAGGCCAATAAGCTGGTGGATAACAAGGTAACGGCAACGGTTATGAGCAATTTAGGTCTTCACAAAGCCTTGGAGGCTATCGGATGTACCGCCGATGTTACCCAGGTGGGAGATCGATATGTTCTGGAAAGCATGTTAAAGACAGGCAGCGTCCTAGGGGGTGAACAATCCGGACATATTATCTTTTCTGATTATACCACTACGGGGGATGGGATCCTTTCAGGTCTGCAATTGTTGAAGGCTTTGAAATACTCAGGAAAGAAGCTGTGTCAGTTGGCTGATGAGATTACCATATACCCACAAGTATTAAAAAATGCAAAAATTAAAAATGAAAACAAAAAGAAATATATGAATGATCCCGAGATCAAGCTTGCCATTGAAAATGTAGAGAAAGCAATGGCCGGTGAAGGAAGGGTTCTTATCAGACCATCGGGGACAGAACCATTGGTAAGAGTTATGCTTGAGGGCAAGGATATTGAGCAAATTACAGATTTGGCGGATGATCTAGCAGTCTTGCTGACGAAGAAGATGGGATAGAAAGGAAATAACAACATGTGTGGAATTGTAGGATATATTGGCACCGGTAATGCTAAGGATATTATCATAGAAGGTCTAAAAAAATTAGAATATAGAGGGTATGATTCCTCAGGCATCGCCTTATATGAAAACGGAAAAATAGATGTGATTAAAAGAAAGGGGCGTATTGCCAATTTGGAACACGCCTTAGCAGGGCAAACTTTTGAAAGCCATGTGGGTATCGGTCATACCAGATGGGCTACCCATGGGGCACCTTCTGATATCAATGCTCATCCTCATTGTAATACGGATCACTCTGTGGCTGTCATACATAATGGCATTATAGAAAATTATTTAGAGCTAAAGGAATGGTTGATCCAAGAGCATGGTATCGTTTTTAAATCTGAAACAGATTCCGAAGTAATCGCCCACCTCATCGGTGTGTTTTATGAAGGGGATCTGTTAAAGGCTGTTTTTAAAACCGTGGATAAAATGAGGGGCGCCTATGCCATCGGAGTGGTTTGTAGCAAGGAACCGGATAAAATCATAGCAGTTAGAAAAGATGCTCCTTTGATTGTAGGCTTAGGGGAAGGATGCAACTTTATCGCTTCCGATATCCCTGCCATTTTGAAACATGCCAGGACTCTATATTTAATAGAAAACAATGAAACTGTACTTTTAACTAAGGATCAGGTTAAAATATTTGATGCAGACAGAAAAGAAGTAAAGAGAGAGGTTTTCCATGTAACTTGGGATACGGATGCGGCAGAAAAGGATGGTTACGATCATTTTATGCTGAAGGAGATCCATGAACAGCCAAAGGGAATCGAAGAAACCTTAAACAGACGACTAAATGAGGATGATACCATCAACTTGGATGGCATCTCCTTGACAAAGGAAGATATCGAAAGGTTTAAAAAAATATATATCGTAGCCTGCGGCACTGCATATCATGCGGGCTTGGTGGGAAAATATATCATAGAGAAGTTTGCAAGGGTATCTGTGGAAATCGATGTGGCTTCTGAGTTCAGATACAGAGATCCCTTTGTGGATGAAAATACTTTGTTTATCGCCATTAGCCAGTCAGGGGAAACCTTGGATACATTGGCGGCCTTAAGGGAAGCGAAATCAAAAGGAGCCAGAATTTTATCTGTGGTAAATGTGGTAGGAAGCTCCGTGGCCAGAGAATCAGACGATGTGTTTTACACATGGGCAGGACCTGAAATCGCTGTGGCTTCTACGAAAGCATACACCACCCAATTGATTTGCATGTATCTGCTTGGGCTTCATATGGGCATTACAAAAGGCACTTTGAGCAAAGAAGATTACGATAAATACTTCAATGAATTGAAATCCATTCCAAACAAAATTAGAAATATATTAACAAAAGAAGAAGAGATTCAAGAAATTGCGAAGAAGTATTATAAGCGAGAGCAGGTATTTTTCATCGGCAGAGGTCCTGACTCAGGAGTTTCCTATGAAGGATCACTGAAATTAAAGGAAATTTCCTATATTAATTCCTTTGCTATTGCTGCAGGAGAATTGAAGCACGGTACTATTGCTCTCATTGAGCAGGATACCTTGGTCATCGCCATTGCTACTCAAGACAGACTTTTTGAGAAGATGCTTTCCAATATCCAGGAGGTCAAGGCCAGAGGTGCTTGTGTATTGGGCATCGCCAAGGATGGAAATGTGGAAATTGAGAGACAATCCAACCAAGTAATCTATATTCCTCAGTGCTTGGATGAGTTTACTCCTTTGCTCTCTGTGGTACCTTTACAGCTTTTGGCATACTTCATTGCCAAGCTGAGAGGCTGTGATATCGATAAACCTAAGAATTTAGCCAAGTCAGTTACCGTTGAGTAAAGGATAGGAAGTTGATTATTTCCATTGTTTTGGTTAGGATAAACAAACTTTTAAAGTGGAGAAGGGTTGAAAGAAAGGATTAGAATAAATGAGAATAAAGAAAAATAACTGGGTTACAGTTTTACTATGCATAACCTTAATAGCATCGCTGTTTACATTTACAGCCTGTGGCAACGGGAAAGATCAGACCGATGGGGCGGGTGAAGATGAGGACACCATGAGTGAGGAAGTCCCTGTAAAGTTATATTACGGTAATTTAGATTATGTAAACACCGGTGTGGAAACAGCGGAAAGCCCCATGATGCTTCCTCCTTTTGACAGCATTGTAATTTTAGAGCCTGAAGATGCGGACGAGGTCTATGAGATGACCCTAGAGGAATTAGCCAAGGAGCCTGCAGATAATGCCATCACTGTAGTTACGGAAAAAATAGACTTTGATCAGGTTTATGTAAAGGATGGAACTTGCTTTGTGGATATTGACGGCGAGAATTTCTATGGCGGTTCCATGGAGGAAGCCATTTTTATCAACCAAATCGTTAGCACCCTTTGCAGTAGCTTCGAAGAGATAGATAAAGTAGAATTTATGATTGACGGAAAAATAACGGATACCCTCATGGGTCAGATGGATGCCTCTAAGCCATTTAAGGCTGATAAAGGGGGAAAAGCCGTTCAAGTGTTGAATTAGTAATAGTTATTTGAACATAATAAGGAGCAACAGATGAAAAATTATGAAATAAGAGATGAAAAACTGGCACCATCGGGAAGACAGAAAATTGAATGGGTTAGAAACAATATGCCATTGCTTCGTGGTTTGGAGGATGAATTTATTAAAACAAAACCCTTTGCAGGTATTAAAGTTTCTCTTTCCGTTCACCTAGAGGCAAAGACGGCCTACCTATGTGAGGTTTTGGCAGCAGGTGGGGCAGATATGTCTGTAACCGGCAGCAACGTGCTTTCTACTCAGGACGATGTAGCAGCAGCTTTAGTAGAAAAAGGAATGAAGGTCTTTGCTTACCACGGAGCAACGCAAGAGGAATATGATAGACACATTGAAATGGCGTTGGAACATAAACCCAACATCATCATCGATGACGGTGGGGATTTGGTTGGGCTGATTCATAACCAAAGACCTGATTTAGGCGAAGAAGTTTGGGGTGGTTGCGAGGAAACCACAACGGGGGTCATTCGATTAAAAGCCATGGAAAGAGAAGGGATTTTGAAATTCCCCATGGTAGCTGTAAACGATGCTCAATGTAAGCACCTCTTTGACAATCGATATGGTACCGGACAATCCGTTTGGGACAGCATCATGAGAAATACCAATTTAATTATAGCAAGTAAGACCGTAGTGGTGGCTGGATATGGATGGTGTAGCCGTGGAATTGCCATGAGAGCCGCAGCCTTGGGTGCCAAGGTAATCGTTACAGAAATCAATCCTGTGAAGGCCATAGAAGCCAGAATGGACGGATACGATGTAATGACCATGAAGGAAGCAGCCCCACTGGGTGATATCTTTGTAGCAGCTACAGGGTGTGAGAATGTCATCACTGTTCCTCACATGTTAACCATGAAAGAGGGTGCAATACTGACCAACGCAGGGCATTTTAACACAGAAGTAGACATGAAATCCTTAGAGGAACATGCTAAGGAAAAGAAAGAAGCCAGAAAAAATGTAATGGGCTACTTGTTGGAAAATGGAAAATGGATACACGTGATTGCAGAAGGTCGATTGGTGAACATTGCTGCTGCTGACGGGCATCCTGCGGAAATTATGGATATGAGCTTTGCAGTACAAGCACTATCCGCACTTTACATCAAAGAAAATAAAGAGAAATTGCCAAATCAGGTAATCAATGTATCTGACGAGATCGATCAGGTAGTTGCTCACAAGAAGTTAGAAGCTTGGGGCATTTCCATCGATAAGCTGACTCCTGAGCAGGAGGCCTACTTAAATAGTTGGAGAGTATAGCGAGGTAGCAAAGATGAAATTTGCACGAAGGATAGATCATTTAATCGAGGATAATGAAGAATTGATGGAAATCATGTCCATGGCTGAAAGGCCGGGTGTGGTTAAGTTTTCCGGCGGGTTTCCTTCGCCGGAGACATATCCCATAGAGGATATCAAGGAAACTATGCTAGCTCTATTGGCGGAAGATGCCAAAGGTGCTTTGAGTTATAGCAATACTATTGGATACGATCCTTTGCGGAAACAAATTGGTGAGAGGATGAGGCGACTGTTTCAGCTTCCCATCTCCTTGGAGCAAGTGTTACTTACCAGTGGATCTCAGCAAGGCTTGGATTTAAGTGGCTTATTATTCATAGATCCCGGTGATGTTGTTCTCTTCGAAACTCCTTCCTACTTAGGGGCTTTAAACGTGCTTAAGGTCTATGAAGCGGAGCTGGTGGCCGTTGGCACAGATGAAGATGGTCTGATTATAGAGGAGCTACAGAAGGCCTTAAATCAATACGGTGACAGGGTTAAAATGGTCTATGTCAACCCAGATCATCAAAACCCTACGGGGAGAAGTTGGTCAATAGAGCGGCGAAAACAATTTATGGCTGAAATATCTAAATGGGATGTGGCAGTTTTAGAAGATGCTGCATATGCTGAACTAACCTTTGATGGTAACTATCTTCCTCCTCTTATGGCTTTAGATACCTTAGGACAAGTCATTTATTTAGGGACATTTTCCAAAACATTTTGTCCTGGTCTGCGAATTGGATGGATATTGGCCAAGGAAAATGTAATACAGCAGTATCTGGCACTAAAAACCAATGTGGATTTATCCTCTGCTTCCATTTTACAGAGGCAGGTGTCCTACTACTTGCAGCATAAGGATTTGGATGCTCATATAGCGGGAATTTCTGCCCTTTACAAAGGTAGGAGAGATGCCATGATAGCCGCCATTAAGGAGTATTTTCCTAAGGAAGTGAAATATAACGAACCCACAGGAGGACTGTTTATTTGGGCAGAGCTTCCGGAGGGGAAGGATGCAAAGGAGCTGTTAAAGAGAGCCATACAGGAAGGGGTTTCCTTTGTTCCCGGCGTTGCGTTTTACCCCAAGGGAGAAAAGCGGAATGAATTCCGATTGAATTTTTCCAACATGAGTGAAGAGGAAATTAAAAAAGGAATTCATACTTTAGGAAAAGTTATAAAAATTTATTTAAATAAATAAAAAGTTAAGTAAAAATTTATTTAATAAATAAAAAATTTAAATAAAATCAATCGATGGAATATCAAAGATCATTTTTTATATTTTTAATCGTACTTTGCCCCATGTTTATGCTTTAAAATGAAAAGAAACGATAGTTAGGAGTTAATATGACCATTATTGCAATTATTTTTGTACTTTATTTAGCGCTGATGGTGTTGATAGGATTTAAGTTCTACAACAAGACCGGAAATTTATCAGATTATATTTTAGGAGGTAGAAAGCTGAACAGCTGGGTAACAGCCATGTCTGCACAAGCTTCTGACATGAGCGGTTGGCTTCTCATAGGACTTCCCGGCACGGCCTATGTGCTTTATGCAGGAACCTCTGAGGCCATCTGGACAGCCGTTGGACTGATGATCGGTACATATCTGAACTGGTTATTTGTGGCCAAAAGACTTAGAAAATACACCGAAATTTCCGGAAATGCACTGACCTTACCGGATTTCTTTGAAAATAGATTTAGGGATCACAAGCATGTACTAAAGACTGTGTCTGCTGTTTTTATCGTAATATTCTTCTTAGTATACACTTCTTCTCAATTTGCTGCAGGAGGAAAGCTTTTTAACACTATCTTTGGAATAGATTACGTATGGGGCCTGGTAATCGGCGCTGCCATCATCCTACTGTATACTGCCATGGGAGGGTTTACAGCGGTTTGTTGGACGGATACCATTCAGGGAACCATTATGTTTTTTGCTTTAATCATCGTTCCGGTTATTGCAACGGTTCAAATGGGAGGATGGGATGAAGTAACCTACAGGTTATCGGTTCTTACCCCTGAAACCCTTGGATTCTTTCCCGAAAAAAATGGGTCAGTGGATACTTTGCTGTTAGCTTCCGCATTAGGATGGGGTTTAGGATATTTTGGGCAGCCCCATATCTTAGCCAGATTTATGGCCATCAACTCTCCTGATGAAATAAGGAAATCCAGGATTATTGCTATGGCGTGGGTAATCATTACTTTAACGGCAGCGGTGCTCATCGGAATTATTGGAAAAGCATATTTATCTGACTTAGCCGATGGGGAAGTGGTATATATGGCTATGATCAATGCAATGTGCCCCGATGTGGTAGCAGGATTGTTGCTCACAGCTATTTTGGCGGCCATTATGAGCACAGCCAGCTCTCAATTGTTGGTATCAGCATCTTCCATTTCCAAGGACTTGTATGCTACCATCTTCCATAAGGATACTGAATCAGCATCCATGGTATGGGTGAGCAGAATTACCGTAGCTGTGATTACCGTGATAGCCATCTTTATCGCTCTGGATCCTTCCAGTTCTGTATTTGGCTTGGTTTCCTGTGCTTGGGGAGGATTTGGATCCGCCTTTGGACCATTGATCTTATTTGCTCTCTTTTACAAGAAAATGACCTTACCGGCGGCAGTAGCAGGAATGATCACAGGGGGAGTAGTAGATATATTCTGGTATACTCAATCCGGTGGAATTTTTGATATTTACGAAATTATTCCGGGGTTCATTTCCGCCTCAGTGGTGATTTTGGCAGTCAGCGCTCTCACAAAGGTGCCAAAAGAAATCGAAGATGAATTTGATAAAGTAACTCATCAATTATTAAATAAGAGATAATTTAAAAAAATCTAGATTGTTATGCACACATTAAGACCTATTTTCATACTGTATAATACAAACTAATTCTTATAGAAGCAGGTGAATAATATGTCAGAAAGATGTGGACTCCTCAATGGAGAAGGAATTGATACCAGCTTGTTATTTTTCTTCTTGTTACTGGTAATCATATTCTGCAACTGTTACACAAGCAAGTGCTAGTATCGTAAATAAAGCTTATATTTTAAAACATACAGGCAATTGCTAAAACAAAAAACCCCCATTCTTTGGGGGTTTTTTATTACGGAGGCAATATCATCAAAGACGATTCATTTCCACGTTCTTTACGTGGGCAATATTGTAAAAAAACATATGACGAAATATCAAAAGAGTGGTGGTAGAAACATGATCAAAGACCAATATAGATTGACTTTTGGCTAACATGCAAGGTATAATTCAATATATTACATTGATGCCCATGAAGCACCAGAGAAATAGGGGATACATTGGCATAGTGGAAGGTATAATAGGGATAATAAAGAAATTTCAACAAGTATAGCAGATTTAAAAATTAATTTCAACAAGTATATGGATTTAAAAAATAATTTCAACAAGTTTAAATTAAATAAAAAATAAATATGAATAATATAAATGAATTTAAAATAAATTTGATAATTATAAGCTATTTAAAATAAATTTCAATAAGTGATCAATTTAAAAAATACAAAAAGTATTAACGATTTAAAATAAATACAATAAGTAGATTTAAAAATAAATTACTTATGATAAGTTAGCTATAAGGATACAAAAGGAACGAAAGGAGAAATAAATTGGATTATAAAAAACTGGCATGTTTGCTGTTTCCTCATATGAACAAAACTCCGGAAGATTACGAGGCCATTTTTCCCGCAAGAGAACTGCCTCCCGGTGCCAAGGTTACCAGATTAGGTCCAAGCCCCACAGGTTTTATCCATTTAGGCAATCTCTATGGAGCTTTTGCTGATGAACGATTAGCACATCAAAGTGGAGGTACCTTTTATCTTCGAATCGAGGATACGGACGACAAGAGAGAGGTGGAAGGTGCTGTGGATGCCGTCATCGACTCCTTATCCTACTTTGGTGTAAACTTTGACGAAGGAGCCTTTAAAGACCAAGAATTGGGAGGCTACGGTCCCTACTATCAAAGCAATCGAGGAGAAATCTATCAATCCATGGCTAAATATCTTGTGTCAATGGGACAAGCATATCCTTGCTTTTTATCAGAAGACGAAATCGGAGCAATCCGTCAAGAGCAAGAAGTGCTTAAGCTAACCCCAGGCATTTATGGCAAGTGGGCAACCCATAGAGATTTGCCCTATGAAGAGATAGAAAAACGCTTATCTGAAGGGCAGGAATATGTGGTGCGTTTCAAAGCCTCGGGAAGTCCTGAAAATCACTTTACAGTGGAGGATGCCATCAGAGGAACCCTGTCAATGCCTGAGAATGAAATGGACGTGGTTATCTTAAAGAAAAATGGAATTCCTACTTATCATTTTGCCCATGTGGTAGATGATCACTTTATGAGAACCACCCATGTTTTAAGAGGGGAGGAATGGTTAGCGTCATTGCCCATTCACGTGGCACTTTTTCAAGCTTTGGATTGGCAAATGCCCACCTATTGCCACACGACGGTTTTAATGAAGATGGATGGGGATGTAAAACGAAAACTCTCAAAGAGGAAGGACCCGGAGCTTTCTTTGGAATACTATAAAGAGCAGGGGTATCATCCTCATGCAGTAAGAGAATATCTCCTTACCATATTGAACTCCAACTTTGAGGAATGGAGAATTGAAAACCCTCTCGCCCCTATAGATGAATTTGGGTTTACTACGGAAAAGATGAGTAGCTCCGGTACCCTTTTTGATTTGGATAAACTAAATGATGTGAGCAAAGAAGTCCTTGGAAGGATTTCAGCCGAAGATTTGGCGGAGTTTCTCTTGGATTGGGCGAAGGTTTACGAACCTGAATTTTATGTAATCCTAAGGACTATGAGAGGTATGGTAAAGGATGACATAACCAACGAGGATAGGATCACCGCCGCTAAAACCTATTTAGCCCATGCATTAAACATCGGTCGTAACGGAGATAAGCCGAGAAAGGATTTGATCTTTGGAAAACAAATGATGGAGTTTGTCTGCTATTTTTATGATGCCTATTTTGATCCCACCAAGAGAGACCCTTATCCGGAGAATACAATTGATGATGTCAATGTAATTTTAAACGAGTATTTGAATTCTTATGATTTTAATGATGATCAAGGCGCATGGTTTGACAAAATTCGCCTATTGTCGATAAACAATGGATATGCTGCAAAGCCTAAGGATTTCAAAAAAAATCCGGAGTTATATAAGGGGCATGTCGGGGATGTCAGTACCGTCATACGAATTGCCATCATGGGGAAAACCCAATCCCCGGACTTATGGGAGATTCAGCAAATTTTAGGTGATGAGAAGGTTAGAGAAAGAATCAGTAGCTGTATAACGCAGTAAAATTTATCATAAAGGAGAGAAAATATGATTTATTATAAAAGCACCAGAGGAAGTCAGGACAAAAAAAGAGGAGCTGAAGCCATTATCCAAGGAATTGCTCAGGATAAGGGCCTGTTTGTACCGGAAGAGATTCCGTCATTGCCTTTTGACGTTAGCCAAATGAAAGGCAAGTCTTATCAAGAGATAGCATTTCCTGTAATTCAAGCATTTTTCCCTGATTATGGGGAAGAGGAAGTTAAAGCCTGCATAAAGGGAGCTTACGACGAGAAGTTTGAAGCTAAGGAAGTGGTTCCCTTCGTAAAAGCGGGGGATGCATATTTTCTAGAGCTTTACCACGGAAAGACCGCCGCATTTAAGGACATGGCCTTATCCATACTTCCTTACTTATTGACCACTGCCATGAAGAAAGAAAATGAGGATAAGAAAATCGTCATCCTTACAGCCACTTCTGGAGATACGGGAAAGGCCGCTTTAGAGGGCTTTGCAGATGTTGAAAATACTGAGATAATTGTGTTTTTCCCAAAGGATGGGGTCAGCCAGGTGCAGGAACGACAAATGACTAGCCAAGAGGGTGGAAATGTACACGTTTTTGCTGTAAAAGGAAATTTTGACGACTGCCAGACAGGGGTGAAACAAATCTTTAATGATGAAGAGTTTGCACAACAACTAGCAGAAAAGGGTTGCAAGCTTTCTTCTGCAAACTCCATCAATATCGGTCGTCTTGTACCGCAAGTTGCCTACTATGTATTCGCTTATATTAAGCTGTTGGAATCAGGGGAGATAAAAGAAGGAGAACCCATGAATGTGGTAGTTCCCACAGGAAATTTCGGCAATATTTTGGCTGCCTACTACGCAGCGACCATGGGGATTCCTATTGCAAAGTTCATCTGTGCATCCAACGAAAACAAGATCCTAACGGATTTCATCAATACCGGGGTATACGATATTAACAGAGACTTTTATCTCACCAATTCCCCCTCCATGGATATTTTAATTTCCAGTAACTTGGAAAGACTGCTTTATCATTTAAGTGGAAGCAAAGGAGAGGAAATTTCTGCTTTAATGGAGAGTTTGGATAAAAACAAGTGTTATGAGGTCAATGATAAGATCAAAGAGGGGCTTCGATTATTTTACGGCGGTTTTGCCAACGTGAGTGAGACCAATGAGACCATCGGTGAAATGTACGCAAAACACCAATACCTAATGGATACCCACACAGCGGTGGCATATAAGGTCTATGAGGACTATAAAACTGCTACGGGAGATAAAACCCCTACGGTTATAGCTTCTACTGCCAGTGCATATAAATTTGCGGATAGCGTATGTGAGGCTGTGGGCATTTCCCCTGAAGAGGACGGCTTTTTAAATGTTGATTTACTGTTTGAAAAAACCGAGGTGAAAATTCCCAAAGGCTTAAAAGATTTAAAAACAAAAAAAGTAAAACATACAGGAGTTTTGGAAATTTCGGAGATGAAAGCCTCCGTTAAAGAGTGCTTATAAATGAATCATTCCATAGAACTTGAAAGAATAGTTTTGCCTCTCCTTTTTTGGTACGATGAAAATGCCCGAATCCTGCCTTGGAGGGAAAACCAAGACCCTTACAGGGTATGGATTTCGGAAATTATGTTACAGCAAACCAGAGTGGAGGCTGTAAAACCGTATTTTGACCGTTTTTTACTTACTCTGCCGGATTTGGAAAGCTTGGCCACTGTGAATGAGACTATTCTTCTTAAACTTTGGGAGGGTTTGGGATATTACAATCGTGCACGGAATTTACAGAAGGCGGCAAAGATCATCATGGAAGAATTTAAGGGACAATTTCCCCGAGCCTTTCAAGATATCTTGTCATTACCGGGTATCGGAGAATATACGGCAGGAGCCATTTCTTCCATCTCCTTTGGATTTCCGGTACCTGCTGTAGACGGCAATGTCATGCGGGTGATGGCAAGGCTCTTTGAAGAGTATCGAGATGTTACGGATACGGCTTTTAAAAAAGAAGTGACAGAGTTATTGCGAGAAATATACCCTACTGATCGATGCGGAGATTTTACTCAGGCCATAATGGAACTGGGAGCGGTAGTTTGTACACCGGCAGGTGTACCAAAATGCGTGGATTGTCCATTAACCTTTCTCTGTAAAGCTTATGAAAAGGGCACTCAGCAAAATTTGCCACTAAAAACAAAAAAGCAAGAACGAAAAAAGGAGCTAAAAACGGTTTTTGTTCTTCATTGCCAAGATACCATAGCCATTAGGAAAAGGCAGAAGGGTGGATTACTGGGAGGACTTTGGGAATTTCCAAATGTAGAAGGTTGGTTGTTGCCTGAAGAGATGGCTGTACTTTTACAAGAGTGGGGGATTTGTGTAGACAAAATAACCGAGAAGATAAGTAGCAAGCATATTTTTACCCATAGGGAATGGCATATGGTGGGGTACAGGGTAGATTGCTTAAACCAAAACCATGAATGGGATTGGGTAAGTAAAAAAGCACTGGAGGAACATATACCGCTTCCCAATGCTTTTAAAGGGTTTTTCAAGTTATTATAATATCTCATAAGATGAAAAGGAAATTTTGGAGCAAGGCCTAAATTGAAAAAATGTCCTGAGTTCCTTAATAACTTTTTATAAGTTGCTCCGCGATCCTATGGTTTTAGGATTAGCTTTTTATAAGTTGCTCCGCGATCCTATGTTTTAGCATTATTTTGATTAAGCGTCAGGATTAACTTAATTAAGCATCAGAATTAACTTAATTATGCGTTAGCCTCTAATTTATTAAACATATAATCAGCATATTCACTCTTTATTTCTTTAGAGCGGCTTCTGTTAATGGGAACTCGCTTTTCATTTATAAGGATAAAGTCCTTGCCATCAATTTTTTTAACAGCATTCATGTTGATAATGATATTGCGGAAGCAACAAAGGAATTCGGGGTATTCAAGTAACATGCTTTCAATTTCTGCAAACTTCATATACGTTCTAATCATTTGATCCTGTGTGTGAATTTGTACATAATGAGCATAATAATCCACTAAAATAATATTAGAAAGCAAAATTTTACGCATTTCCCTACTAGATTTTATCTCAATGTAAAGGGAACTGGTTTTTAGGCTTTTATGTACTCGTTTCATTACCGGCAAAAAAGCCTCAAAATGAAAAGGCTTCACCAAGTAGTACAAAGCATTTACATGATAACTTTGTACTGCAAAGCTATCTGTAGTTGTAACAAAGACAATTAAGCAATTTGATGCATCATTCCTAATCTTTTGTGCAACCTCCATACCATTTAACGCTTGCATATAAATGTCTAAAAATACGACATCCAATTCTGATAAGCGTGCATTTTCAAGAAATTCTTCTCCACTTTCATAAAAACTTATGTCAACAGTTATATGGTTAAGTTTGGCATATTTTTGAATATACCGTGAAAGAATGGTTCTATCGGACTGTAAATCTTCTACAATTGCTATTTTCATAATACTAACATGTCTCCTATTTTTTATTATGTAGGAAATATCGCTTGCGATATTTCTGGAATATCAAAAAAGGTTACCGCTTAAAATTGCGGGCAACGCCCGCACTAACGTGGCGAAGCCACCTTTTTTATTTTAGAGTTTATGTTTATGGTTTAGAGTTAAAATTATAATGATTTTCAATTGCATTGCTTTTTAGTCGTTTGTTAAATATAATTGTGAAAATAGGTCTTGATTTCCTTGGCCTTGTTTTTATAAATTCCTAAAGGTTAAATGAATACCAAGAAAATCTAAGAGCATTTTCATATTTTGTAATTTTTTAATTTTTTAATTTGAATTTAACCAGTAATTGTTTTAACATATTTGCTTGACCGGATAGTTCCTCACTGGCGGCAGCGCTTTCCTGGCTGGTGGCAGAATTGACCTGAACCACAGAAGAAATTTGTTCTATACCTGAAGTGATTCCTGCTAACTCCGAGGATTGTTCGTTAGTGGCCTTTGTAATGTCGCTGATGGTATCAGTTGTTTCCTTTACGCTTCCAACGATTTCTTCCAGTTCAGCCGCAGTTTCATTTGCTAAGCTTACCCCTTCAGATATGGCATTAACAGATGCGCTGATTAAGGTGGTAGTATTTTTTGCTGCTTCAGCGGATTTCCCTGCCAAGTTTCTCACCTCGTCTGCCACTACTGCAAAACCTTTTCCGGCTTCTCCTGCTCTTGCAGCTTCCACTGCAGCATTTAAAGCCAAAATATTTGTTTGGAATGCAATATCTTCAATGGTTTTAATAATCTTACTAATTTCTGTAGACTTTAAGTCGATGTCCTTCATAGCAAGCATTAATTTTTGCATTTGTTCATTTCCTTTAGTTATGGCCATGGAGGCTACTTCAGATAATTCGCTAGCTTTTACAGCGTTTTCAGCAGTTTCTTTAATCTGATTAGAAATGACATTTACCGATTGAGAGAGATTATCAATGGAATTCGCTTGATGGGCGGCACCTTGCGCCAATGATTGAGCCCCATGGGATACTTGCTCAGACCCTTGAGATACTTGGCTTGCAGTTGTCCCGATCTGAGATAAGGTATAGGACATTTCTCGGCTCAGCCGCATTAGTGATTCTTCAATAGACTTGTAATCGCCGATGAAGGTCTTTGAAGTGGATACATCAAAATTACCCTGTGCCATCTGATCTGCAATTCTATCGATTTCTTCAATATATGATTGAATGGAATCAGTAGTTTTATTAAGGGAATTGAGAAGTTTATTAAGCTCAAAACTGTTATTTTTGATATGACTTGTGTTCACCCTTAAGTTTCCGTTGGACACTTCCTCCAGAACCTTGGAAATATCCACAATTGGTGTAAAATATTTTTTCGAGAATACAACCAACATTAAAATGACTACGACGGCAGAAACAACAAAGATAATAATGCCACTGATCATTCCCTTCAGTAAGGCGGATTTTAAAGAATCGGTAGAATAGTTTGATACGATAAACCATTCGCTATCTTCAAGGCTTTGAACGGTAAATATACGCTCTTTTCCGTCATAATCTTTTATTTTGATATAACTTTGTTGATCTTTTATTATATCAACCACAGGGGCATATATGCCATTTTCCACGTCAGTCAAGTTGGGTAGAGTGTCTCCCTTAGGTTTAAATTTATCGATAGGGTGGGCTACAATTTGGCCGGCCTTATCTACGAGAAAGGAATAGGTACCGTCTTCGTTGACAGTAGTATTAATGAAGTTGATAAGTTCATTAATTGTTAAATCTAAAGAAATGACACCGTATAAAATACCGTTATTTTCAACTTTCTTTGATATAGAAATTATACTGTCTCCCGTGTGGGCATCGATATATGGGTCGGAAATGACAACCTTGTCACTATTGAGAGCTGAGGTATACCAATCTCTTTGTGTTGGAACAAAGTCAGCATCAGGAACCCAGAAGGTGGAATCTATGAATCCATTTTGAGGGTTTGCCATATATACGGTTAACACACCAGGGCTGTTTTTCATCCTTGTTGCTAAATATTGTTCGTACCCTGTAGGATCCTCAAAAGGATTCCGAACAGCTGCTTCTTCTGCAAAACTCTCCAACTTGTCCATGAATTTTCTAAAGTAAGCGTCCGTTTTAGCAGAAATCCCTGTAGCTTGCTCGGAAAGTTTTAACTCTGCTTGTTTGTTTAAAAAGTTATTTGTGGATGTCAGCTTTGAGTAAATCGCAACCAAACAAACCAATATTAAAATTGGAATAATGGTCAACATCAATTTTTTGTTTAAATTCATATCCGCCTCCTTTGCCATGAATTATAAAAATATTTTAATGCTAAAAAAATGAATATAAGATTAAAAATTATAATTTATAATTATAAATGTATTATAACAACTTTTATATAAAAAATCACTTATTTTTTTCGTATTTTATCAGTTTTGACATATAATGATAAATGAGGTGGTGAATATGAAAAGAAACGTGATTACATGGGCTACGGGAGATGTTACGGGAGATAAAAAAATTGATAAGATATATGTTACGGGGATGGAAAAATCTGAAGGAGGTTTTATTGACAATCTAGAGCTTATAGTTAAAAATGGAAGAAAGGGAATGAATTTAGTTGTGGATCTTCCTTATGGAGGGTATAATCCCAGACTGTTTTTAGGTGATTTTACAGGAGACGGAGTTTCTGATGTATTTTTAACCATCAATTCCGGTGGAAGTGGTGGCATGACTTATGATTACATATATTCCTTTGTAAATGACCAAGTAAAACTATTGTTTTCATCAGAAGAGTATAATGTTTTATACCGATACAAAGTTTCCTATAAGGATTTTTACAAGGTGGAAGCGTTAAGTCTAAATAACAATAAAAAGTATATCATTGATATTTCTCAAAGGGGCCCGGAGTACTTAAATGAAATCTATGATTCAATGGGAAGGTTGAAAAAACCAATTGAGGGTTATGTGGATCCTGTATCTTCCATATTTCCTGTAGATGTCAATGAAGATGGTATCTATGATCTTTTAGCCTTCCAATTAATCTCAGGCCTATACCATGCTGACGGTTTAGGATATTTTGAGAATTTCTTAACTCATAAGGAGGATAAATTTGAGCTATTTGAACAATGCCTAGGAATTTTCGGGGGAGAGGTGAATCCTTAAAATATTCACCTCAGTACGATTAATAAAAGTAATAGGGTAAGAGGTTAAGGCGTTATATCTTAACCTCTTTTTTAAAATATAGCCTTGCTAAGTAAATGATAGGGGTATCGGCCAGGCTTGTGATAATGAAAATGATATAGCTGGATAAAATGATGGCAATGAGAGTAGCGGCATCATAAGTCCCCAGAAAGGCAGCCAGTGTAAATAGCACGCTGTTCAGCAGTTGGCTTACAAGAGTTGAACCATTGTTCCGAAGCCATAAAAACCGTTTCTCTGAGCCTGACTTCTCTTTCGTGATCTGCCATATTTTATGATAGAGCCATACGTCAAACCGTTGCACGATACCATAGACTAAAAGGCCGGATATCATAACACGAGGAGTGTTGGAAAAGACGTTGTGGATGCTTTCCATGACAAAATCTTGGGGAGAGGGGACATACAAAAACCAGGATTGGGTGATGATTATAAAGATAATTGAAATAAAAATACTAATGTTTACCGCATCCCTAGCTTCTTTTTTTCCATAAAGCTCACTTAATATGTCAGTGACGAGAAAGGTAGAGCCAAAGAGTATGTTGCCCAAGGTTTGCTCCATGCCAAAGGCATTAACCAGTATCAAAACCTCTATATTTGCAGCAATAGCGGCTAGCACAGCAAAACAAAACAATCCTTTTTTTCCAAACAACTTAAAGCTGACAAACACGCTGCCATAGATGAAAAAAAGGTTTAAAATAAGTATTAGTTCATTGGACATTTTCAGTAATCCTCCTTATAATGCAATGTGGAAATTGGAATTTTTTTATTCCGTTAATTTAAAATTTTTCTCATAAAAAAATGGGCACAGAAACGCACCCTAATAACAATTCCCCAAAAATCTAATGCTAATGATTTATGAAATTATAAATGATAATTATTTATGCTTGGTATCCATTTACCAAAATTCATAAAGTATAATTAGCAAATTTTCCGCTTATCTTTTTATAGATAAATAGTTTTGTTTTGAGACAGGATGGTTGCGAACTGTCTTATTAAATTGTAGGTTACTATAAAGTTTAAAATAAAAGCTTCATACCGGTAATTATCTATTTACTTTATTGCAAGAGAAGTTTATCATATGTTTTTAAATTTTGCAAAAGTTTTTTAATAAAGTTTTTTAATAAAGTTTTTTAATAAATGTTTTTTTAAAAATTGTGTCTTTGCTCTTTGAATTATAAAAGATATGAGATATAATAAAATTTATTTGTCTATTTGTCTCATTCACCAGTAATAATCAGAGGAGGAAAATCATATGAGAAGTTTATTTACACCTTTAAAGGCAGCAGGTCTTACAACCTTAAAGATCAGGCATAATTTTAAAAAAGGGACATTCCATTTATTTGCCGCCAAGGAATGGGAACCTGATTTTGATTTCAGCAAGTACAACAAAGAGTTTTATCTGGATGACATCTACACAGATGACGCCAAATATTATAACACAAAACAAGTACGAGAGCTGTTTCAAAAGTATGAGTTGGAAGATTACTTGGACGAAGTGTTGGATTTGGTCAAACAAGGTAAACATTTTGGAATTGATGCACTCTATTATGAAAAATACGACATCAGATATATGATGCATATGCACAGCAGAAAGTTGGGGATTAATAACAAAAGCCACGCTGTTATGGCAGGAGGAATTCGAAGGCACCCCGAGGACGAACCGGAAATCGATGTCATTATTGACGGTTTAAATTTGGGACGAGGAATGAGCTTTAAAAACGTGGCAGGGGGCTTGCCCTTCGGCGGGTGTAAATCTACAGTTCAGATGTCTCCCCTGGATCTGACTAATATGCAGATCATGGGATTTTTAGGATTTGCCCTTGACAGCAGTAGGGATATGACGGGACCTGATATGAATTTCCCTACAGAGATGTCCGCAGTAATGCACAAGGAAGGCTTTTCTGTGCAGTATACAGGAGCGCCTAGTGCAAAGACGGGAGAAACAGGAAAGCCTACTGCATATGGTGTTTACTTATCTTTAAAACAAGCAGTGAAATTTCAAGAGGGTACAGAAAGCTTAGACGGAAAATCCGTTACCCTCATCGGTCTGGGAGCAGTAGGTTGGTACATGGGAGAATATTTGCTGCAAGAAGATGTAAAGCTTTACATAACAGATATTAATAAAGAAGTCTGCCAAAAGTTTTTGAAGGAGCATCCCGACAGAGGTGTAGAAATTGTTCCCCTGGAAACTGCTCTGGAAATGAAGGTGGATATCCTCTGCCCATCTGCCATCGGGGGCATTTTCCACGAAGAAAATATACCAAAACTTCAATGCAAGTACATTTGGGGTTCTGCCAACAATCAGCTTAAGGCCACAAGTCAGGAAGAGGAATATCGATTGGCTAAATTGATTGCTGATCAAGGTATATTATTCCAATCAGAATGGTGGCACAATACGGCAGGTGTAATCTGCGGTGCAGAAGAATACCTGTATGATGGAGATACAGAGTCCCTAAACAGAAAGATAGAGGCCATTCTCCCAGGGAATACTTGGAAAAGCTTAACCAAAGCAAAGGAATTGGGTATTACGCCTACGGAGTGTGTCTATAAGATCTGTGAAGATATCATTTATGGATAGAGTGGAATGTTTGCTTAAGTACCATTAGAAAAGGAGACCGGTTATGTCACATAAAAATAAAGAAGGCTTTAGTTCCTTAATCGGATTTTTGTTAACCATCATAGGTTTTGCCGTGGGTGTAGGAAGCTTATGGAGGTTTCCCTATGTTTGCGGAAGCAACGGAGGATTTTTGTTTATTTTAACATATATTCTCGTTATTTTAGTTATTGGAATTCCACTTTTGACCGCTGAAATCTCTATTGGATTTGCCACACAAAAAACGGCCATAAACGCTTATAAGGAGTTGGCACCGGATAAAAAATGGTACTATGCAGGATATCTTCATATATTAGTTGGAATGCTGATCGTATCTTACACTGCCCCTGTTTACGCTTGGATTCTGGCTTACATTTACAGAACCTCCAGCGGTTTTTTTACAGGAATGGATGCAGAAGGGATATTGAACTCTTTTCTTGCCTTGGGAGGCGACTATAAGCAAATGTTCCTGTTTGCCATCATCAACTGGATATTGGTAGCGGGAGCTGTTATGGCGGGATTGCAAAAGGGCGTTGAAAAACTTAATAAATTAATTCTGCCTTTACTTGCTCTCATCATGTTGGCATGCATTTTTATAGGGCTTCGTGTGGAAGGAGCAGAAAAGGGAATAGAGTTTCTAATGATGCCCAATGTAGAAAGCTTCGGGTTTCATTCAGTAACGGCAGCTGTAGGTCAGGCCTTTTTCGCTATTGGAATAGGAATGGTAGCCTCCATGGTCTTTGGAAGTTATATCAAGAATAAAAGTGAAAACATCGTCAGATCTTCTACTGTGATTTGTACGGCTATTTTGGTAGCAGGTTTGGCAGCAGGCTTTATGATTTTCCCCATGGTATTTGCATTCGGATTGGAGCCTTCAGCAGGAGGCGGTCTGACTTTGATCACACTTCCTAACGTGTTTAACAATATTGCAGGGGGAAATGCCGTAGGGGCCTTGTTCTTCATCGGATTTTATTTAGCTGCATATTCTTCTGCAATCGGACTATTGGAGGCGGTGGTAGCCGTAGTTATGGATACTTTTGACATGGTTAGAAGGAAGGCAGTGGTAGTGACCATGATTGGTGTGCTTATTGTAGGAAGCTGTGCTATTGTAATACCGGGCTTTTTTGATAACGTAGACTTTTATACATCCAATTATCTTCTGGTTATCAGTGGGCTTCTGATCTCTATATTCGTAGGATGGATTTGGGGCATTGACAACTTTGTAAAGGCGGCTAATGTAAAGAGTAAAACTGTGGCACTTTGGTTGAAAATTTCTGTAAAGTATATTTGCCCTATTGCCATAACCATTATTTTCTTAGGAAATTTTATTAGCTTTTAATCGAGAGGTAAAGGATGATTTATCAAAATTTTGAAATGCTTTTATCAAATGAAAATCAAAATAAAAAAAAGAACCTCATAGTGGCAGGTGCTCATGATGAACATACATTGGAAGCTGTCTTAAGGGCAAGGGAAGCTGGAGTTGCAGATTGCACTTTGGTGGGCGATCCAAAAGGCATTGTACAAATTTGTGAAAAACTAAATGGTGGGCAGCAGGAATGGGTAGAGCGTGTCATAGTAGAAGCCAACACGCCGGAGGAAGCTGCGAAAAAATCTGTAGCTTTGATTGCCGGTGGAAAAGGAGATGTGCTGATTAAGGGGAAAATGGAGACAGGTACCCTTTTAAAAGAAGTAGTAAACAAGGAAACGGGTATAGGATCGGGAAGGATTATGTCACATTTGGCAATTTTACAAATCCCATCCTATCATAAGCTTTTGGCGTTTACCGATGGAGGTATGCTGTTATACCCTACTTTGGAAGAAAAGGAAGCAATCGTTAATAATGCTGTGACATTTTTTCACGAGTTGGGGTACGAATGCCCTAAGGTTGCGGCTTTGGCAGCTGTGGAAAATATTAACCCCAAGATGCAGGAAACTTTGGACGGCGCAAAGATGAAAGAGCTATGCAAAGAGGGAAGGTTTGGGAAATGTATTTTAGAGGGTCCCATTTCTTTCGACCTTGCGGTAAGCAAGGAATCAGCAAAAATCAAGGGCTATAGCAGTGAGGTTTGCGGGGATGTGGATATCATGCTGGTACCCGATATCGCAACGGGGAATATTGTTTCAAAGGCTTTGATACAGTTTGCCGGCGCAGTCATGGCGGGATGTGTGTTAGGTGCAAAAGTACCCATTGTATTGACCTCCAGAGGAGCATCCTTTGAAGAAAAATATTATTCTATTTTACTTTGTGCTTCCTTGAGTAAATGAGAAACCCCATAGGAAGATGATATATGGAGTAAGTACTAAAGGGATAAGGACATAAGGAGAGACAAAATGGATAAGGTTTATCAGATTTTATCGATTAACCCCGGCTCCACCTCAACCAAGATTGCATTATATGAAAATGAAACACCTGTATTTTCGGAGAATATAGAGCATGAAGGAAAAGAACTGGAGCAATTTGACAAAATTACCGATCAATTTCAATATCGTTCGGAACGAATTAAAAAAGCTTTAGAGGAAAGAAACATAGTCCTTTCAGATATCTCAGCGGTAGTGGGGCGCGGGGGACTGCTGCCAAATATGAAAACCGGTGGATATCTAGTGAACGAGGTTATGGAGAAAAAGCTGGGGGGAGATGAAATTCCTGCACATGCTTCTAATCTAGGGGGGTTGATTGCAAAGAGCTTTTCGGATCCCTTGGGGATTCCGGCATATATTTATGATGCAGTAACCTCTGCAGAGCTTCCGGATGTAGCAAAAATCACAGGGATTCCGGAGATTACCAGACAAAGCTTTTGCCATGTCTTAAACAGTAGGGCAAAGTCCATGGAATATGCAAAATCAATCCATAAGACCTACGAGGAATTGGATCTAATCGTAGCACATATCGGAGGAGGTGTTTCCATAAGCGTACACTCCAAGGGTAAGATTGTGGATTCCTTGTCGGATGATGATGGGCAATTTTCTCCCGAGAGATCAGGAAGCGTACCTCTCTTAAATTTAATTGACCTATGCTACTCAGGGAAGTTTACCAAGGACGAGATTAAAAAAAGAGTACGGGGGAAGGGTGGAATGTATGCACATCTAGGCACAAGTGATTGCAGAGAAATCGAGGATAGAATTGGGGCAGGGGATGACTATGCAAAATTAGTGTACGAAGCACAAGCCTATCAGATTGCAAAGGGAATCTGCCTTTTGCTCTGTGTCCTGAATGGGAAATTTGACGCCATCATTCTCACAGGAGGAGCGGCAAAATCTAAAATGCTTACAGATCTGGTAAAAACCAGAGTGGAATTTGCAGCACCTGTAGTGGTTCTTCCCGGGGAGAACGAGATGGAGGCGTTAAGTTTAGGGGCGCTACGAATTTTAAGAGGTGAAGAAAAAGTCAGGGAATATCAATAAGAAATCTTTGAAGGCAAAGGAAAAGGAGTGCTATGATAAAAGGCACTCCTTTTCCTTTTCGCAGTTATATACAAGATTTTGTTAGATTTTTTATTATGTAGTTAATATCGTCGGAGACGATATTAACGGAATATCAAAGAACGTACCTTGCAAAGAGTCGCCCCTTGCGGGCGACATATGGAAATAGGAATCTTTGATTCCGTCATTTCCACGTTTTTTATTATGTAAGAGGAACATGAGCTTGTATGATATTATCTTAATGAGTATCAGTATTTACTGCTGTGATCGTAAGCATCAAATGATTTAGATCTTGATTCAAAGCTAACTGTGCTGGAAGGCAAACCGGGTGCTTCATAGGAAGAAAAGCTTGATACTTTCGAGGGGGAAAAGCTACTTTGTTCAAACATAGGATGATCACCCATAAGTGTGAATTTGCCAACAAGTTCTTTCATAAGAGTTGCTTGGGAAGATAATTCCTCACTTGCAGCAGCGCTTTCTTCGCTGGTGGCTGAGTTGGTCTGCACCACAGAGGAAATTTGGTCAACGCCAATGGTAACCTGAGCAATAAAGGTAGCTTGTTCGTTTGAAGCAGCGGTAATTTCAGAAATTAGCTCAGTGGTACGTTTTACGCTTTCCACAGCACCCACAAGGTCTTTGGCGGTAGTTTCTGCAAGCTTAACCCCATCTCCTATGGAACTGACTGAATCCTCAATAAGTACGGTTGTATTTTTTGCTGCATCAGCAGATTTTCCAGCAAGGTTACGAACCTCGTCTGCAACTACGGCGAATCCCTTACCGGCTGCACCGGCTCTGGCCGCTTCAACGGCGGCATTCAGTGCAAGTATGTTGGTTTGGAATGCAATATCTTCTATAGTTTTTATAATCTTACTGATTTCTGAAGATTTTGTATTAATCTTGGTCATTGCTGCCATTAGATTTTGCATTTGTGTATTGCTAGCATCAATGGCCCGTGCTGCTTCAGATGCCATAGAGTTGGCTTTAGAAGAATTGTCTGCATTTTGTTTCACCTGTCCGGAAATTTCAGTGATAGATGCGGATAACTCCTCTACAGAGCTTGCTTGTTCCGTTGCGCCCTGTGCTAAGGCCTGTGCACCGGAGGACACTTGGTCAGAGCCGGAGGACACTTGGTCACAGGCTACTTTAATTTGATTTAAGGTAGCTGACAAGTTTGTCATCAGACATGCGATTGAATCTTCTAAAACTTTAAAATCACCTATAAAATGTTCTTTCGGATCTCTTATGGCAAAATTGTTATTTGCAAATTCACCCAGAGCATATGTAATTTCGCCGATATAAAACTGAAACTTAGTCATAGCTTCACGCATGGCGCTTGACAAAACCCCAAGTTCATCCTTACTTTGATATGTAATGTTAACGTCCAGTTCGCCTTTTGCCAATTTCTTTGCGGCAACCTCAAGCTCCTTAACAGGTTTTTTTATGGAGTTTGTTATTAAAATAGTTGCAATCACAGTAATCAAAACAACAATGCCTAATACCATTGCAACAAGAATAAATGAAGCTGTTGCTGTTGCATTAGCACTATTAACTCGTGTATCTACTCGTGTTTTAATATCATCATATAAATTTACCAATTCCTTTGCTACTTTGTCAAACACGGGGACATATTGATTTGTGAACAGTTTATATGCTTCAATATTGGATTCAGGAGTAAGTGTTTTAGCTAAATTAACAATTTGCTCTCGATATTTTCCCGCTGCAGAAATATCGGCTTTTATCACTTCCACTTGAGGGGCATAATCAGGAATCAATTCCACGGTGTTGTCTAAAGCTGCCATCAAAGCATTCCTGTCCTCTGTAATTGCTGCTAAATCATCTTCAAACTCTTTTGCATCATTTGTGGCAATAATTTGCAATAAATAACGTTGAATGGAAAGGAGACTTCGTCGCGCTGTCCAAATGTTATCTACCGCAGGTATTGAAATTTTCGCAAAACTTTCTGAGGTTTGATTAAGCTTGTTCAATTGATTAATTGAAACTGTACCAAGGATAATTACCAATACTAAAATAAGTCCAAAGCCAACTAATAGTTTCGCTGTAATTTTTAAATTCTTCATTTGCTTCCTCCGAAATAATTTTAAGTTTGTTTCATCATGCATACAATTTTAAAATGCTAATTTACCATATCTTTAAATATTTTTATTAATATAGCACGATAGAGGCAAGGGGTCAATGAAATATTAGATTTTTTTTAAATTCGCAAGGTTAGTCAATTAACCAATTATTGCATATATATTGACTAATTTTTGATTAGTTCCAAAATTATAAGCATTAATTCGATATTTTATTATTTACATAATAAAATATAACTGATATAATCACAAATAGTAATCAATATAAAAAATAACCGTTATTTGCATAAGACGTCTCTTACAACGAAAGAATGGAAGTGGTAACTTGACAAAGAAACAAACATCAAACTTAGGAAACTTAATGAATACACTGAGCGTTTCGGCTGTGGAACTTTCAAGGTTCATCAATATTGACCAAACCTCCATCAGCAGGTGGCGTAGTGGAAAGAGGCGCCCCCTTGTAGACATGCCTTATTTTGATAAAATAATTGATTTTTTTATACAAAAGAATAAATCTATCGGAAATAATTTACTTGAGGATTATTTTAAAGGTATTTACATTTTACCGGAAGATAAAAAACCAGATACTGAATTTTTAAGAAAGTGTATTCGCAATTATATAATGGATATTGCACAAGCCCAATTACCTTCTTTGGATTTAAGCACTTATCAAAATGATTCCTCCTTTGTTTGTATATCATATGACGGCATCGAAGGACGGCGGAATGCACTTATTTCGGTACTTGATGTAGCGCTAAAATCAACTGATCCGGTGATAGTAAAGATTTTTTCTTGTGATCATATGGAATGGTTATATTGCGACATGCAATATTTATATATGTTTTATTCAAAAATAAAATGTTTATTAAGCTTAGGTCATAAGGTGGAACTTTTACTCAACTTTAACCAAGGCGAAGAAGTAAATTTGGAAGCCCATAAATATTTTATGGAATTATCCTTTTACAATAAAATGGTCATTTATAATCTTCCTAGCAGAATGAGAAAAATGTTAGGAATGAACCTGTATATAATTCCGAATAAGATAGGGGTTGTGAGTTATTCCGGAAACAATGCTGACAATGGAGGAGCTTTTTCCTTTAGAGATAGGAAATATATAAACGCTAATGAAAATATTTTTGAATCTATGAAATCACAGTCCACCCACATAATCAGTTCGGATAAAATATCGGACTTAAACCATATTGTGGATATGTTAAAGGCAGAACAAAAAAAGAATAAAGCTTACTATTATTGCGCTAAGACATTAAGCTTTACCACCATGAGTGAAGAATTGTTAGAGGAAGTTCTACAAGCCAATAAGCTTTCAGATCAGGTAAAACAAAGGTGTTTTGAGACTTATTACATGTTTCGTACCTATATTGAAAACACAACCTCTGATCCGGCAAGTGGGTTTTACTATTCTTTAGATGAACTGTTATCTTCTCTTTCGTTTAAGTCAGTAATAAACTACTCTCTTTCCGTGGCAGCAGGCAAAATCGTAACCGTCACCAGGGAGCAGTATTTACGACACTTTAAAGACACTGCAGATATCCTATTAAAAGATGAGCGGTATAAAATTTTTTTACATAACTCTCATGTTTGCAGTTCCAAGGTTTTGTGGTATTGTGATCATACTTGGGCAATGGCATCTAACTTTGATGAATTTGATGAAAAGATGAGATTTGCATTTACCGACGATATAAATTTCATAGCAATATTTAAGAACTCTTTTCAAAATGTATATGACAGATTATCTGATAATGCAAAGGATAATCAAAAGATAACTGAAATTTTCATAAAGATATCAAATGGGGAAAAGGTGTAAATGGTATTTTTTTAAAATTCAATTAAAATTTTTAGTTATTGAATTTTTTACTTAAATTTGCAATAGGGTCGAAAGATAATATAAATAATAAATCTGACCACAAAAAATAATGTGTTAACTTATTAACAAAGTAAAAAAGTATGATGAATTATGGATTTTTAATAACATTAGGCTTTTGATTCAGGTATAATAAAGTTGATGAATAATAAAAAATTTTTAACTTCTAATTATTTACACTTGCATTTCTATTTAATCTATGTTAAATTAATACATGTGCCGAAAAAAAGACAAGCATTTGGAGAGTTGACCGAGTGGCTAAGGAGCTCGCCTGGAAAGCGAGTAAGGTGTTAAAGCCCCGTGGGTTCGAGTCCCATGCTCTCCGCCAAAGCAATAAAAAACACCCTCAGGGGTGTTTTTTATTGCTTTTAAGAAAACACGGGACTCGAACCCGAAAGGGCGAGAGCGTAGGGAGAAAGTCCGTTGGACTTTCGAGCAGCGAACGGTCCAAGGCGACTGCGGAGGAGCCGTAGGACGGCAGATGTGAGCAAAGCGAAGCAGCTGCGAAGTCCCATGCTCTCCGCCAAAGCAATAAAAAACACCCTCAGGGGTGTTTTTTATTGCTTTTATGAAAAAACGGGACTCGAACCCGAAAGGGCGAGAGCCTAGGGAGAAAGTCCGTTCAATATTTTACCATAATCTAATATTTCTAAATAATTTGGAAATAATATTCCTTGTGAAATTTGGATGATACGAAGGAGGCAACATCATGATGGAATTACTGAAAGTAGCAGGGGTAGCATTTGGATCGGTGGTGGCACTGTTTGTTCTTACAAAGCTTATGGGAAATCGACAAATGTCACAATTAAGCATGTTTGACTATATTATAGGGATTACCATCGGTTCCATCGCGGCAGAGATGGCAATTTCACTGAAGGACGACTTCAGGATTCCTTTGGTGGCTATGATTGTATACGCAGTAGTAGCCATTGCCATTTCCTTTGCTACGGAAAAATCCGTAGCTCTCAGACGAGTGTTGGTGGGTAAGGCATTAATTGTTTTGGAAGATGGCAAGATTTTTGAAGGAAACTTAAAAAAAGGACATTTGGATTTAAATGAATTTTTAACTCAATGTAGAAATAGCGGATACTTTGATTTGGAGGATATACAGTCTGCTATTTTAGAGGCAAACGGAAAGATTAGTTTTCTTCCAAAGTCTGAAAAACGACCAACCACTCCAGAGGACTTTAACCAATCCCCCAAGGAAATGAAACCCTTGGTCAATCTAATTATAGACGGGAAGGTTATGACTGATAATTTAGAGTACATTGGAAAGGATGTAAAATGGTTGGAAAATCATTTACAAAACGAAAAAATAGATAGCATGTCTCAGGTTTTTTTAGCTACTTATGATGCTCAGAAAAAGCTAGTGTTTTACCCAAAAAACAAAAAGTCTATGACAAGAGATATTTTCGAATAGATTTGTGCTTATTAGACTCTCTCATGGGGGACTATCCCTATCCGCCTTGTTTACTAATTTAATTAAAAAAAAATTTACCTAAATTTACAAAAATATAGATAAAAAAAAATAAAAAGATTTTGAAATCATTGACATTCAATCCTATTAGATTTACTATATATATGTAGAATTTAATTAAATTATTCTACAGTTAATTTAATATGTAAATAATTAAAGAAGGAGCTGAATATGAAGAAGTTACAGAATAAAATCAGCATGATACTAGTTCTGACTATTATATTGGTTGCGGCAACATTAAGTATCGTTTCCATGGTAGAGATGGGCAGGTCAGCGACTGAAACATCTTCTATTTATTTAACTAATTCAGCTAAAATTGCAGCAGATTATATTGAAAAAACCATAACGACGTATACATATACTGTTAATGAAATGGCTTCCGCGCCTATTCTAACCAGTGATACAGCTTCCGTTGAAGAACTAAAAAACTATCTGAACGAAAAGGTATCCCAGTATTATATGCGGTCTGCAGGTATTCTTGATAAAAACGGAAACGACCTGGTCAATGGCGGTTCTTACGCCAATGAAGCATTTTTTAAGGAAGCATACGCAGGAAAGGCATATATGTCTACTCCATATATTACTTCTGATAAAAAGGACATGTATATAGCGGTTTCGGCTCCCATATATCAAAATGGTACTCCCGCCAAAGTATTGTATTTTTTCTGTGATTCAAAAGTTTTGCAAGATGCAATTCTTGCAGTATCTTCCATTGCTAAAACGGGAGATGCTTATATGTTGGATAAAAACGGAACCACCATTGCATATCAAGACGTGGAATTGGTATTAAACCAAGAAAATATCGTTCAATCTGCACCATCAAATCCGGATGATGAATACATGCAATCCTTATTTCCCGTTGAGCAGGAGATGATTGCAGGAAACCTAGGGTTTGCAACCTATAAGTTTAACGGAGGCGTATATTTTCAGGCCTATGCCCCTGTACCGGGAACAGATGGTTGGAGCATAGCTTTAACTGTAGAAAGGTCGGAAATGATGCAGCCCGCAGAGGATAGCGCCAATCTTCAATTCTTCTTAACCTTAGGAATTATTATTATAGGTTTTATTGTATCACGCATAATCGGAAAATCCATTTCAAAACCAATTACATTATGCTCTGACAGATTGAAGCTTTTAGCTCAAGGTGATTTAAAAAGTGAAACCCCCACCGTACCAACAAAGGACGAAACCAAGGTTTTGGCTGACTCCACAGCAGAGTTGGTAAAGGGCTTTAACTACATGATCTCTGATACCATCGACAAGTTAAAAATGATAGCGGATGGTGATCTTAGGATTGAAAAGGGTATTGTTCCCTACAGGGGAGATTTTCTTCCATTGCAGACCTCTATCCAACAAATCATAGATTCTTTAAATTATACAATGTCCCAAATCGTACTTTCTTGCGGAGAGGTATCCGCAGGATCTGATCAGGTGGCAAAGGGTGCAAGCATATTGGCTCAGGGTGTTACCGAGCAGGCTAGTTCGGTACAGGAGCTTTCGGCAACATTAGGGGATGTTTCGGTTAAGATAGGTCAAACTGCTGAAAATTCAAAAAGCGCCAGTGAGATTTCCCGCTCAGCCAGAGAAAAGCTTCTGGAAGGAAGATCATATATGGATCAATTGACTGAAGCTATGTCCCAAATAGATTCAAAATCAGTTGAAATATCTAAAATCGTTAAGACTATTGACGATATTGCATTTCAAACTAATATATTAGCCCTAAATGCAGCCGTAGAAGCAGCTAGAGCCGGGGAAGCGGGCAAAGGTTTTGCCGTAGTTGCAGATGAGGTTAGAAATTTGGCCAACAAAAGTGCCGAGGCCGCCAAAACCACTACTGCCCTGATTGAAGGTTCCGTAGATGCAGCAAGTAAAGGCTCTCAGCTTACCGGTATTACATCTGATACCTTAAGTGAGGTTATGGAAAGGGCTCAAGAATCAGCAACATTTATAAAGAAAATTGCTGAAGATGCACAATCAGAGGCAAAGGCTATCCGTGAAGTTACTCTCGGAATAGAGCAGATCTCTTGTGTGATTCAGACCAACTCTGCCACCAGTGAAGAGAGTGCAGCGGCGGCCGAGGAACTATCATCTCAGGCATCTATAATGCGAGAACTGATTTCCAAATTCAAGGTAAAATAATATAGGCATCAATAAGGAGAAGGAAAATGTCAGTATCTCTTAGAGAGTTTATTCAACAAATGACTGAAGATCCAAGATTTTCAGTCATTGTAATTTTAATATTAGGAGTTATCGTTATCAATGGTTGGGTGGATGCACCGAATACCATCTCCACCTCGATTTCAACAAGGTCTTTAAGCACAAGAGCAGCAGTGATACTTGCGGCGGTCTTTCACTTTTTTGGGGTTCTCATCATGACATCTCTTTGTGCCCATGTTGCCGAGACCATTTATCAATTGGTGAAGTTCAACAGCTCTTATTATACGAGTCTTATCGCCCTGAGCGCCGCATTGATTTCCATTGTGCTTTGGACTTTAATTGCTAACAAGTACCGTCTCCCTACCAGCGAAACTCACGCCTTGGTGGCAGGGATTACAGGTTCCGCCATTGCAACTTCCGGAGGACTGGATGCCGTTAATGGAGCCCAATGGATGAAAATCGTATATGGAGTAGGTATCTCTTTATTGGTGGGCTTTGTCTTCGGATGGCTTATGATAAAGCTAATCATATTTATTTTTAGAAATATAGATCGATATAAAGCTATTGAATTCTTTAAATATTCTCAAATATTTGGATCCGCAGGAACTTCTTTTATGCATGGTGCACAGGATGGGCAGAAATTTATCGGGATTTTTGTCATTGCACTTTATTTAGAAGAAGGGGGCTGGGGGGCGAGAGAATTTCAAATTTCTTTGTGGTTGATTTTTCTTTGTGCAGTATTCATGACGATAGGAACCATTATTGGGGGCATGAGAATGAGGCGTACCGGTGAAGTTCAAAGAATTAAATTAGAAAAGTATCAGGGGTTTTCTGCGGATTTTGCCACTATGGGAACGTTGCTTTTAGCATCCTTTGCAGGAGTACCCGTAAGCACAAACCATACTAAGATTTCCTCTATTTTAGGTGCGGAAGCTGCAAAGGGACTTTATACTGTGGATATTCGTCTGATGAAGGATATGTTGGTATCTTTGGTTTGGACATTTCCGGGCTGTGGAATCATGAGCGCTTTGTTAACTTTAATATTTTTTAAATTATTTTAGGAAGGTTGAGGACGTAAAGAATGATGCGAAAAAAGCCGGTGAACTATTTTGAGGGCTTTGTAAGCTTAATGGAGTATACTTGTGAGGCTGCAAACTTATTGCACGATATTTTTGCCCACTATAATGCTTCGGAGATAGAAGAGAAAATGGAGGAAATGCACGCCATTGAACATAGTGCGGACATCCAAAGGAGAATTTTCGTCAATCGATTAGTCAGGGACTTTATCACTCCTTTGGAACGTGAGGACATTATGGCTCTTGCAGATGCCATTGACAATGTTACTGATACTATTGAAGATGTTTTGTTGAGACTGTATATGTATAACATTTCTGTCATTCGGGAGGATGGGCAAAAGTTTACTTCGGTAATAGTTAAATGCTGTAAAAGCCTCAAGCATATGTTGGAAGAATTCCATAATTATCACAAGTCTGAGAAAATCAATGATTTAATCTTTGAGGTAAACCGGTTGGAGGAGGTGGGGGACAAATTGTTCACGGACAGCATTCGAAACCTCTATATCACTTGTAAGGATCCCATTGAAATTATGTCATGGGATCAGACCCTTCATTACTTGGAAAACTGTTGCGATGCCTGCGAAGATGTCTCCAATATAGTGGAAAGTGTCATTATGAAGTCCAAGTAAGATAAATGGAAAAGTAATTTTGTGATTTGTAAGAAATTGTGTATAAAGCACATTAATTCTATAATATACTTAAGATGGAGAAAAAAAGATGAACATTATTGCAGCTACTTTAAATCGGCATAAAATATCAGAAATTGAGAATATTACTAAGAGCTTTGGAATGAATGTAATTTCCAGAAGCGAGGCAGGGATACCGGATTTTGAAATAGAAGAAACGGGAGATACCTTTGAAGAAAATTCGGAAATCAAAGCCAGAGCTATTATGGAGTATAGCGGAAAACCAACAATTGCAGATGATTCGGGCATCGAAGTAGATGCACTGCAAGGTGCACCGGGAGTATATTCTGCAAGGTTTGCGGGAGTCGAGGGTTCAGAAGCTGATAAAGAAAATAATAAAAAACTATTGAGTCTACTGAAAGATATTCCTGAAAAGGAAAGAGGCGCTCGTTTTGTATCGGTGGTTACCATGCTATTTCCGGATGGTAAGAAGATTGTAGCAAGGGGAGAATGCCCCGGTTATATTATTGATCAGGAGAAGGGCGACGGAGGCTTTGGATATGATCCCCTCTTTGTACCGGAGGGCTTTGAAAAAACTTATGCGGAGATAACCCCAGAAGAAAAAAATACCATCAGTCATAGAGCCAAAGCCTTATCCATTTTAAGGAATCAATTGCAGGAGCTGAAAAGGGAAAATGACAGGTAAGAGATTTTTTCACATTATATTATTCGTAATAAAAAAAATGCAGGAACCTTTTTATCAGGGGGTGGCAGCAGAGCTTGCATTTTTTTTTCTCATGTCTTTAGTGCCTACAGGAATTTTGTTGGGTCAATTGTTGGGGTTGTTTTCCATCTCCACGGACGTACTAAATTCACTTTTAGAGCAATATATGGCACCTGAAATATCGGAAACCATTTCCGATTTATTTACTTATAAGTCTTCCGGAGCTATTAGCATAGCCTTGGTGGTTGTTGTACTTTGGGCGGCTTCCAAGGCACAGTTTTCCTTGACCAGAATTGCCAATTACACCTTTACGGGTGAGGCTATGGGAAAGGGATATATTAGAGAAAGACTTAGAGCCATGAAGACTATTGTTTTTACTTTGTTTACACTGGTCTTTAGTTTGATTATTCTGGTATATGGGGAATTAATAATCAATTTAATCACTGCATATGCAAAGAAATTTTTAAATTTAAACTTTGAGTTTGCCAATATATGGTATTGGGTTCGATGGCCTGTAGCCTTAGCCCTGTACTTTTTAATGATTAGCTATAATTATTATGCCTTACCTACAGAAAAGGTGCAGTTTAAAAAAATCTTGCCGGGCAGTATACTTGCCTCAGCAGGGATGTTGATAGCTACCAGAATTTACACCTACTATGTGAAAGTTTTTGCAAATTATGATATAGTTTATGGTGGGTTAGCCTCCATTGTAGCACTTTTGTTCTGGTTTTTCTTGTTGGGCTACATTTTGGTCATAGGTATCCAATTCAACGTAGCTTGGGACGAAACTAAATAAGTAATTTAAAACTGCCATGTGGCGGAGTAGTTCACAGTTTTGGAAGGTTTTCCTTTTATTCTCGGGCAGTTTCATGAAAGAAAACAAATTTAGTCCTTACAACAGTGTTTTCTTTCAGAAACTGATTCCTCGAATAAAAGAAACCTACTACAAAACTGCTCAAAGCTTCGCCCCATGGCAGTTCAAATTTTCCGTTTAAATTTTATATTATTATCTTCAATTATATTTCAATTTTTAATAATTTTAAATTTTAATAATTTTAAATTATCTTAATATATGTCTTCATAAAATTATTAATAAATTAAATTTTAATCACCCTTACTTCAACACACGGACATTGATGACGCCTTCAATTTCCAGTGCCTTGGAAAGCTCAGCTTCATCCAAATGAGTATCCACATCTATCAGTGTATAAGCCACTTCACCCTTGCTACGACTGATTAGATTACTAATAATGATGTTTTTGTCCGCTAAAACTCCTGTAATTTCAGCTTGTATATTAGCTATATTTTTGCTCATAATGGCGATTCTTCCTTTGCTTTCGCAAGGTCCTAAGGTACATTCCGGAAGGTTCACAGAGTTGACGATGTTTCCGTTTTCCATGTAATCCATAAGCTGCTCTACTGCCATGACGGCACAGTTTTCCTCTGATTCCTCTGTGGAAGCACCTAAGTGAGGGATGGCGATAACACCATCTAAGTGTGCCACTGCTTCATTGGGGAAATCCGTCACATATCTTGCAACTTTGCCGGAAGACAAGGCTTTTGCCATATGATTATCATTTACGATGGAATCCCTAGAGAAGTTCAGGATACAAACTCCATCCTTCATGTTGGCCATCAATGTTTCGTTAATCATGCCTTTGGTGCTTTCCAGCACAGGAGTGTGTATGGAAATAAAATCACATTGTGAAACCAATTTTTCTAAGCTGTCTGTTACAGAAATTTTGTTGGAAAGCCCTAAAGCTGCCTTGATGGAAAGGTAAGGATCGTAGCCTATAACCTTCATGCCTAATTGAGTGGCAGCGTTGGCCACCATAACTCCGATGGCACCTAAGCCCAAAACACCTAAGGTTTTGCCTTTAATTTCGTTTCCGGCAAACTGAGCCTTGCCTTTTTCCACGGTTTTGGCAATATCGGAATCCAAGGTTTTCACCCAAGCACAACCTTGCAGAATATCCCTAGAAGCCAAAAGGAGACTGGCTAGGACCAATTCCTTTACAGCGTTTGCATTTGCACCGGGAGTATTAAATACCACAATGCCATTTTCAGAGCATCTATCTATTGGAATGTTATTAACACCGGCACCCGCTCTGGCTATGGCCAGTAGATTTTTAGAGAAATCCATGGTTAACATATCCTGGCTTCGCACCAAAATACCATTGGCAGTGGAAGCGTCCTCTGTTAACTCATATTGATCACTCAAAAGGGATAGTCCTTTGGGGGAAATTTTATTTAATGTTTTGATTGAGTACATGTAACCTCCTGTATCTTAACAGTTTTCTTTTTCAAACTTTTTCATAAAGTCGATTAACGTTTCCACCCCTTCTTTGGGCATAGCGTTGTAAATGCTGGCTCTCATTCCCCCGATGGATCGGTGACCGCCTAAGTTATACAATCCTGCTTCTTTGGATTGCTGAGTAAATTTCTTATCCAATTCCGGGTTGCCTGTAACAAAGACAACATTCATGAGAGAACGGTCTTCCTTTGCTACAGGGCAGCTGTAGAGAGAACTGCTGTCAATATAATCATATAAAATATTTGCTTTTTCCTTGTTTGCCTTTTCCATAGCTGCAATACCGCCGGTAGCTTTAATGTGCTTAAACACTTCTCCGGCCATGTAGATGCCAAAGGTAGGTGGTGTGTTATATAAGGAATCATTATCAGCATGTATCCTATAGTCTAGCATCGTTGGAATAGATTTATCCGCAAAGCCAATAAGATCCTCACGAATAATCACTATGGTTACTCCGGCAGGGCCAATATTCTTTTGTGCCCCTGCAAAGATGAGACCACACTTTGATACGTCAAACTCCTCTGATAAGATAGAGGAAGAAAGATCCACTACCAAAGGAATATCTCCGGTATCAGGCAGCGTTCTATAGGCTGTGCCGTAAATGGTGTTGTTGGCTGTAATATAAGCATAGTCGCTGTCCTGAGAGAAATCTTCTTTCTTTACCTTTGGAATAAAGGTAAAGTTGGAGTCTTCAGAGGAAGCTATGATGTTAACGGTTCCAAACTTTGCAGCTTCCTGAGCAGCTTTTTTTGCCCAGGTTCCTGTTACGATATAATCCGCCTTTTTAGAATTGCGGAACAAGTTCAGAGGCACCATGGAAAACTGTAATGAGCCGCCCCCTTGTAAAAATAAAATCTTATAATTGGATGGAATGTTCATAATATCTCTCAGGTTTTGCTCAGCTCCGTAAAGAATTTCTTCAAACTCCTTGGAACGATGGCTCATTTCCATAACAGACATACCACATCCCTGATAGTTAGTTAGTTCGTTTGCAGCACCAATCATAACCTCCAGAGGAAGCATGGATGGACCGGCAGAAAAATTATACACTCTTTCTCTTTTCATAATGATTTGCTCCCATTCTCTTCAAATTCTTACCTTGTTGCCAATGTTAGGCGTCAGAGTAATAAGTCCGTAGACTTTAAATAACTTTAATATAAATAGAAAAGCCTCAATAGGCTCCCCACTTTAAACTGTTATTTCAAGCTGATTATATAAAAGTTCTAACTAAAATACTTTTCTATTATAGCACTTTATGGTAAAATGGTAAAGAAAAAAATCACTGTAAATGTCTAAAAAGAATAAATAATTTAGGGAAAGATCATTGGTCTTTAGACCAATGATTCATAAAATTGGCCATTATGGCTATAATGATTATTAATAAGAACAGGAGAATTCGGAATGAAATATTTAATTATGGTTCCAGATGGAGCCGGAGATGAAAAAATGGATCAGTTAGATGGAAAAACACCTCTTGAAGTGGCCAATATGCCTTGCATTAACAGTTTGGCTCAGAGGGGAGAAGTGGGGATGGTACAAACTATCCCAGAGGGTGTAGCACCGGGAAGCGATGCAGCCAACCTTTCCGTTATGGGATACGATCCTGCCATTTATTTGACAGGAAGATCCCCTTTGGAGGCGGCCAGTATAGGTATTCAGATGAAGGATACAGACGTGGCATTTAGGGTGAATCTGGTGACATTAAAGGCACCGGAGCATATTTCTGCAGAAGAGCAAGAAAACTTGAAATACGAGGATTTATTGGTTTGGGATCACAGTGCCGGAGATATTTCCAATGAAGAGGCAAAGACATTAATCGAAGAAGTTGAAAGGATTTTTGGAACGGATACCATTCACTTTTACCCCGGTGTCAGCTATCGCCATGCCATGATTGTCAATGAGGGAACTGTGGGACAAGTCCTTACTCCTCCTCACGATGTATTGACCCAAAGGGCAGGGGAGCATTTACCAAAGGGAGAGGATAGCGAATTTATCAAGGAAATAATGATGGCCAGTTACGATAAATTGTCAAAGCATCCCATCAATGTGGAGAGGGTGAAAAAGGGACTAAATCCCGCCAATTCTCTATGGATCTGGGGTCAGGGAAAGAAGCCTAACCTTTCTTCTTTTTATGACAAATATGGCATAAAAGGCGCTACCATTTCGGCAGTAGATCTCATCAAGGGAATCGGAATCTGTGCCGGATTGGAGAGCATATATGTAGAGGGAGCTACAGGTAATCTACATACCAATTTTTCGGGAAAGGCGGAAGCTGTTAAAGAAGCCTTTAAAAATGGAATGGATTTCGTTTATCTTCACATAGAAGCTCCCGATGAATGCTCCCACCAAGGAGACTTGGAAGGGAAAATCAAGTCTCTGGAATTGATCGATGAAAAGGTGATGAAACCTGTACTGGAATATTTAGAGAGTCAAGAGGAAGAGTTTAAAATTATGATTTTACCGGATCACCGCACACCTCTTTCCATCAGGACTCACTCTGCTGCAACGGTTCCATTCGTGATCTACGACAGCAGGAAGGGTCAGAAGATAAATGAAGAGCAAAAATTCAATGAAAAGCAAGGCGAGAAAGGACAATTTTTTGAAAGTGGATATCTGCTCACAGATTATTTTTTTAATAGATAAATTTAAAAATAGATTAATAAAACTTCCAGAACAAATGAATAAAATCATTTCATTATTTGCTATGATTTTTTTCATTTCTGGTATGCTAAGCCCCACATTTGCCATTACAAATACCACCCCGTTTCCTGAATTTGGAGCAGAGGCGGCTATTCTAATCGATGGCACTACAGGCAAAATCCTCTTTGAAAAGAATAAGGATAAAATCTTATATCCTGCCAGTACCACCAAGGTAATGACTGCTTTGCTTACC
>CAYWVS010000009.1:0-59672 GCA_964461765.1 uncultured Anaerovorax sp.
ACTTCTTAGTACCTGATGTATCCTATGTTCCTGAAATTATCTTCGGACAGATTGAACCAATGCTCAGAAGAGGTATGAGACCTGGACAGGGATTAATCGAAACCATCTAATTAAATTCCTTTGATTGAATCGATATCCATTTTATATCATGAAAACGCTTAAGGGCAAGGCACTTGCAAATGCAGGTGCCTTGCTGCGTTAGTGGCAGGTTACTTACAGTTTAAAAAATAAAGATCCTATTCAAAATGTCTTATAATGGTTGACATCTAAATAAGAATCTTTTTATTTCTATGGAGCTTCCCTTTTAAAACAATATAAATGTTACATACTGGTGATAGCCAAAAGGTGGTCAATTACTGTAACCAGATGACCAATTTCAGGTTTTGTTAATTGCTCATCTGCACCTAATTCCTTCCCCTTTATGTACATTTGCTCGTTTATTAAAGAGGAGAATATGATTAATGGAATCTTTTTTAAGGAAGCATGCGATTTAACTAATTTAGTTAATCTGTGACCGTCCATTTGAGGCATCTCTATATCTGTAATGATACAGGCAACCTTTTGGGTAACATCAGGCTCATCCTTGATAGTCTCTAAATAATTCCAGGCTTCTAATCCATTGTTGAACTGAATGACATTTGTAAATCCGGCCTTGTGTAAGGAGTCATTGATCATTTTAGATAACAGTATAGAATCCTCGGCCATCAAGATGGTTTTATCATTGTTAAGTCGAACTCCTAGCTTATCAATTTCAGACATCTGAATTCCATTTTCCGGAGATATATCAGAAACAATCTTTTCAAAGTCCAATATAGTAATTAGGCGATCCTCGCATTCGGCAATCCCTGTTACAACACCGTCCACACCGGAATAAATGGTTTTATCAGGTTTTTGGATGGCAGACCAAGAAATTCTATCAATACCTACTACAGTATGAACTCTAAAAGCTACCAACATCTTATTAAAGTTCGTTACAATAAATAAATTTCTGTCTGTCATTTCATTATTGGTAATGCTTAAGTATTTGGGCAAGTCAATAACTGTAATTACTGTACCCCTAGGTTTAAAAACTCCCTCTACTGCGGGATGAGAATTAGGCATGGATTTCACCGGGCTAGGCATCATGATTTCTCTTACCTTAGCCACATTGATGCCAAAAATGTTTCCGCCGATGGTAAATTCCATAATTTCAATTTCATTGGTTCCTGTTTCTAACAGAATTTCTTGTTTATCGTTCTTAGCCACTTCAAACCTCCATACTTACCTAAGATTAAGCCTTATTGTACATATTATTGACCATCTCATCTAATTGAACAATTCTTTTTAACAGCATATTATTTCTTTTATTAGTATCAAAAATATTAGTCTCTAAAGGGTTTTCTAATCTGACGGTTTTACCTGTTGGTCTAAAAATTTCCATAATTCTTTCTTTATATGGCTCAGGTAATTTTTGGGTCATAACACTATTGGTTTTGTCTAATTCATCAATGAGATCCATGGATTTTTGCCGCATATTAAGCACAAGTGATAAGGATTCCTCATCCTTTCTCTTAATAGCATTCTCCATATCCTTTGTCAGATTCATAATCTGATTTAGGAGATTAAATTTTTTCTGCAAATTGTCTAATATTTTACCCATTGCAGTAATGCTATCCATTTAATTTCACCCTCCTAAATGCACGGAACCCATGGTATGTGCCGAATTAGTCTGCTTACACTTTTTATCCGCCTCTTTAAAGCTGTCTCTTAGTTCTACCATAAAAGATAGTACTTCGTCAATAGGTTCTTGCTTTCTTCCTGCTTTTGCTCTGGAAAGTTCAAAGTTCATATATTCATAAAGCTGAGCCAAGTTGTTACTAATATGGTATTTTCGGTTCAGGGTAGTAGCTAAATAAGTGATGATTTCTCTAACTCTTCCCACCTCATAATCAAAAGCTTCTAATTCATTTTTAGAAAAAGAAAGCTTAGCTCTCTTCAATCGCTTTATGGCTTCTTCATAAAGTAGGTTTAGCATTTCACCCTTGGTCATAGTGTTTACTGATTGGTCTTTATATTGCTGATATCCATTGCTCATCATAATGAATCCATCCTTTAATCTTCTTTTAAGTTATTGTTACATTTATTCTCCGGAAATATACCGAAATTTACTGCCCAAGTTGACTGCTAAGCCAACTACTTTGAGAATTCATCTGAGAAATATACTTTTCCAAAGCAGTAAATTGCTTATAGTATCTATTTTCCTCAGTTTTTAAAGTTCGGGTAAGGCTTTCAATATTCTTTTCAACAATTTCTAATTGCTTAAAGAGTAAGCTATCCTTGGTATAAGATGCCCCTTCCAATCCTGCTAACCTAAGAAGGGATCCCTTCTCACCTGTGGTGGCAGCATATTTATCCGTCACTTCCTTCATCTTCGTCATGATGCCACCGCTGAAGGAATTCCCATCCTCCTTAGGGGCGGTAAAGGCTCTCATAACATCGTCTGGACGTTCCTCCAATGCCTGCCGTAGCTTATCTTCATTAATGACAATCTTTCCGGCATCCTTCCAATCTGTGGAAGTGGAGATACCCATATCCTTCAAGGAGCCTACTCCCGGTATATCCATGGAAAAAATAAATCGCAAATCATTGGACAATGAGCTTAAGGTTGGATCTCCAAAAAGCTGTCCCTCCATGGCCTTTGCATTCCAATCCTTCACTTGTTGTTCTGTCATGTCGTCAGCTTGCTCTTTTGTGAGAGGAGGATATTTTCTGTTTGGCTTAGTGGTTAGTTCTTTATTGACTGCTGCCAGCATCTCATTAAAGTCTTTTACCATTTCTTTAATGCCGTCCATCATTTTATCCGTATTCATCTTAGATGTGAAGGTTACTGCATCTCCTCCCGAAGCAACGGTGCTGTCAAAAACGGAGTTTAAGGTAAAGTTCAATCCGTCCATGGTAAAGGCATTGCTGCTTCTTATAATTTCAACGGGACCATTTCCATAGTCAACTGTCATTTTTGCATCGGTACCCCCCGTATAATTATATTTGCTGGGATCACCTGCTCCAAACAACGCAGAGGCAAGATTTCCTGATACGTCAGAAATATCAACCTTGCTGTGTTGACCGGTTTCCGTGGATGTTATACTAAAGGTATCTGTGGTTGATAAATACTTGATGCTGACACCTACATCGGCACTGTTGATTCTATCCACAATGTCTTTTATCGCTAAATTTGAAGAAAAAGTAAGGTCTTTTCCATTTATATTAATAGTAAAGTTGCCATCACTAGGTATATTCAAAGGAGTTGCTATATTGGCATTGGACAAAGGCTCTGCAATCTGCAGTCTGTTACTGGAGTTCATTTCTATATTCATAGCACCTTTAAATCCGGTTACTCCTACTGCATTGGCATTTTTAAAAGATAATGTAGAGTTAGAGTCTGTAGTCTTAAAGGATAAGGAACCCTTATCCGTTCCGGTACTTGTACCTGTAACTACAATTTTTCCACCACCAAACTTTGCATCCAATTCAGACTGCAAGAACCCTTTTAAAGAGTTAACATCATTATAGGCTGCATTGTTCTTTTCGGGGAAGGTAATGACTTTATCCATCCCGTTATAACTAAAGGTCATGGTTTTTCCCGCCATGGTTTCCCCAAGCTTTACCTGAGACTCAATCTTAGTAGGATCAAAAACTCCTTCAACAGGCTTAGTAGGATCTTTTGACGTGGCTTTTTTCAAATCAATTCCTAATGCTGCTATGGATTTTCCACTGCCGCCGATAATAGCTACCTCGTTGGTATCCGTATTGCTCACGGTTTTTAGGCTGAGTTTCGTAATGGTATTACCTTCCTCATCAACTCCTGGGGTGAGTTCCATTTGAAGAACCTGATCTAATGTCTTAAAGCTGCCATCCGCTGCTTTAATATTGGTCTTTACATTGCTCAATGCTTGGTTAAAAGCATCGGAAATTTCATCTGCGGTCTGCCCTTGAAAGTCTTTAGGAATTGCCACATTATAACGAACACCGTTGTAGGTTAAATTAATGGTCTCTCCTGCCAAATTGTTAACAGTTTTTCCTTCTGATGAAAAATCAATTTCGCCAGTAGAGAATGATGCATTGGATGCATTTACCTTAGTCATAAGCGTAGAGGCAGATGCCAATGAAGATACACCTGTTACTTTTATATTTTTTAATATGTCAGAATTTCCGGTAACCGAAATAGCTTTCGAATTGCTCCCTTGGGAAGTGATGGTATTGCTGGAAAAAAATGCTTGACTCATTAAGTTAGTGGGTGAAGAGAAAGACATATACTTATTTGAAAGATTGATGAGCTTTGTACTGACTGAACGATAAGCATCCATCTTCCATCCTAAAGTTTGCTTGCTCTGTAAGTTTTTAGTAATTTTATTTCTAGTTCTTAAGGTCATGCCTTTAATCAGCTCATCCGTATCAAGGCCACTGGCCAAACCTCCAAAGCTCTTTCTGGTTCCAACTGATGAATAATTATTAATACTATCTAACATCTTGACATCCTCCTTTTTTAATTTATGTCATTTTTACGAAATCATGTATTGGTAATTTCTTCAAATTTTGTTTTCATATAAATTTTAGTTCATGAAATCCTTTAAATCTAATTCGTCAAAAAACAAAAGAATTGTAAAAATATTTTTCTATACATATATATCGTCATATGATAAAATAAATTAAGGATTATATCTATATTTTAGTTGGGAGGCGACACTTTGTCAAAGATAATTACTGTGACCAATCAAAAAGGCGGAGTCGGCAAAACAACCACTTCAAATGCTTTAATTAGCGGTCTTTCTAAAATGGGATATAAAGTGTTGGGCATTGATCTGGATCCCCAAGGAAATCTGGGATTTAGCTTAGGTCTTGACATTGAAAACGGATTTACCATTTATGATGTTTTTAAAGGAAATGTCTCTACAAGAGAAGCCATTCGCCCTACATCTTCGGGAGATGTGATTTCCTCCAACATTCTTTTAAGCACTGCGGAGTTGGAATTTAACAGACCGGGTCGTGAATTTCTTTTAAAAGATTCCCTTAAAGAAATTAAGGACAAGTATGACTACATCATCGTGGATACACCCCCCGCCCTAAACATTTTGACTGTTAATGCATATGTAACTGCCAATTACCTAATCATTCCTATGGTTCCTGAAATTTTAAGCTTATTAGGTGTCAGTCAGCTTAAGGAAACCATAGACAGCGTAACTAAATTTTATAATCCAAGCCTTTACGTACTAGGAATATTGCTAAATAAATATAATAAGAGAGTGAATCTTACTAGAGAAGTAGAAGAAATGGCCAATGCCATTGCTAGGCAATTAGGAACCAAAGTAATAGATGTAAAAATCAGAAATAGCATTTCCCTTGCAGAAGCACCGGCTCACGGAGAGGGTATTTTTACCTATGCTCCCAGATCTAATGCAGCTTCAGATTTTAACAATTTATTGGTAAGAATCTGCAAGGATAGACTCTAATTCTGAAATAGATATAGTTGGAGATGAATCATGGCAAAAAAGAGTAGTAAAACCTCTCATGTTTTAAGTCTGTTGACAAATACGGAAGCTGCTGAAGATATAAAAGAGGAGATCGTTTTTGAGTCCAAGGATACCACCCTTACGGACTCAGAGGAGCTTTCCGAAACCATAAGGGCACAATTGGAAAAAATTGCGGAAGAAGAGGAACAATCCGTTTCAGAGGTAACCGTAAGTGCTTTAAATTTAGAATATTTTGATGAGGGTGAAAGTGAAAGTGAGAGGGAGGATTCAAAGGTTATGTATACTTATGTAAATATTGTGGAGGACATCGTAAAGGTGAAAGCTCTGGATACAATGAAAGCTTTAGGGGTTTGCACTTGTAATAAATGTGCAAGTGATGTCATGGCTCAAGCTTTAAACAATTTACCCCCCAGATACGTTGTAACAGAAAAGGGAGGTTTGTTTTCCAAGCTTGCGTCTTATGAAAGCCAGTATTCCACAGATGTAACGCGTGCCATAACGGAAGCTTGCATCGTCGTTAAGGAGCATCCCAGACACAGTTAAAGCTATTACAGGCAAGGCTGTAGGTTACAAAAGCAATGAAAACAAAAATATGATACTAAAGCCAACATTATTTTAATCTTTAATATCATATTTTTTTGTTTAAATAATCTTATCAGGATGACCAAAGGCCTTGATTCTACATAATCCGGTTTGAGCCTCCATAGATAAGGTTCTGGCAAAATTAAATCCGACTTCTTCTTTGAGAATCTTTATGTTTTCAATTCTCAAAACATTTTTAACTGCAATAATATTTCGATCCCCAATATTTCCTAAGGCGCCATCACCCGGAATATCAAACATCTTAGCACCGCCGGCAATCTTTGCCGTTAAGCGCATTCTATTACTGCCCATAGATTCCATTTTTTTAATGGTTTCTCGAATACCTGTATCCGCATACTTAAAGACCTTATCCGCACCGGTGGCAGGAGCCTCAGGAAGCATAATATGAATCATTCCCGCCAACTTTAAGGCGGAATCATATAGGCAGATGCCTATGCAAGATCCTAGGGCATATGTAATAAGGGTGCCGGTATCTTTTATAATTTTCATATCGGATATGCCTACTGTAACAGTTGTACCCACTCTACACCCCTAGCTTCTCAAGCAATATATTTAAGGACTTAACATCGGGAACTAAAATCAAATCACTAGTTATTTCCTTTTCATCCACAAAAAAACTTCCGTTAATAATCATTATTTTATCGGCTTCATATCCATATTCCACCATAGGAACGCTTAATATTCCGCCTATCATATTGACGGTTAGAGCGGGAACGGAAATCTGAATTGTTAATCCGGTTAGTTTTGCTATAGAATTAATATATGAGCCTGTAATGATGTTTCCTATTTCATTTAAGGCTGAAACGTCTAAATCATTTAACTCCTCATATCCCTCAACCTCTTTACCCATAAGCTGTTTCAAGGTGATATTGACCAACTCTAACCGTTGGATAAAAAGCATGAGTCCTTCCACATCTCCGGTTAGCCTTACCAAAATACCTACAGCAATAGTTTCCGGACCTCCTAATAGATTAATGGCATCTTCATAGTCATAAATACTAACGGAAGGGACATTCATCTTAACCTTCATTCCAAGGACACTGGAAAGAGCAGTTGCAGCATTCCCTGCACCGATACTTCCGATCTCCTTTAAAATGTCAAATTCCATTGACGTCAAATTATTATAACCTTGCATAATGCTCCTTTCACGATCATCCTATAACACTTCATGAGGCAGTATTGCCCCCATTTTTATTTCACCCTTATCAAGGTAAAAATGTTGTGCCGTAAGGGGTATTTCAACCTTAAAAATCGCTTTTTTAATTGTAATTTTAACTCCTGGGTGAACGACTCCCGAGCAGATTACTCTACAAGATTCCACCTTATCAAACTCTTTAATTCTATCTAATTGAGTCTTCAGTTTATTAATTTTACCGGCTAATTCTGCTTTGCCTGCCATAAACTTCTTTAAAAGTTCATTTTTCGCCTTTGCATCTTCTCCCGTTCTATCAGATTTACTTATGTTTTCTATTTCAACCCTCAATCGATTGGAAACTTCCTCCAAATTCATCAATTCTCTTTGGATTTTTTCTTTTGCCGAAATATCCAATAATTTTAAGGTTTTATTTTCTATGTTTTCATTTTCAAATTTTTCAATCTCATACCAGCTTGGAGATAGATTTAAATTAACACTTAAATTGTTTTCTGTGCCTATGGTTCTTGCAACAATTTTTTCACCGGAGAGGTATTCCCCTCCAATTAAGGCCGCCTTTTCTCCTCTTAATAATATATTCTTTCCAGCTTTAACGTAACCATTGACAATGACATCGCAACACAAATCTCCCCCTAATATAGCAGTTGCATTTTGAACAAACTTAGTGGAGATATTACCTTCAGCTCTCAGGACAGTTTTTCTTTTACCATTTACCCCTCCCTTGATTAAAATGTTTTCACCAGCGGATAGGGATGCCCCTTCTACCATTCCCCCCACTTCTATTTCTTTTTTTGCTATTACAGAAAACCCTTCTAGTACATTCCCTTTTACCAAAACACTTCCATTAAACTCAATGTTTCCAGTATGCACTCCTACATCTTCGGAAATAACAAAAATTTCTTCCACGGAAACAGTATTATTAGTATAGGATGCACCACCGTCTACAGCAGCAAAAATCTGAAGCTTATCTTCAGACAAATACGTGTTTGAACCGTTTCCAATGGGAACAACTGCACCGGGCTTACCCTCTACAGTCCCACCATAAATGTTAACACCGGGAGTTCCTTGAGTGGGAGGTATTACCCTGCATAGCAACTGATCTTGAACAACATTTTCAATTAAATTTAACTCTTTAAAGTCTACAGTACCATCAGGCTTAATTTTTGGTCGGTGATCCTTTACGATTTCAAATCCAAATTCCAATATGCCGTCAGCACCGTTTATGGGCCTCAGTCCTTCTGCAACTTTCAATTCCTGTCTAAAATTTTGTTGAAAACAGTACTTTCCTATAGCTTCTGTTTGGATTCCATACTGAATTTCTTTTTTTTGAAGTTCTTCTAGGATTTGACTAACTTCCAGAGTTTGCCCTTCCTGAAAATTGGGCACTCTCAAATACGCAGTCATTTTATCAGGTGCTACGTAAATACTGATTTGAGGGGGAGGAATTTCAGGTTTTTCTTCGCTCAGCTCGTTTACATCCTCGTTAAAGGCATTCTGTTCCATCATAGTCTACCCCTTTTCTTATTTTTATCTTAAGCCGTTTATCGTCTGCTCAACTTCATCAGAAGTCTGCACCATTCTTAAAGTCAATTGAAAAGCTCTTTGTGCTTCTATAACTCGGCTCATTTCCCGAGCCAAATCCACATTGGAAGATTCTAAGGCATAACGCTCCACCCTTGCATTGGGATTTAAAAAAGGAGCGCCATTTCTGGGAGTAGGTAAAAACAGGTTATCCTGAACCAGTATAAATCCTTCTTTGCCCGGAAAGTCAAATACTGCGATGGGCACCTCTAGGTTGCTGTCAGTTACTGTAATAGGATTATAATTCTTATCTAATACAAAGTGTCCCTTCGCCGTTACTAATCGCATGGATTTATCTTCCATAATGGCCAAACCGAAATTACCTTTTCTAGTGTAATATATCTCTTGGTTTGTGGGGTTTTGAACTGCAAAAAAACCATCGCCATTGATGGCATAATCCATTTCACTAGCTGTAGGTACCAAAGCACCTTGCTCAAAATCTATATCTGTTTTTTCCAACCGAACCCCTGAGCCTTGCTTTAACTGAGTAGTCTCCCCTGTAGGGCGATTAATATTATCATAAAGAAGATCCACAAAACCGGCAGTTTGGTTTTTATATCCTTCATTATTTATATTGGCAATATTGTTTGCAACAATATCAAGCTTTTTTTGGTTGGTGCTTGCCCCTGATGATGCAACGTAAAAAGATACTTCCATGATTTACTCCTTTCCACCTGATAAAGGTAGCTTCTAAACTCTTCCAATCTCAGTAGTGGCTTTTGACATTAACTGATCATACATCTTCAGCACTTGGGTGGCACTTTGTAATGCTCTTTGGCTGCTCATCATAGCCATCATTTCTTTGATAGACTCCACATTGGATCGTTCCAAAGTCTTTACCATGATTTGACCCTTATTTAAATCAGTTACATTGGCAGGATCAGGATTGTTAAACATGCCTTCTCCAACCTTTACTAATAAATTATTATCTGTGAAATTAGTAACCGTCAGTTGGTTGATTTCTCTGCCATCATCTGTGTAGATTTTCCCTTCATTATCCACTTTTACTTTATCTGTATTTAGAGCGATAGGCCCATCGGTACCAATGACCCTACCAACGTGTTGAAGAGCCAAATACCCTCCGTCATCAATAGTAAATGATCCATTTCTGGTATATACGATATCACCGTTAGCTTTTTGAATAGGAAAAAATCCTTCACCAACAACTGCAAAATCTAAATTTCTCCCTGTAGTTTCCAAAATACCTTGTTTAAAGCTTGTTACCGTTTTAACAACAGCTCTAATTTTGCTAGGCTTTACCTGAGTATTAAGCAATGTGGGGCTTTTATCTAAATTCCCTGTCCGGTATTGTAATTCTTCTGCAAAGGATGTAGATACCAGAGTATCGCTTTTAAACCCGGGGGTGGATGCATTGGCCATATTATTACTGACAACATTTAGATTTCTGTTTTGAGTCAGCATTCCAGATGTCAGCATGTAGTACCCTTTAAACATATCAATATTCCTCCTTAGCTTTATATAGCTTGCTTCTTTTCCATATAGGCTCTCATCTTTGCTAAGGCAGATGCGTGAATTTGAGAAACTCGAGGTTCACTTATCTCAAGGACTTTAGCAATTTCCTTCATGCTCAGTTCCTTCCTATAATATAATGAAATTACTTTTTGCTCGTTTTCCTTTAATGAAAGAACTGCATCTTTTAACATTTCTTTCGTTTCGTTAGACTCTAAACCAAGTCCCGGTAGCAATTGTTCGTCATCTTCTGTTAAACTATTGATTTGAACATTAGACTGCATGCTGTCTAACAATGAGTCCAAGGACAAAACATTGTAAAGGTTAGTTTCGCCTAACAGCTTTAAATATTTATCTAAAGCCATTCCTAAATGGTCTGCAATTTCTTGTTCTGTGGGATATCTGCCTAATTTAGAAAATAATTCTGTGGTGGCATTGTCAATGGCTTTTCCTGCCTTTCTGACATTTCTGGGAACCCAATCTTGTTTTCTTGCAATATCTATTATTGTACCACGAATTCTTAAGGATGCATAGCTTTCAAATTTTACATTTTTTGATGGATCAAATTTTTCCACTGCACCCATTAAAGCAATGATTCCTTCATTGATCATATCGTCTATATCAGCAAAACTCACGTAAACACCACGCATTTGCATGGCAACAGTTTTTACCATATGGCAATACCGTAAAACAATCTCCTGCTTTACTTGACCGTCCTTTGTGGCTAAATATTCATTTAAAAGTTCTTCATTTGTTTTATCTTGAAACAAGTTAGTTTCCTTTCCGCCTAGGGTAATGTAATGTTACCAATGGCTTGTATTTGAACATTTGTAGCTATTTCGTTAAAAGACAATACGTAAATATTTGGATAAAACTGCTCTATCAGCCTATAAAAGTACATTCGAATCACATGGCTGGTCAGGATTATAGGTGTTTGAGAAAGCTCTGTAAATTTACGCATTTCTGCTGCCATCTGTGTAATGATACTTTGTATCACATCAGGACTCATGGCTAAATATACTCCTTGTTCGCTCCTAGTTAGACTAGACAAAATATTCTTTTCTAAGTCAGCATCCAGAGTAATTACTTTCAATTGGCCGTTTTCACAGAATTTTCTAGTTATGGTTCTTTTTAAAGCTATTCTTACATTTTCTGTAATAACATCTACATCGTTGGTATTTGCAGAGGTATCGATAATACTCTCCAAAATCGTCAACATATCCTTAATGGGTACCCCTTCCTTCAGTAGGTTGTAAATTACTTTTTGGAAGTTATTATAGGATATGATATTTGGCAATGCTTCATCCACTAAATCAGGAGATGTTTTCTTAACATTTTCAACCAATTGCACCACTTCTGCTCTTGTAAGCAGTTCATGAGCGTGATGTTTTACCGTTTCAGATAAGTGGGTTAACATTACAGACAGAGGATCTATTACGGTGTAACCATAGATTTCTGCCAGATCCTTTTTGTCTTGAGTAATCCACTTGCTGGGAATTCCGTAGGCAGGCTCAATGGTATCTATTCCATCAATATCACCAGCTGGGTTTGGGGGTTGTAATGCTAAATAATAGTCAACCAAAACTTCTCCTCTGGCAATTTCCTCTCCCTTCATCTTTATAATGTATTCATTTGCATTTAAACTAGCACTATCCCTTAATCTAACAGAGGGAATAACAAAACCCATGTCTTGGGCAAATTGCCTCCTAAAAATGACAATACGATTGATTAGATTTCCCCCACTGCCCTCGTCCACCAATGGGATAAGGCTATAGCCAAACTCCATCTCAATGGGTTCTACATTGAGGAGAGAATATATGTTATTGATATCCTTAAAATAAGAATTTTCATCAAATTCCTCGGGAATATACTCCTGAGGCTCAGTTTGAGTGAGCAGTTCTTCTTGATCTTTCTTTTTCATCAGCCTAAAGCCGCAGAATAATAAAACTGCGGATAAAATAATTGGTTGAATCCAAGGAGCACCGGGAATAAAAATCATCATTAGGATGATAAATCCCGAAATAATTAATACCCTTGGCTGTGAAAAGAATTGTTTACTTACATCTTCATTTAAACTGCTATCGGAAACAGCCCGAGTTACAATCATACCTGTGGCTGTAGATATTAGCAATGCCGGTATTTGTGATACCAGTCCATCACCGATGGTGGCAATGGAGTACACCTGTAAGACATCCCCAAAGGGCATATTCGCTTGGAATATCCCTATGATAGTACCGGCGATAAAATTGATTAAGGTAATAACGATGGCCATGATGGCATCTCCCTTAACAATCTTCGTTGCCCCGTCCATTGCTCCGTAAAAGTCTGCTTCCTTTTGTATTTTATATCTTCTGTCTTTTGCTTCCATTTCTGTAATCAGTCCGGAACTTAAGTCTGCATCTATTGCCATTTGTTTACCGGGCATAGCATCCAGAGTAAACCTGGCAGCTACTTCTGCAACACGCTCTGCACCCTTGGTGATTACGATAAATTGAACCAATACGATAATTAAAAATATAATGACCCCAACAACTACATTCCCTTGCAATACAAAGGTTCCAAAGGTTTTAATTACTTGACCTGCCTCTCCTTGCTTTGTGAGAATCAAGCGGGTAGATGAAATATTTAATGCCAACCGAAAGAGGGTAGTAATTAGCAATAACGAAGGAAAGATGGAGAATTGCAAGGCTTCACTGATATACATGGTAATCAATAAAATTATCAGGGATACTGTAATACTTAAGATTAACATCATATCTAAAACAAAAGGTGGCAATGGTATAATTAAGAGCAACACAATAACTATTACAAAAATTGCAACAAAATTACTCAGAATTTTTTTCATTTATCTTTTATCTTCCTTCTAGTACCATCTTTAGCTTCGCAAATTGACCGTCTATGGATCTAGCTACATATTGGTACTGCAACTGGGTCCTGGCCAATTCTACATTTTCCACATCCACATTTACATTATTTCCGTTTAAAAACACATTTTCATCATTAGTCTGTTGAATGCGAATATTGGAATTTAATATTGCCTCTTTCATTTGGACAGATTTTGGGGATTTACTCATCTTCATTTTTGAAAGATTTCTTTGTAGCTCTTCCTCAAAGGTTACATATTTTGCTTTATATCCAGGAGTTTCAGAATTAGAAATATTTTCAGAGATTACTCTTTGCTTTTGCCATAAATAATCCATGCTTCTTGTAGCCAAGGTCATGGAAGTTGTATCTAACCAACCCAAGTAATTCACATCCTTTCGTTTTTAGTGTATATATAGATAATATTATACCCCTTTGCTTAAAAATAAACAAGAACTTATTTATACAAACAACTCAAAAAGAAGGACTTTTTCAGCCCTTCTCTATTTTATAATTACTTATTCTAACTAGATCTTAATTCCAAATTTACTTTTTAAGCTGGATAATTCCCTTTAAGGCATTAAGATCAATTTGTTTTGATGCAATGGCCTCCTGATTGATTCTTTCCGCTTCCAATAATTCCTTTCGAAGTATCTTTATATCCTTTGGGGCATCGATGGCAATTTTAGCCTTATCCCCTACCACTTCCACAAGGGTTATTTCAATGGAATCCCCTATCAAAAAAGTTTGACCGGGCTTTCTAGTTAATATTAACATGCCCCACCTTCCCTTTCCGGCTCTGCTTCACCCATATCAGACCAGGAAAGAGGAGACCGCATAGAGTATCTATCACCATCAAAGATTACTTGTTTTCCAATGCGTTTGCGGGGATTAATGACCACAGGACACTTTAAATTAATGGTGGACTTTGTCATATCCTCATGAATTACCGCAATGGCATAGAAAACTAAGGATTCCTCCGGTGTGCTTTCCAGTTCCTTTAAATCCTCACCTGTTAGCAATAGAGGTTCATACTCGGGATATACACAGAATGGATTGATCAAAACAAATCCCAAGGCAGGCTCATCTACAGCTTGCAGGCATACCATGTCTTCACTTTCCTCATCAAAAGACAGTAAAAAGAAGGCTTTGCTATTTTCAAATCCAAATAAGCCAGAGGGAAAGGATACCTGCTCTTCCTCTGCAACGCTTATTTCTCCGAAATATTTCGTGTTAATATCCATATTATCCTCTTTTCCGACTAAACTTTTTGGTCTACTGGTTGATAGTTAGGGTTTGCACTGGGAGGTACATAGATAGGATCTCCCACATACTTTATGATCACCTCAGGATAATTTTTTATTGTAAATTCAATATTTCCAGGTATGAACTCGAATTCTGCCCGATTAGTTTTCCAGTCAAAATTCAATTTATCAATTTCATAATTGATGTTTAACTCAGGTGGCGTCCAACTAATATCCACAGGTTTATCCGGTAAGAAGCCAATATTGAATTGCTTATCATTTACAGCCATACGGTTTTCAGCAATTTGTGCTAAAGGATTTTGGTCTAAGTGGATATTCAGTAGCATGTTTCCTTCACTGGCAAATCGTGCAGTTGCTTCATAAGCCGCCTGTTTTCCTATTTGAGCCAACTGCTCTATGCTTCTTCTGGCCGTGGGAGAAATGGAGTTGCGAGCTTCAAAGGAATCTACATTCAATTGAATGGGTCTGCTTTGAATAGTCAGTCCACCCTTGTTCCTTGTGACCTCCACTTCTGCCATCATTTCCTTCCTCTGGGTGGTGGCCGGATTCACTTTATATTCTATAGATATAGGAACAGTTTGAATTTCTATTAATGGTTTCAAATTATTCACCTCCAGTCTTTTAGGATATTGTCTACCTCAATAGTCTTAATAATACTTATCCTTATTTCATGAAGTCCATAAAGGAAACTGATAAAATATTGGATCCCATCTTTAAGGCTGCTCTGTATGTAGCATCCTGCATTTGAAAATCAGTAATGGCCTTCTCCAAAGGAATCAGCTCTGTATTAGCCAACTTATTATTTAAAATATCTTCATTGTTGGTTAATCTTGTAATAGTATAGTCTACAAATTTTGAATTGGTTCCCAAACCGGTGACACCTACTAAAATATTGTTTCTCTGTACATCTAATCGCTTAGAAAGATCCATAAAATCATCCCCATCTACCCGGGGTTGTTCTAACATGCGAGCCATTTCGCCAATGATCTCAATAATATTGTTGGATTTGCCGTTGGCATCCTGACCAAAACCCAAATAATTGATTCCGGGTGTGGCTACATTAAATGCACTGCCCTCATCTATGATAATCTGCCCCGTAGCAGGATCGGTATCCACCTTCAAACCAAATCCTAAGTCCACAAACATCTTTTCTTCTGACATGGCTTTTAGTTTGGCTTGATCATTGACATTTGTGCTATTTACAGGAATCCCTCTAAATGTAACCGTTCCATCGTCTTTTAATTCAAAGGGAACTTCCTTTGTGCTACCACCACCAAAGACAAACTGATCTCCAAATCTGGCATTTGCTTCTTTAATCATGGTTTCTTGAATAGTCCTCAGCTCATTGGCCACAATTTTTCTTTCCTCTAAGCCCTTACCCTCGATTCCATTGGTAAGAACGTAGGCTTCTGTGGCGTATTGTGACATCATCAATACGCTTCCTGATGCGGTCTCCAACTTATCCTTAACATTCTCAGCATTCGCCAGATAATTCTCATTGCTGGCGTACTGACGTCTCAACTGACCTGACTTTACCGATTCCGCAGGGTTTTCAGCACCTGTCAGAAACTTTCTTCTGGTGATTACCTTCATCTCTGCATTGTTTAAGTTTGTTAATATTTTATTTAAACTAGAGTTATATTGACGCATCATCATATTTTGCGTAATTCTCATGGCTTAATCTCCTCTCCTATTATCTACCCACTACACCCATTCTGTTAATAATGGTATCTATAGCTTCATCCAATGTGGTCATTAATCTGGCTGCCGCATTATAGGATTTTTGATACTTCATCAAATTTACCCCTTCTTCATCCAGAGAAACTGAAGATAAACCGGATCTCAGATCATCCACCCCATTTAGTACCGTTAAGTAATTATCAAAAACTTTTTGAGTAGAGTTTTGGTCTAAGTCCAAAATGCTTCCTGCTTGACTGAGAGCTTCTTGGAAAGTTCCTTTAAACAAGGTGACGTTACTGGGTGTTTTAAACTCCATAGGTTTATCAAACAAAGATATCATATATAATATATTGTCAGCAGCACCTGAATTGTCTCCCGGCAAGTTATTCTTCGTATTTGTGACAAAGTATTCGGAATTCACCCAACCTTTAGCGATTGTAAATCCTTCAGCTGTAATAGGATGGTTCCCATTTCTATCTGCGAATAAAGGTTTCCATTCATTTCCCGGAGGATATAACGCTCCCGGAGGGGTATTTGAAGGATCCCCCGGAACAAAAGTAGAAGAAATGGCTAAATATTTCAAGTTAGTGGCAGACTCCGGCAGTGATGGATTAAATGCTGTATTAATGGTAGCATTTGCCGGATTAAAAAAGCTATTGGCTGTATTAAATGCATTCGCAATTTCATTTACAATCGTATCTAATACCTTTTCATAGTACCCTATTCCTCTATTTGTATTTGGCGGATTGTCAAATTCACCTGATGAATTCAACATGTCAAGGTTACCCTTCAGAATGCCGGATACAAATAGATCTGTCAAATCCTTAGTATTTCCATCTGCTAAGTCTTTAGTTTTAATAATGGTTTTACCGTTAGTATCTTTACTGTAATCCAGTTGAGTAGCGTTATTGCCGCTAACTAAGGTGGCGATGGATCCCGTATCACCCATAAGCTTAATGGTTAAATCACTTACTACAATCCCCGGAGAAATCTCTTGGCGATTCTCAAAGGATACATCTATTTTCATATAGGAAGACAATTCGTCAATCAACACATTCCTCTGATCCATCAATTCTAATGCAGGATTACCGTGAGATTGATCTTCCTTAATACTCTTATTTAAATTTGCTATATTAGTTAAAATCTTATTTACTTCAGGAATAACCACACTTTCCATCTGGAAATCAGTTTGCTCTCGTATTTGACTCACTTGATTGGAATATTGGTTAAACAGCTTTGTCATTACATTAGCTGATGTTTTGACGATACCGTCAAAGTCAGCATTTCCTGTATTTTGAGAAAGAGCTTGTAACTGTTTGATAAAATCTTGAACGGAAACCTTTATTCCATCTGTCATAGTTTCATCAAAAATACCGGTCAAATCCTTTAAAATTGTTAGTCGTGCATCCTGTTCTCCCAATTTCGTAGCTTCCCTACGGAATCTTACATCTAAGAAGGGGTCGCGCATTTGAGCTACACCTCCAACTAATACACCATTTCCAACTAAGTTGGCATTTTTTGAAGAATATCTATCTGAATATCCCCCGGATGCAGAGCTATATAGATCAAGACGTTGTCTCGTATAACCGGGTGTATTAATATTGGATATGTTTTGACCTGTTACATCCAGTGCTTTTTGGCTGGCACTCAGACCTCGCATAGCCGTTGTAAAACCGAAGAACGTTGAGCGAACCATTATCGCACCTCTCTTTCTAAATTCAAATTATATTTTTTTTGGTTTAAAAATCTCTGCCGGTGTACCCTTCACGTTCCCATCCTTTTCATAAGAAGTTGTGGGATGTTCCTTATTTTGCAGCTTACTTAAGAGTATTTCTAAACTATGCAAATGTAAGTCAATATATTTTTTGGTACTACCGGTAGCTGCTTTAAGTTCGTCTATTTTCACAGAAAGACCATTAAATAACCCTTGCAACTCAAGGCGATTATCACCTTGAGAAAGTTCAATTAGCTCTCGGAAAGTTTTGCCTTCTAAACCGTTCTGAGCTAAAATTTTGTCTCTCTTTTGATCCAATACTTTAAGCTTCATCAAATAAACTTGCTCGTCTTTCATCTGTTGCTCTAAAGTGTTGAGATCATTGGCAGCGATGGCGTCAAGTTTTAGGTTTTCAAAATCAATAAGCTGGTCAAATAAAGCTTCATGCTCATTCAACAAGTCTTTTAATTCCGTAAAATTGTCCATGGTTAACCCTCTCCGCCACCTGCCATAATCTTTCTTGCAACTTCTGCAGGATTAATATCATACTCTCCCAAAGCAATCTGGCGAGAAAGGTCAGATAATTTATATTCTGATGAACCCCTCTGCACTTCTGCTGAAATTTGAGCTTTTAAAGAACTCATAAATTGGCTGTCGTCCATGATTGGCTTTTCCGTTTGACTAATGGAAATACTGTCAAACTTCTCTTTTTTATTTTCCAATTTATTCATGGAAGGATCTTTTGCCTTTTTCAATTCCCCTGTTTGCAAGGGTGAGAGTCCTGCACTTTTCGGTGTTACTTTTATCATTGTGTCCACCTCTCATTTTTAATAGAAAATTTTAATTAGTAGTTTACAATCAATATATCGTCAAAATTATATAAAACATTAAATAAATAACTAAAAAATTTTCATTTTTTAAAAATTTTTTTATCTTTAAAAAAATATAAATTAAATCATTGCTAGTGGCTTTTAAAAATTCTATGATTAATTTGACTTTTTTATTGGTTTTTTATACATAATTCTTGGTTTATGCGGGATTTTTTTGAACAGACCATCCAATTTCTGCCACATCACCACTGGAAAGAAAATCTGTATAACCTGCGGGTTTACCATTTAATGTCAAGAGCAGTTCACCTTGAGGGTTTTTAGTGTCTATTTCCACTAAAGTCAGTAAATTTAAGAACTGAGCAGGATCATTTTTTGTGCTTTGAATTTTATGGGTGTTGCCATTTAAAGTAATATATATGTAATCCTTATTTTCCTTCACTTCCTTCACTTGGCCTGAAAAATCCAAGGTGTCCAACTCTTCTGCTTCCTCTTTGGAACCAAAAGTTTCCAAAGCTCCCACTTCATCACCGGAATCCAAAGTCTCCAAAGCTCCCACGTTATCACCGGAACTCAAAGTTTCCAAAATCTCCACTTCTCCCACTGAATCCATAGACTCCAATTTTTTTGCTTCTTCCACCAACTCAATGGTTGTTTCCTTAATTTCATTATTAAGCTCCACAGGCTCTTGCTTTTGACTAACTTCGTATTCTTTTTCTCCTCTTGCTCCTTCCTTTTGGCTAACTTCCTCAAAAACCAACCGGATCTCATCCGTATTCTGGATAAGATAGGTAAGCTCCCTTTCTTTTTCATTGACAAATACTTGGGAAGGTGCTTCTCTGTGAGAAAAGTCTTGCAAATATCGATTGATGGCATACATTAAGGATGTCTCCGGTGCAATACCATTTTCTGCATATACAACCTCCACCTTGTCCCCTTGACTCACGGAAGTATCGATGGATGCATTATTGCCATTGACAAATAGCTTGCCGGATGCACCGGCAGTTCCACGATCTGTATACTTATGTCCATTTATATAGTAGGTTAAGGAAGGAGGTACGATACTGATAAGACGGGAAGGTTTTATCCCAGCCAAAAGCAGGGCATCTAAAACCTTAATGGTGCCATGACTAAACAGCATCACCTTACGCTGGTTTACTGAAATAGAGAAGAAGTCACATCCCCTATATAGGGTGGAGACCGTTCCGATTCCCAAAGGAGTGACATAGGCAGGACCTAATAACGCCTCATCAGGTAACTTCACATATTTATAACCTTGGGTACCCCCGTGGGCAACCCGATCCTCCGGCAATCCTATTCTTTTAGCCACCATTTGGCATAACCCCGGAATTTGACTGCCTCCCCCCACTAAAAAAATGGCGGCAGGAACCGTTTTGTTAATTTCTAAAATTCTTTCACAAATAGCTTCACATAGGTGATTGACAGATGGCTGAATCACCTCCGTGAGCTCTGTTTGACTTACTGTCCTTGTATTTCCCAAAATATCTTTAAAGGAAATTTTTTCTTTACCATTGATGGATTGTTTTAAATCTTCTGCAGTTTGAAAATCCGTCAAATACTGATGCATAATTGCTTCAGAGATTTCATCCCCTGCAACAGTTACCATATCATAGGCAACGATACTGCCGTTTTTGGAAATAGCGATATCCGATGTTCCTGCACCGATGTCCACCAATGCCACGTTAAGTAGCCTTACATCCGGCGGCACGATAACATTAATGGCAGCAATTGGCTCCAATGTAAGGTTGTCCACATCCAAGCCACTTCTACTGGTAACTGCATAAAGGCTACGTACCACACTGTATGGAAGGAATGCTGCGATAATGTCTACTTTTGCTTTGATTCCCCTATGACCTTCTAAATTGCTGACAGGGTAATCATCCAAATAGTAGGCGGCAACACTGTAACCTACGCAATAAAATGCTTCCTTTTCATCGGAATAGGGATCTACACCCCCGTAGGTTTCCTGAGCCTTTCCGATAGCCGAGGACTCCATAAATCTAACTAATTCTTCGGTGATCTCACCATTCTCGGAGAGTGTATGTTCATAAGATGATTCCACCGTCTTTAATGCGCGACCGGCAGCAGCGATGGATACCTTGGTAAATGTGATATTTAACCGTTCTTCCAGTTTTTTCTTTACTTCTCGCACTACTCTACTGACTAGGTCAATATCCTCAATTTGACCGTCACGCATGGCTCTTTTGCTGTGAAAGGCTTGTTCAAAATCTACAACGTGAAAGACACTGTCTTCAACAGTGCCTACTACACCCACCACAGAGCGTGTGCCTATATCTAATGCAAAAATCATAGATTCTTCATTCATGCTACATCTCCTATGATTTACAATGAATTCAAATAATTTTTTAATACCCCTGCAATCTGTTCACAAGGAGCTTGCTTCATTACAGCTCCCAAGTTATATGCTTCCATTGGCATGCCATAAACTACGCAGGACGCCTGATCTTGACCTATGGTATAGGCCCCGGCCTGTCGCATTTTCAGCATGTTAGCAGCACCATCTCTTCCCATTCCCGTCATAATAATGCCTACCCCATTTTTTCCTACGACCTTTGCCATGGATTCAAACAACACATCCACAGAAGGGCAATGACCGCTTACCTTTTCCCCGGGTTGACATTGAACCGAATACTCAAATCCCGTTTTTACCACTCTCATGTGGGCATCACCGGGAGCAATCAGAACCAAACCTCTCTTAATTTTATCGCCATTTTTGGCTTCTCTTACTTCCATTGGGCAAATCTTATCCAGTCTATCCGCATACATTTTTGTGAATCCCGGTGGCATGTGTTGAACTACTACGATTCCCGGAGTATGGGCAGGTAAATCCTTCAGTACTGTGAGGGTTGCCTCCGTACCTCCTGTAGATGCCCCAATGGCAATAATGATCGAATCGGTCTTGTTATCATTTTTTAAAACATTTGTCATGTTCGCCGCCTTGGATACCCCCGTTACCGCAGATTTGACTCTTGCCACTGATGCAACCAAAACCTTGTTGGTCAAGTCACGAATAAAATTGTCCATGGGGTTACCCATCTGCATATCAGGTTTTCTCACAAAATCTACAGCTCCTGCTGACAATGCTTCAAAAACGCTGATATTTAATGTGCTGACCAAAACAACAGGCACAGGGTGCTTTGGCATAAGACGCTTAAGAAGTTCAATGCCGTTCATCTTCGGCATTTCTACATCTAAAGTGACTACATTTGGGTTCAGCTTAGGAATTTTCTCCATGGCATCAAAAGCATCAATGGCAAATCCAACAACTTCAATGTTTGGATTTTTTGCCAATCCATCCATCATTACTTTTCTAAAGAAAAGTGAGTCATCTACAACCAATACCTTAACCTTATTCATTTAATACTCCTATAATTGTCATTAGACCTTTCTATATGCCGCCGGCATTATATACTGATAAGGTGAGTTTGCTTTATTTACCGTCTCAGAGTGGCCGATAAGGAGGTAGCCTCCTTTATTTGTGGCGTTATAAAATCGTTGGATCAATGCATCTTTTGTAGGTTGATCAAAATAAATCATGACATTTCTACAAAAGATTACGTCAAAATTCAGTTTAAACTTGATGGGATCAAGCAAATTAAAGGTTCTGAATATAACGTTATTTTTTATTTCAGGGATAAACATGTAGGAATTCCCTGTTTTGGTAAAATATTTCTTTTTCCATTCATCGGGTACATCCTTTAAGCCTTCCGCCTCATAGACTCCGGCTTTGGCTTTTTCCAATACCCTTTGGGATATATCCGTGGCCAAAACTCTGGTATCCCACCCACTTTTGTTCCTAAAGTAATCCTTCAGTATCATAGATAGGGTATAGGGCTCCTCTCCTGAGGAACAGCCTGCACTCCAAATGCTCAGCACCTTGTTGCTTTTTGTCTGTTCTAAATATGGTAATATTGTATTTTTAAAAAAGTCAAAATGTGACCTTTCTCTCATGAAAAAAGTATGGTTCGTAGTAAGCTTATTTATAAGAACCTCTATATCATTGGCATTCTTTTTCATAATGTGATCTACATATTGAGTAAAACTATCGAATCCCAATTCCCTTACGGTAGTAGAAAGCCGTCCCTCAATTAAATGCTTTTTGTTGCTTAAATTGATTCCATAATTGCTCTGTATAAATGTAACTAATCGTTGAAAATCCTTTTCAGATATAGTACTCATTCTTACCCTTCCTACTTAACTTATTGAACTAATCTTTCACAATCCAGTATGAGGTTATTGATTCCATTTAGGTGAATCAAACCGCTGACCATCTCTTGCCTATTACTAGAGGGTGGAGCTGATATGTCATCTATATTGATATCAACAACATGGGACACGCTGTCCACAAACAATCCCATCATAATAGAATTGACATCTATGACGATGATGCAGGATTTATCGGTATATCCTATGACCGGTCTTCCCATTCTGAGTCTAAAATCAATAATGGGGATTATTTGACCTCTAAGGTTGATAATACCAGTCACAAATTCCGGAAGCTTGGGTAAATGGGTAACGGAATGTGAGGTAATAATCTCTACAACATATTCTGCATCCACTGCGAAATATAACTCATCTGAAATAAAAGTTAAATATTTTTTTATTCCTTCTACAAGGTTTTCCTCGGCACTTTCACCAATTTCACCCATCATACTATTCGTAAAGTCTTTAAATTCGTTTGACATTTTTCCTACCTCCTGCACCAATCATTATAACGGAGTTGCAGATGCATCTGCAAGATTCAGTACATCCAATATAATGCTGATATTGCCATCACCCAGTATGGTACATCCTGCAATACCGCAATCTTTGATATTAAAGCTATTTAAATAGGCAGGTAACGGTTTCACTACGACTTGTTGCTCTCCTAAGAGTTCATCCACGAATAAGCAGTAGGATTTATCGCCGGCTTCTACCCACATGATAATCCCATTTTCAACCTCCGTAGCAGCTTCCGGGATATCGTAGAGCTCGTGTATTCTGATGATGGGATAGAAGTTATCCATCCTTCTAATCATTTCCCCTCGATCTGCATCATATACGATGTCCTCCTTAGTAATTTTAAAGGATTGTCGTATATTGATGATGGGAATGGTGAAAACTGATTTGCCTACTGCCACTTCCATGCCATCTACAATGGCCAGGGTCAGAGGGATTTTAAAGGTAGTGCATGTTCCTTCTCCTTCTTCGCTGGAAATGGTAACGATTCCCCCTACCTTTTCTATGTTCTTTTTCACAACATCCATACCCACGCCACGACCGGAAAATTCTGTAACCTCTTCCTTGGTGGAGAATCCGGGTAACAAAAGAAGCTGTAATATTTCCTTCTTAGTATATTCTGATTCCGGCTTAACTAATAGTTGATTGTTTTTAGCTTTTTCTAAAACTTTTTCTATATTGACACCTCGTCCATCATCCTTAATGGTGATGACAACCTCACTGCCTGTATGTTGAGCCATAAGGGTAATTTCTCCCTGAGGATCCTTTCCGGCAGCTTCTCTGTCTGCAGGGGAAGCCTCGATACCATGATCCATGGAGTTTCTTACCATGTGCATGATAGGGTCACCGATGCTGTCCACGATGGTTTTATCCACCTCCGTATCCGCTCCAATAGTTGTAAGCTTCACATTCTTACCAAGGCTTTGGCTCATATCCCTGACGATTCGATTCATCTTCTGGAACACTCCTGAAACGGGCACCATCCTGATGGACATTACAATATCTTGTAATTCATCCGTTAACTTCCTCAATTGTCTGGCGGATTTTGTAAAGTTATCTAACTTAAATCCCTGTATTTCAGGGCAAGATGTGACCATAGACTCAGTAATTACTATTTCCCCTACGATATTCATCAAGGTGTCTAGCTTGGTCAAATTCACACTGATTAAGCTCTGTTTGTTGGCAGCTGCAGGTGCTGCATTAGCAGCAGGAGTTGCGACCACCGTGCTCTTAGGCGCAGAAGCTGCGGTAGGTGCCGAAGTTGGCTGTATAGGTTGGATAGGCTCCTGATTTGCCTCAACGGGGGTAGACTGAACATCAGTATCCAGTGTTTCCGTTGCTTTTGTAGGAGCTTTGATTTCCTCATCTGAATCCTGATGGGTCTCATAAGTCCTTATATTTAATGAAGTCTTTATAATAGAAATAGCTTCGTCTAAATCCTGTTGGCTGTTAAAGCTCATTAGGAATCCATGCTCTGCTATATATTCGCTAGTTTGCCCGTTGGATTCTATATCTTTTGGTGTGTAATCAAAATCCTCACATATGTCCTTAATGGCCGACACCAACATGAAGGAACGCAGATTTTCCATTCCGCTCTCTTCTTCAAAGAATACTGTAATTTTAAATTTACCTTTGCTGTCAGAACCAGTGTCCATTAAATTTTCCTGATCATCCGATGTAATTGGCAAATCTACAGCAGTCACGCCTTCCTTGCCCTGCATTACATCCATCAAGTTATTTACTTCTTCTGTGAAATTTTCAATATTTTCAATAAGAGGCTCGTTATTTTGCACTTTTTCTATTTGCTCTTTTAAGAAGTCATTTGATCGAAACATTAAATTAAACAGTCGATCATGAAGCTCTGGTTTAATCCCATCTTCTCTGATCACAAAGAATAGATCTTCAATTCTATGAGCAATTGACATAATCGGATTAAATTGCATCATTGCAGAAGAACCCTTTATCGTATGCATGATACGAAAGATTTCCTGAACGTCATCTTCAGAAAAATTCGCCATTTTCTCAGCATTAAGAAGTATTTCATCCAGTTGTTCAAGCAAAGTGTTCGTCTCAAAGAGATACATGTCCAACATGCTTTCCATGCCATTATCCATATTAATTACACCACCTTATTAAAATATTGCCTAATCCATCGGCACTTGGGGATAACATCTTCTCACTATATTTTGTAACATAAAAAAAATATTGTTTACGTTTGGCTTACATTATAATATACTTAAAGTAATATTTCAACAAAATAGTTGGGAGTATTTAAAAAAAGTTTTATTTAATATACTTTAAAATTATTTTGTTTCTGAACTAATATAGGACGAGGTACTTTTTTGACGATTTAAGAATATTATGTTCAAATTTTATTTCTTTTATTTTAATAACACATCAAAGGAGATGATATCATGAGAAGTCTCGAGAAAAACTTGGAAGTTGAACTTTGTAGCTTAAATAATAATAAAATTAGCCAAGGTGTTATTGCACATATTGAAAAATCTTTGGTATATGTGGAGATTGATTCCCCTGAGATTCCGGAGGAAAAGTTGTGCGCCGACATGCACATATTTTTAAAAGTGGGTGACAATGAGGGTCTTAAAATTTACGATGCCATAGTCAAATATCGGTTGGGTGGATTGGTTCATCTAAATGATGTAGTTCTAAATTCTCATGTGCAGAGGCGAAACGATGTAAAGGTTGCCATCGATTATGAAGCAATTATTACATGCACCTCCAAGGATCCTGAGGAAATGGTCTCCGTTCATTTTGTTGACTTAAGTGCGGGCGGCACCTGTTTTCAGGTTAATACTCCCAACAAAGCTTTTGACGCCGGGGATGAATTTGAAATGATCTTTGACTTGGGGGATACTCCGTTTTTTGTAAAGATGAGAGTCTTAAGAGGTTTTCAGGATAATAAAGGCAATACAAAATATGGTTGTCAATTCTTTGATTTAAGCCCACAAGAGGAAAAGCATATTCGTGAACATGTATATAAAGTGCAATTAACCTCGAGAAGAAATGTAACTTATCAAGTTTAAATTGTAAGTTTTAGAAAAGGAGTGAACAAAATGAAACAGAAAGCAATTAGGCGACTATTGTCCATTCTTACAGCCCTTGCGGTATGTCTGACTTATGCAACTCCCATGGGGGTAAACATGCCCTTTGGAGAAAAGATATTGTCAGATGCTTATGGGGCTGAAGAGCATTGGGCTGATCCCTTTATGAACAAGTTGGTTCGAGATGGTGTGTTGCAAGGAAACAAGCAGGGTGAATTGAATCCCGAAATGGGAATTACCCGAGCCGAGTTTATCACCATGATTAATCGGGCCTTTGGATATAAGAACAAAGGTGCCAACAAATTTACGGACGTGCCTCAGGATGCCTGGTATGCCAATGATATTTCCATTGCAAGTAAGCAAGGGTATTTCACAGGGGCAGAAAACAATTTGGCAAAGCCTGACGATGTATTGAAAAGAGAAGAAGCTGTTACACTGCTCTGTAGAGCTTTAAAAATCGAAGGCTCCCCAGAAGATAATTTTAAATTTTCAGATAGCAGAGACTTTAGCTATTGGAGCAAGGATTACATATACGCAGCTACCCAAAAATCTTACATTAACGGATACCCGGATCAAACCTTTAAGCCTGCCAACCAAATGAAAAGGGGAGAAATGTCCAAGGTTTTGGCAGATGTTACAGGGAGTCTGGTACAGACATCCGGAGATACTACCGTAGGCTACACAGCAGGGAATGTTACTTTAAACACCTCCGGCACCACCTTGAGGAACACCACTGTACCGGGAGATCTATACATAACAGGCGGAGTTGGTTTAGGGTATACTACTTTGGATAATGTCACTGTTTTAGGAGACTTAATCGTCAGCGGAGCCGGTGAGAGCAATCGAGGCGGTGACAGCATTGTACTAAAGGATTGCAATATTCGAACCATGATTATCGATAGCAGCAGCGGTAATAAAATCAGTGTACGTGCCGAAGGCAATACAGAAATTGATAGAACCATGGTAAAAAGCAATGCATATTTAGAGGAAGCCAATGTTCGATATTCCGCTTTTAAGGATTTAGAGCTCAATGGTCCATCCGGTACAAAATTAGACCTTTCTGGGATTTTTGACAGTACCATTATCTACGGTCCTTCAAACACATTATCTTTAAACAAAGGTTATATTTCAAGATTACATGTGGACGAACAGGCAGCCTCCGCCAAAGTATACATGGAAGATACTTCAGAAATCAATGATGTCTTCTTAGATGTGGGAACAGCTATTACCGGTAAAGGAAAAATTGTAAATATCGTTATCGGTACCAATGGATCCAACGTTGCTATGCTTCCCCAAAATATCGCCATCAGACCGGGCGTAACAGCTACTATTAACGGAAAAGTAATGACCAGTACAGATGCGGAGTTAAACGCATTAAAGCCTCAATTTACCACGGGTCCTACCCCTGACAATCTTATGCCTACTGCGGCAGATGCCATATTTCAAGTTAATAAGCCGGGTAAGGTGTACTGGATGGCAAAGCCTTATACCGATAATGTAGCTCCTACATCTCCTAGCTTACTGGATCTAACCCAGCCAAAGGCAGCTACAGGGGTGAAGTATGCAAGCTTAAATGCTATGCAAAACACGAATACTACCATTAAAATGGCAGGTCTTACCGCCGGAACAAAATATGATTTATTTACGGTGTTAGTGGACTTGTCAAATAACTCTTCTTCTATTGTAAGAGTACCCCTTACCACCACCGATAATATTACCCCTAAGTTTCAAACAGGAACCCCTGTATTGACACCATTGGCCACTTCTGTAGCCATTGATTATGCCACTACGAAGGATGCCACTGTCTACTGGGCAGTTTTAAAGTCAAAAACTGCTGCACCATTAGCTGCAGATATCATCAACACCGCAAAACCTATTTACGGTGCTGTAATCCGAGGATATAAGACAGGAGGCAAGGATTTACCTGTAACCATTTCTACAGTATCAGATGCCAATGTTTTACAGGGAACCTTATTGGAAGCTACTCCTTATGATATTTATATGGTAATCAAGGATTATTCCGGAAATATCTCCACCGTAACGAAGCTGTCTACCAACTCATTAGATGTTACGGCACCTAAGTTTTTGCCTTCTTATCCTAAGGCAGAAGCCAGTAATCCAACGACCTTGGTTCTAAGATATAGCACGGATAAGGATACCACCTTGTATTGGGCAGCATACAAGAAGGATACCCAATTTCCACCCATTTCCCCCAATACTTCACCCCCTGCCCTAGGCTCCCCTGAGGAGTTACTGGCGAAGCAAAGCGCCATCATGACGGGAAACAGTGCGTTTAAATTCGGGAAAGCCAATACTACTGCCAGCAAAGAAGGTAGTGCCAATATTACAGGCTTAAGTGCCCAAACCTTGTATGATGTTTATTTGATTTTAGAGGATAAATCAAAGAATCGATCCACCATAACCAAATTGGCTGATTTAAGCACTTTGGATACCACAAAGCCAACGGCAAGCTTGGTATTCAGTCAGGTTATTAACGGAAATCCGGTGGCAGGCTCTGACATTAACCTCCAGTTTAGCGAAGTGGTGTACACCACCGATAACCTTCGCCTGAAGGATATGACTGATGCGCAGAAGGCTTCGTTGTCATCGAATATTCAGCTTTATGATAATTCAGGTATTCGACCCGCTTTAGTAAACATCACCTATGGTGCCCTCTCCATAACCGAGGTGGACTCCAGAACAGTGGTTACCTTTAATAAGAATGCCCTTAATTTATCCAGTGGTAATAAATATTACTTTATACTAAACAATTTCAAGGACAGTTCCAACAACAAGATGGATGTGAATACCAAACTGCCTGAGTTTATTACTGTACCACCACTTGTAGATCTCTATAAACAGAGCGTGGATAATCAAGACATCGGGTTTGTCATTGAACCTCAAGTGCAAAATACATCGCCTTCTACGAGATTTGATATCATATTACAAGCCGATTCCAATATTGAGTTTGAGTTGTCAGTTTATGATGGTAGTTCAGGGTCTTACAGCTCTACACCTACATATACCTATCCAACCAGAACCTTACAAAAAAACATTCCTTACTCTTTAGAACTGCTGATGAAATCTACTTTAGATGCCTGTGCCTTCCCTGCGTTGAAGGATCTCTCAAAGACTCAGTATGCCGTTAAGATAACAAAGATGGAAGGAAACACCAATAGAGATAGTTGGAACCAAAATGTAACCATCATTGCCAAGGGAATTTCAGGAAGCCAGGATACCTTGCGCACCATCGCCGCAGATGTGAACAGGAATTTAACCAGCTTAATTAACAGCAAGGATGCAGCCGTAGTAACCAACCCTGCCAGTGTGTCTATCACCAAGGCCTTCTCCGATTCCATAACCCCCAGTTTTACGGCAGGGTATCCTAAGTTTACTGCTGGAGATTCGGGAATCAATGTAAAAGTCAATACGGATAAAGAAGCAACATTCTACTGGGTGTTAGCAGAATCTGACAAAATCACCACCACTCCCGATGCACTACAAATTTTGGCAGGTGCTCCTAAAACACAAGGGGGTCAAACGGGAAACTATGCAATCTCCTCCGGGGGTACGGAAGTAGAGTTTGATATCAAGGGATTAAAACCGCAAATGGAGTATGTCATTTACTATTTGGCTAAGGGTACTCCGGCTGTGAAAAATGCAGATATAAAAAGTACGAAGGTCACTACATTAATAGTAAACAAACCCAATATAACAGCTATTAGCACAGCTTCAGCCGGTGATAAGTTTGTGGAAATTAACGTAACCTCGGACTCTGATGGAACGGTGTACTGGATGATCTTTGCCACAGACAATATGCCTCTAATAGGACCGGGAGAAAGTAGTTTAAATGAGCCTAATTTGATTACCAGACCGGGTGGTTTGCTCTCTATGGCCATCAATTCAGGGAATCAAGCAGTCGCCGTTAATTCAAATACAGTAATTAGAGTTACCGGGTTGGATGAAAAAAAGGTTTACAACTTCTATGCTACGGTGCAGAAACCTCTGAGCGATTCTCCAGCGGATATGAAGTCTATTGCAAATGTACGATCTGCAGATAAGACTCCACCTAATATTGCTGGAGCAACTACAAGTATTGATCTTGATGCTTCAACGTCAACAAAATTTACTGGAACGTTATATATTACATTCTCTGAACCGCTATATTATATTACAGATGTTGCTAACGCCAGCTCAGCTGCATTAACAGCACCAATCATGCAAAGTATGCTGTCGGGATTGCCGGGTGTAACAGTAAGTACATCTAATCCTGAACCCGGTACAAATGCAGTGCGAAATGTTACTATAAACTTCAGCAATGCAAATATGGGTGCAGGTATGTCCGTATCCAGTGCAATCTGTGATGCTTATAGTAATATTGCAGGACAGTTGGTAATGACACTTGTTCCTAATACAGATCCTACTACCTCTACTTATACACCGGCTATTTGGAAGGTTGAGTTTAAGAAGAATTAGTGGATTGAATAATTAACCCAGGAAAAATTAAATTTTAATATGATCAATTAAAAACTTAAGAGCTATAGAAAAGAATTGCTATGGCTCTTATATTTTTTATATTTCCAATTTATTTGTAATTTTTTCCTTTTTGTACTTAAGTTTTAGATGGAGTTTGCGATATATATATTGAAAAGCTTTTCAACCGAAACTTAGACGGTTGTAATTTTAAGAAGATCACACATCAAAACCAACAATGATCTAATGGGAATTAGTAGTTTTTATCTTTTTCTGTAGGGCACATGTGAAAACTGGAAACTTTGATTTCCTCATTTCACCCTTCTCATAGATTAAATGTAATTGAAAAGGATTTTAAATAAAATTACGCCTAGATGATTACCAATTAACTAATCCAAATAGCTTACTTATTAAAGTAAAATCAACTATATTAGTTGAAAATTTTGGCAATGGAATGCCAATGAAAAAAATTAATTCAAGGAGGAATTACAATGATTATTCAACACAACATTACAGCCTTAAACTCTTATAGACAGTTAGGCAACAACAACGCTCAAGTAGCTAAAAACTTGGAGAAACTTTCTTCCGGTTACAAGATCAACAGAGCAGGAGATGATGCTGCAGGTCTTGCTATCTCTGAAAAAATGAGAGCCCAAATTAAAGGCTTAGAAACTGCTCAGAAGAATGCAAATGATGGTATATCTTTAATCCAAACTGCTGAAGGTGCGTTGACTGAAGTTCACAGCATGCTGAACAGAATGGTAGAACTTGCTACCCAATCTGCTAATGGTACCTATTCTACAGAGGACAGAAATAAGCTTCAAAGCGAAGTAGATTCTCTTATGAAAGAGATTGATAGAATCGCAGACGGTACAGACTTTAACGGAACTAAATTATTGAATGGTAATTTGGCTTCTGCTGGTGGAATAAGTGGAAACGCTACTAATAATGCTGCTTTATCATTACAAGTAGGGGATACCAATGCCACTTTCCAAAAAGTAGAAGTATCCGTTAATTCTATGAACACTCAGTATATCGGTACAGGTGTAACCGCTACTGGTAGCCCTACTAGCTTGTCTGCTATTAGCATCACTTCTGCAGCAGATGCTGGATTGGCAATTGAAGTAATTAAGAAAGCTATTGAAAATGTTTCCACTGCAAGATCCGGTTTAGGAGCTCTCCAGAACAGGTTAGAGCACACTATTAACAACTTAGGTGTTACAACAGAGAATATGAATGCTGCTGAATCTCGTATCAGGGATACAGATATGGCAAAAGAAATGATGAACTTCACAAAGAACAATATTCTGACCCAAGCTGCTCAGGCTATGCTTGCTCAGGCTAACCAAGTTCCACAGGGAGTTCTCCAATTACTCAGATAGTTTCTTGGTAATTTATCATAGTTGAAAAGTTTTGTGAAAAAGGTGAGAATAATTTCTCACCTTTTTGCGCTTTTTAATTTTTCTTTAGTTTAACATTTTAGCTTTTTCTTTTAGAAATGGAAGCTCTGGATCTAATGGGCAAAGAGTTTCAAATTTTCCAATAATTGTAGCAGCATTGCTATAATCTTCTTTTTCCAAAAGTAATTTTATTTGTTCCTTGATTTTTGCCCCTAAAATTTCAAATTCTGTATTAGCCTTCATTTTCTCTGTTTTTTCCTTAAGATCATCCCCCAATAGAAATGTCTTTTCATATTTTTCGTGTTCTTCTTTTCTTAATTCCTCAGGAATAGTTGAAAGAACCCTCACAGCCTCTTGATAATTTCCTAACTTGCTATTACAAATTGCTATATTATATAATATGGCAGCATAGTTATTGGGGGATCCGGCAGAAACTGAATTGGTAATGCTCTCAATGGTTATCAGTTTTCCTTTTACATGTAGTTCGTATAGATCTAAGTAACTATAAAAGCTATCTATGGCTTGAGTCCAAAGGTTTTGTCTCATCCGTACCATTCCTATGAGAAAATAAATGGTCATATCAGCCGCAGTTTTCATGATTTTATCCTTTTTCCTTAAATGAAAGTACTCATTTGTAAGCTCAATCAGTTCCTCATCTTTTTCTATTACATAATAAATTTCGGCTAGATTACGATAAAATAAAACACGATAAGAAAAATTAGGGTGTTTTTTTTCTTTCTCAATCCCCATCTTGCAATATTCTATAGAGGTTTCAAAATCTTCTATAAAATTATATTGATTAATTAAAAGTTGAATTAGTCTTAAGTCATTTGGATTTTTTTCAAATTCTTTTAATAAAGGTATTAGATTTCTCTCGTGTTTTTCTTTTCTGACTTGAGGATCCTTCATAGCATAACCGTAATGATGAACGGCATCATTAAGCAATTTCATTGGTTCAACGGGCATGATATGTTCATGAATGCTTCCTTGAAATCTTCTTCCTTTTTCAATTTTAAATATCCTTAATATATTTGCATCTGAATAACTACTTCCGTCTAATTCGGAGTAATTTCTTTGTACATAAAAACAACTTTTAAACTTATTCTTTTCATTAGATTTAAAGAAATGTTCTATTTCATCTGTTTTAATAAACCATTCGTCAGCATCTAAAAACATAAACCATTTTCCTTGAGCTTTATCTAATCCAAAGTTTCTGGCTTTGGAAAAATCACCTTCCCATGCATAATGATAAATTTTGTCCGTATATTCCTTTGCAATGTCTACAGTATTATCTGTAGATCCTGTATCTGTAATAATTAACTCTGAAGAAACAGTTTCCCTCAAGTGCTTGATAGAGTCTAAACACCTTCTTAAATCTTTTTCTTCATTTTTCACTATTAGTGAAATGGTTAGTAGAATAGAATTGCTCAATTTCGTTATCCTCCTTGTCTTTTTATTTATTATAACTGCACATCTGATAACTTTCAACTTTAATTGATTTTCAAATGATAAATACTTTAAATACTTTACCCCAAGAGTAAAATAATATTTAGAAAATTTTTCTAAATACATTAAGATTTATTTATATTAAACGATATATAACTTGAAAGCTTTTCAACAAGAAATTACCAAAAATGTTCTAAAATTTAGCAATGGAATGCTAATAAAAAATTAATTCAAGGAGGAATTACAATGATTATTCAACACAACATTACAGCCTTAAACTCTTATAGACAGTTAGGCAACAACAACGCTCAAGTAGCTAAAAACTTGGAGAAACTTTCTTCCGGTTACAAGATCAACAGAGCAGGAGATGATGCTGCAGGTCTTGCTATCTCTGAAAAAATGAGAGCCCAAATTAAAGGCTTAGAAACTGCTCAGAAGAATGCAAATGATGGTATATCTTTAATCCAAACTGCTGAAGGTGCGTTGACTGAAGTTCACAGCATGCTGAACAGAATGGTAGAACTTGCTACCCAATCTGCTAATGGTACCTATTCTACAGAGGACAGAAATAAGCTTCAAAGCGAAGTAGATTCTCTTATGAAAGAGATTGATAGAATCGCAGACGGTACAGACTTTAACGGAACTAAATTATTGAATGGTAATTTGGCTTCTGCTGGTGGAATAAGTGGAAACGCTACTAATAATGCTGCTTTATCATTACAAGTAGGGGATACCAATGCCACTTTCCAAAAAGTAGAAGTATCCGTTAATTCTATGAACACTCAGTATATCGGTACAGGTGTAACCGCTACTGGTAGCCCTACTAGCTTGTCTGCTATTAGCATCACTTCTGCAGCAGATGCTGGATTGGCAATTGAAGTAATTAAGAAAGCTATTGAAAATGTTTCCACTGCAAGATCCGGTTTAGGAGCTCTCCAGAACAGGTTAGAGCACACTATTAACAACTTAGGTGTTACAACAGAGAATATGAATGCTGCTGAATCTCGTATCAGAGATACAGATATGGCAAAAGAAATGATGAACTTCACTAAGAATAACATTCTGACACAAGCCGCTCAGGCTATGCTTGCTCAGGCTAACCAAGTTCCACAGGGAGTTCTTCAGTTACTCAGATAATTTCTTGTTGACCATTCGTTGAAAAGTTTCAAAAAAGGAAAGTCTCATGGCTTTCCTTTTTACATTATCCCATATTATATAAAATATAATCTTTCATGGATTAACTAAGCAGAACCCTGAAGAAAAAGAATTTTGATTATCCCCCATCTATCTGCTAACCTATCAATCTCATTTGATTTGCTTTTTCCTTTAATTCTTTGAGCTCCGGATCGGATCCATTAATTTTTTCATAAGCATCCAACAAAGATATTGCTTGATCCTTCATACCGAGATTTATGATCTCTTTAATTTTTTCTTTGACTTGTTGGGCGTAAGCTTGAAACTCATTGGCACCTGCCAAGTTCTTCTTTCGTTCCTCATCTTCACTAAACTCCTTTAATAAAAAGGAAACAAAATTATGTTTTGAAGGATTAGCCTTTAAAGCTAACTTTAATTCATTAATGTAACCTGATTTATCCCCACCCTCTAGACATTTAATGGCTCTGTTACAATGAAATGCAAATTGATAAGTTTGAGGTAGTATATCAGTATTATTTAACGTTAAAATTTGGTCTTTATATATCTCTGACATCAATTCATTACAGAGTTTTATATAAGAGGGAAAAGATTTAATAACTTCCTTTCTTTCAGAATCAATTTGCTCTAAAACTTCATCCCAAAGGTTTGTTATGATATACTTCTCATAGGTGGAAACATTATTAATTTTATGTAAGTATTTTTCCAATGGTAAATAAATTTCAGGGTGTTTTTTTACAATATGAGAGAACTGTAAACTGCTAGCTCTTATGGTATTAATAGGTCTTTCATAATAAATTAAATAGAATATAATATTATTTAAAATTATTTTTTTATTTTTATAAACCGTTAAGCTATCTATTAGATTTAATTCTTTCTTTGCTTCTTCATGTTGATTTTCATGGAAAAACGTTCTTAATCTTTGAAGATTTAAATATTCATGTTCTAATTTAAAGTTTATAAAACTCTTAGATATTTTATAAAGATCTTCTGGATTTTTTAAAAGATAACTTTCTAAAATTTCTATGAAATCGTTACTTAAGTCTTTTCCATCAATCTTATTAGATAGCAAAGTTTCAAAAATAATTGGCAAATTAAAATAATAGTTACAGTTCTTATAGATATGTAAAATAGAGTTCATTAACTCACTATAAAATTTAGATGACATGATACTAAAATCAACCTGCCCCATAATAAGACCGGATTCCTCTTCCTGCCCATTCAATAAGTAAGCATTGGAAAGATTCACCATCTGTAAATTATAGGATAATGGAGATAGTGATGTGACGATATCGTCTTGAGAAATGTCTTGACTCAATTTACCATTTAAATATAAGTTATATGCTTCTTTATATTTAATGTATTCTTTAATAGACATATCGAAATTTTCTAATAAATAATAAATTTCAGCCTTTATAATATAAAAATCCAATATGGTAATAGTTTTTTTAGTTAATTTATTTAAGTACTCTTCAGCCAAAATTAAGACTTGATCATACTGTTCCTGTGCTTTTTTTAACTCGCAATATACCTTGTAGGCAACCGTAAAATGGCGATTTTCCGAATTATTATTTGACATCTGCCAAAATTTTTCGACATATTCTTCAGCCAGCAAGATTCCATCGTTAGCCTTATATTCATTTATAATGTGATATAGTGTAACGGCATTTTCAGGTTCTAACTTTAGTTCATCCAAAAGCAATGTTAAGTTTCTTTTAAACTTCTTTTCTTTCAATACAGGATCAGCTACATAGTCATATCCCGAATGATAGCAAATGTCATTTAATCGCTTAGCCACTTTTTCACGTGGCATAATGCATTCATGTATTTTACCTTCAAACTTAATTCCGGGGAATCTTTTATACAAGATAAAAAAGATAGAATCAGAATAGATCTCAAGATCCTCCCCCCCTTTTAGATTTCGATAAGTACATATGGCGATAGAATATTTTAAATGTTCATCACTTTTGAAGAACTTAATAATTTCTGCTGAGTCTTTAAACCACATATCTGCATCAATAATCATCAACCATTGACCTTTTGATTCTTTAATCCCAAAGTTTCTGGCCGCCGCAAAGTCGTTGATCCAATCAAAGTGTAACACCTTGTCTGTATATTCCCGGGCAATATCAACGGTGGAGTCCGTGGATCCTGTATCCGTTATAATGAGCTCGGTGGGTATGGCATTCATAATAGGTATCAGGGAGTCCAAACACCGTCTCAAGGTTTTTTCTTCATTTTTTACGATAAGGCATATGCTTAAAATTATTTTTCCCATTTTTTAACCTCCCATATTTATTATATAATATATCATGTATCAATTAAAATCAATGGAAATAAGCCATTTTTAACATGTTTTATTTTAGTTTTAGTTTTTTGTTAATTTTTTCTTTATTTCACTTAAGCTTTCTCCACCTTAAACGATATATATAATGTAAGGCTTTTAACAGAACATTAAAAGCGAAATGATATGAAATTCGAAATTACCAAGAAATAATTTAACGAGGAGCGGTCAGCAATGGATGGCTGGCTGAGGAGATTCAAGGAGGAACTAAAATGATTATTCAACACAATATTACAGCATTAAACGCCTACAGACAGTTAGGAAACAACAACAGTAACGTGGCTAAAAACTTAGAAAAGTTATCTTCAGGATACAAAATCAATAGAGCTGGGGATGATGCAGCTGGTCTCGCTATCTCTGAAAAGATGAGAGCCCAAATCAAAGGTTTAGAAACTGCTCAGAAAAATGCCAGCGATGGTATCTCATTAATCCAAACTGCTGAAGGTTCTTTAACGGAAGTTCATAGCATGTTAAATAGAATGATAGAGTTGGCTACACAATCTGCCAACGGTACTTATTCGACCGAAGATAGACTGAAGCTTCAAAGCGAGTTTGACTCTTTAATTGATGAAATTGATAGAATTGCTCAAGGCACTGATTTTAACGGTACAAAATTATTAGACGGGTCGTTAACTGCAGGTGGTGGAGCCAGTGGTGCCGGTCAAGCATTAGATTTACAAGTTGGAGATACCAATGCTACCTACCAGAAGGTAACCGTTTCCATTAATTCAATGTCCAGTTCTTCTTTAGGTACTATATCATCCACCACAGGTCTTTCACTGAATTCTTTGAAAACCAGTGGTATCGCTACAAATGCCGCTGCTGGGAGCGCAATTGCAATCATAAGGGCTTCTATCGAAGACGTTTCAATGACCAGAGCAGAGTTGGGAGCTCTTCAAAACAGATTGGAACACACCATAAATAACTTAGGTGTCACTACAGAAAACATGAGTTCTGCAGAATCTCGTATTAGAGATACAGACATGGCTAAAGAAATGATGACATTTACAAAGAACAATATCTTAAGCCAGGCTGCTCAAGCCATGTTAGCTCAAGCAAACCAAGTACCGCAGGGTGTTCTTCAATTACTCAGATAGTTTCTTGGTAACTATAAATACATTGTTCAAACTAGAAAAAGGTGAGTCTCCTCTCACCTTTTTCTAGTTTATTATTTATATTATGTAATACCAATATTCCATAATTCACTAAGACATATGCTTTAAGATGAGGCTAGGTTTGGTAGAACAAATAAGCCAAAACATTGTTGGTATTTGGGAAAGCTAAGACCTGACGTTCCTTACCATCATCTCCGTGAATGCCGCTATGCTTATGGAGCCGTTGAGCAGAGTGTCCAAATGATTACATTATTCTAATCTGCGATGGATAGTTAACGTCCAATAGTTTCCAATCGATTAAAAAGTTCATCGGCATATACCATTTTATCAAGTATATTATTAACCAGTTTAGTCGTTCCTGAGCCCATTAAACCAAGTAGTCTCTTTAAGAAATTGTCAGATATATTTTCATCAAAGAATGTGTAAAGAAGTAAAAAGTCCCGAAAAAACTTTTCAGCACCTCCTTGAACCTCAACCATAGCCTTAATCTGCTCATGTCCCCTAACATCTTCTTCAAAAATCATATTTCCTTTATTATCAATTGTTATGAAGCTTCCTTCTGGAGAAGATACTAGTGTTTCAAAAAAGAAATAGTTAGCTTCAAGTGGACTATTATCTTCATTATCAAGCATACCAAATATTGTTTGAACCTGTTTTTCTATATTACTATCGTGTAACCTTTGAAAATACACTCCAAACAGTTCTTTTTCTAAAATACGACTTAGGTAACTTTGGCATGTACCTGTTGAGCAAAAATCAATAAAAGCAATTTTTTGAGCATTTTTAGAGATGGCTTGCCGTAAGTATTGAACATAGGCATCATTGTTATCAAGATGATGAATGCAAGCCACGCGTGATGTGTATAGGTAAGTATAATCTGGTAACTTTAAAATATCTTTGATATAGCTATATAATTTTTGAAGAATATAGCCATCTCTTGAAGGAAATATTACAAAATCTAAAGAGAGGTCTTTTATTTTATTGACTAAATAAATAGTATATTTTGTTAAAAGAGGTCCCAGAAAAGCATATCCAAAGTCATGACTACTTGAAATCACTACGCGCCCGTCAACTTTATCAACAGAATCGAAAGGTGAATTAAATATTTTACAAGTTATTAGACCTAAGACAATCCTATCAGATAAAGAAACTGTTGAACTTAGCAACTTGGAGTATGGGCTTTGCCGCAAAATTTCAAGTGCACTAGGTAGATAAAATGCAGTAAGTCCATATTTTAATGCCATATCCACATCTGATATTTGATTATCCCCTATATGTAAAACTTTCTCTTCTTTGTAATTAGACAATAACTTTTGAAATAGCCCATGCTCCTTATCGGAGCCGAAAACACAGGATGCAAAAATTTTATCATACCCTAGAATATTATGTTTTTGTAAAAAATTTTCTAATATCTCTTCTGTAAAATAGGTATCCGAAGTAAGTATAACTTTTTTTCCGCATTTTATGGCATAAAACAGCATGCTAACTGTTTCTATTCTAGGTACAAGTATTCTTTGTTCAAATTCAATCTCTTTAATACATAAATTTAAAGATTTTTCTTCAGAGATTTTACCTATTTGTTTGACTTTATCATAAATTTCATAAATTGTTGCACTCAAATCATTACTTAATTCATTTTGAGCTTTTATACGTATTTGTGAAAAGTTTATTTCCCAATTCTCTATAATAAAATTAAATACATCATAAGGTGTTAAAACCTTACGCATTAGCAATGTGTCAAAAATATCAAAAGAAATTATTGAATGTTCATCAATCATTTTTTTTAGTGTATTCCTATAATAAGTAGTCACTTTATTTGCTGAATCATATTTATCAACACAATAGACATTCTTTAAGTCATTTCCCCATATATCTGTTAAAAATATTCCTTTATGATCGCAAAGTTCATAGATTCTTTTATATACAATTCGAACCGAAGCAGGGCGCGCAACAATTACAATACTACGTACACCTAACTTAATTGCTTTTTCAAGAGAAATGATTTCCTTACCACAAAATAGATTACCCGTTTGTAAGTTATCTATAACAAAGTCTATATTAAAATATGATAATATATGCTGAGAATATATACCTGTGCCATATATCCCAACAGGGTAATGAAGAATATTGTAAGTTTGTGAAAAATTTTTTAATATTGTGCCTTTATCCATTATTCTTACTTTTCCAATCATCTATCATGCGCCTATACATATCTTCTAAGTTGTAATAAGGCTTCCAACCTAGTTTATGGATTTTTCCCGAAGATAATACAGCATTTGCATTTGATGTAAAGCCATATAAGCTTCCATCACTATCTTGTGTCTTAACATTTATTTCTTGATCAGCAATTTTATGTACTGCTAATTTAGACATTTCATAAACAGTCATTGAGTTATTTTCATTTGTAATATTGTAAGTTTCCCCACTATCAGCGCACAATAACAATGCAAATAATGCATAAATGGAATCTGCTATATAACAGTAATTTCCTATTGAGCTTCCTTTTGTTTTTAAAAGAATATCTTCTTTATTTACAATGCACTTAGCTATATAGGCGAAAATCCTTGTGTCGTCAAACAAAATACCAGGTCCAAAGGTTTGCGCTAATCGTGCTATTTTAACTGGTATGGCATATTGATGAAAATAACAATTACATAAAGCTTCTGAAGCTCTTTTCCCTTCTGGATAACAGCTTCTAGGTTTAGTTAAATCAATGTAACCTAATTTATCTTCAGTAGCATTAGTATCGCCTTCAATTCTTCCATATACCTCCATAGACGAAAGATAAACCATGCTTTTTATATTTTTATTTTTAGCTATTTCTAAAATATTTTTTGTACCTGATATCATAATATCAAGGACACCAACAGGATTTTCTATCATAGTGGCTGATTTGGTTATTGAGGCACAGTGAAAAATATAATCAACTTCCCCATCAATCATTAAAGGAATCCTTAAATCTCCTTCAATCCATAAGCAAGAGTAGTCTCCAACAACCTGTTTGGCTTTTTGGATACTTCGAGACTGTGCAATTACCTTTATATCCAATGAGTATACATCAGATAAATAGCAGAGAAACCTAACTATATGAGATCCAATGTAACCGCTAGCACCAGTTACAAGAACTCTAGCATTTTTTAGTAATATAGTATTTGATAGTTGCTTCGCAACATACTCATAATCCTCAAGTATAACAGATGTCATAGTTTCACCTACAAACCAATCACTTCAACATTTTCTATAGCTTCATAAAGAGCCTTGAAGATATAATAATCAGAAGGCGTGGTAATTTTTATATTGCTACTTTCACATAAGGTGGTATGTAACTTTCTCCCATAATGTAACATTAGTGAAGCAGAATCGATAAAATTTGTATTCCCTTCAAGTAAGGCTTGTTCATGGCATTTAATAATATCCCTGAAGACAAAAGACTGAGGGGCTTTGGCAATGCGCATAGCTCCACGACTACCAATAAAATCTACACAGTTATCCTCATCCACCCTGACAAAGGTCTCATGTTCCTGAGCAACGGTAATACAGTTGCCGAGTTTTCTAACCATATTAATGTTATCACTTATTACTTGTTTGTTAATTAGTGGGCGCACCCCATCGTGAATTAATACAACCGCATCACCATCAATGCTTTCATTCTTTAAAGCTTTGAGCCCATTATAAATGGATTCTTGACTCGTTAATCCACCCTCCACAATCCACTTTACCTTTTCAATCTGCCAACGCTTAATTTGCTTTCTTAGCTCCGTTTCCCATTCCTTTAAGCAAACCACCACAATGCTGTCAATATCGGAATGCTGCTCAAAATGCTCAAGAGTATAAATAATTATTGGCCTTCCCATAAATGTTAAAAATTGCTTTGGCAATGACCTACTATTCATTCTTATTCCCGTACCTCCAGCAAAAACCAATGCTACATTCATTTTGATCACTTCCTTAGAAAACTTAATATACTTCAGTAAAAATATCATTTTGATTATGAGTAATTATTCCAAAGAATTTTGGCAGCTCCAAATAATTTTCTCCAAAATGTTGAGACAAGAAGATGTCAGTATTATTAGGTGCAAAATAATCAAAATCTTCAAATGTTAATTTTTGCAAAGGGAAAATATCATCTTCACTCCATATAAAATTAACAGGTCTTTTTGAATCACCAAACATAAAATTTGTAAAAGCAAAGGTTATCTCACCTATACTAAGAAACTTACTGTCTTCAGCTTTGCAGTTTCTTTTTCCTATCTCCTCTTCCCACATTTTTGAAACCTTCATTGCACCAAACATAGTAAAAGAATTTAACCAATAATGAAATTTACTTTCATAATTATTTGCATCTTCAAAAGAGAGCTTATAAAAAGGAAATAAATCAACTATTCCAAAATTATCCATCAGCTCCACTTCTCCCTGATTCAAGTAGATCGATATGTAACCAAAAGCATAAAACGCGATATACTTATAACTTTTGCGTTCACCAGATAGTGCAGGTACATTGTTGCTATTTAATTTATAAATTAAACAATTATGCTCACACCATTCCAATACTCTATCATATTCCTCGCTTAATAAGGCAAAATCCAAATCATCATCCCAAGGTATATAACCTTTATGTCTTACAGAACCTAGCAAGGTTCCCGCAAACATAAAAGGTTTTGTATTTAAATGAGATATTTCTTGAAAAAATTCATTCGTATAATTTAATTTCTCCAATTGGCGAATTCTAAAATCTGCTGTGGCAGGTAGCATATCTGATGGATTTACATGCCGCTTCATATAATCTAGCTGGAAACGATATATTTCTGAAAGAGAGGCTTGCTCGTAAGGTATATTCTCAATGTCTCGTGTTAAAAAGTCCTTCCCGGTTTTATAACGAGGTTTGATATCTTTAAATAAGCTAAAATTTTTAATCCCAAAATTTTGCAATTGTAAAGCAATGGAAAACATAGCCCAAGTTGCAGATACTGCAATGACAACCTCATACTCAATATTAAAAATAGGGTGACTTTTGTTAAATAAATCCTCTAAATGTTTAGGGCTTAATACATATTTGCCGTAAACTATTTTTTCAATCATAATATTGTTATTATCGACAAAACAATATACATTTTCATTACCAAAATACTTAAGAGCATCTTTGCCATCAGATCCACAACCAAAAATTATTATTTGTCTATACATTTTTCTAGTTCTCCTTTAAATTAATGTTGGTTATAGACGTTAAAATTTTAATATATCATAGTTACCAATTATCTATTGCTTTTGCAATAGATAATTCGGTTAGCCCGTAGTGAGCTATTTTTTCATCATAGCTACCATAATTTCGAAAAATTTCACGAGGAAAGCCAATATGTCTTATCTCTGAACTCTTACCTTTCAACGCAGTAACTATATCATGATCCAAAGTACCAGAGTAATGGGGCTCACACACCAAAACTCGACCACTATCACAATTATTGGCCAAAGTTGCTTTATCAAAAGGTTCTAAGGTAGTATAATAAAGTATAGTCACATCCTTATCTCTGCAGGCTTGTAAAACTGCATCAAGCATCACTGAAACTGCAATTACTGTTACACCCTTTCCTCGACGGATAACATTTGCCTTCCCAAACTCTACATCACAATCCAAAGTTACATTGGGATGGTCACTAATTCTAAAAAAAGTGGGGCAGCCGTTTCTATATGTGGAATTAAACAGTTGGAGAAATTGCTTCGCAGTACCCGGAGCAATAAATTGAACCCCGGGAATCATCTTAAGTATCCCTGCATCTTCAGCACAGTAATGAGAGTATCCATATTTTGAATAATCTACTGCTGCGCCTGTCCCTACAACATTAACGCCTAAATTCTGGTATGCAAAATCTAGTTTTATCTGCTCAAGAGTACGAACTGTTAGATAAGGTTGTATTCCAAAGATTGTAGGTATGTACCCCCTAGCTGCCATTCCTGCAGCAAATCCAAACATTCCATCTTCATAAATACCAATGTTCATTGCCCGTTCAGGGAACTCTTCAAGTATATCTCTAACTGCCCACATACCGATGTCCACGGTTAAATATATTGAATCAGTTTCATTTTTAATTATTTCAGAAACTTTAGTTAAAAAAGTTCTTCTCAAAATCTTGTAACCTCCTCTGTCAACATTGCAAGTTCAACATTACTTGGAGCCTTATGAAACCAAATCTCCTGTTTCATCATTGTATTACTCCCAAATCCACGTAAAGTACGAGCAATGATTGCCCTTGGTTTTCCCTTTTTACTGTTCCTTAGCACTTCCGTAAGGGAAATTAAATTGTGTCCATCCACCTCATCAACTTCAAAGCCAAAACTCTTAAGTTTTGATTCCAATCTTCCCATATCAACCATGGAACCCACTGAATCATTATCATCTATGATAACACACAAATTATCAAGCCCCTTCGCACTGGCAAATATACAAGATTCCCACATTGTTCCTTCACAAAATTCTCCATCTCCTGCTAAAACGTATACTTTCGATGGTGACATCTTAATCTTATTTGCATAAGCCATACCCACAGCAAATGGAAGTCCATGCCCTAATGAACCTGCTGCGTTTTCAATTCCACCCTCAGGGAATTTGGTTCTATCCGCCTGGATGCAAAATTTGCTATCATAACTTCCTATTGCTGCCATATTTTCGAAGGAAAACATTCCCTTTTCAATCAACACTGAATACAGTGCCAGAGTAGCCTGCCCTTTACTAATTACAAATAAATCTCTATCTTCTTCATTAGCTATTTGGGGAGACCAATTCATAACTTTATCATATAGAACCCACAATATATCAATGCAAGAAAAAGCACTTTGCAAATTTCCATCTTGACAAATATTTGAAAGTTTTAGACATGTTTTTCTAATTTTTTTAGATATTTTCTCCATTTTGCTTCTCTCTTTTCCTATTTTCATAATATTTTATAGCTGTGTCTTTTGAAAAAATTACAGACTCTATTTCATCTAATAGAGGCAAAAGAGTTGATATTTCCATTGAAGACATTCCTAATTCAGTACTGTAATATTCTGCATACTGAGGATTGCACCTATAGAGTGCGGTTAAATAAAATGGCATAGAATAGCCCCATGGAGTTTTTTCATAAATATTTTTTATATATTTATCATAAATTAACAGAATTTTATTAACATCGTAGCTTTTACCGTGATTTTCATTGAGAAACTTTATAAATAATTCTAAATTTAAATTTCCTGCCCCGCGTCCAATTCCGAAAATACTCCCGTCAATCATAATATTTCTGTCAAAACCCATTCCTAAAAAAGCTTCTGCTGCAATAGAAGCCTGAAGCATATTGTTATGTCCATGATAGCCAAGTGCAATATTAGGCTTAAGGGTTTTATCTGCAATTTTTGCATATTCTAAAACATTGTCTTTATTCATGACTCCAAAACTATCAACAACATAAAATCCAATTGGATTTAAAGAATTAAAACGTTCAATGGTTTTTTGAAATTCTTCCATAGAATATTGATCCGTCCTATTTGGTTGAACACACAAATCATAACCTTTATCAACAATTTCGCTACAATATTTAAACCCTTCATCAAGCAATCTCTTCCAAACAATGACACGTATCACATCAACCGTATTGTCAGTTCTCTTTCTTATTTTGGAAGTAGGTAAAGCATTTACAGCTTCGCTCATAACTGCAAAAGATACATTTGTTGGTTTATCTCCAATCAATTTTGATATTTGCTCAATGGAGCTAAAAATAGCATAATTTTCATTATATATAACATCTCGTAAAAATCCAAGCTCAACAAATTCTATTCCTGCATTTGAAGATTGTAATGCAATTTCTTTAATGCATTTTTTACCAAAATACCAGTTATTAATATATCCCCCATCACGCAGAGTACAGTCCAAAAGATTAATTTTTTTCAATTATTAACTCCTATTATAATGATTGTCCACCATCAATGGTAATAACAGCTCCGTTTATGTAACTCGAATCGCCAGACACAAGAAAATTAGCTACTTTCGCTACTTCCTCCACCTTCCCAACACGGCGCATAGGAATAAGATTTTCAAATCTTGAAAAATCACGATTAATAAAAATTGGGGTATCTATTACTCCTGGACAGATGCAATTAACTCGCACATTTTCGCCATAGACCTTTGCAAGCATACGAGTAAACTGAATGACTGCTGATTTTGATGCACTATATGCAAAGGTTTTACCGCTTGCAAAAGATTGCATACCTGCTACAGAAGCATTGTTTAATATTACTCCTCGACTTTTTATTAAGTGGGGAATTGCACATTTAATTACTCGAAATACTCCTGTAGAGTTAATATTAAAAATTAATTCCCATTCATCTACAGATATTTTTTCTAAGGGTGGGCTATTAGGAAAAATACCTGCGTTATTAAACAAAATATCTAGACCCCCAAACTCTTCAAGAGTTTTATCAATCAATCTGTTAATGCTAATTTCTTGTGCTACATCAACTGGTATAAACTTGGCTGAATACCCTTTGTTTAATATTTCTTCTTGAATTTTTTGTCCCTCATACTCATTTCTTCCTGCGATGACAACTGTTGCTCCTGCTTGGGCAAATCTTTTAGCACTTGCCTCACCCATTCCCGATGTTGCACCGGTTATAATTGCTATCTTCCCTGTCAAATCATTCATGTATAGCTCCCTTCAGGTTTAATGCAGCTTTAACGCCATTGACTATGCCCATGGGATTAAGGTTAAATTTTTCTCTTAAGTAGTCCATGCTTCCTACTTCTCCATACAAATCCATAATCCCAGTTCTAATCACAGGAACGGGACAATTTTCAGATAAAACTTCTGCTATTACTCCACCAAGTCCTCCATATATACTATGGTTTTCAGCAGTTACAACTGCTCCTGTTGCTTTTGCACATTTAACTATTAACTCTTTATCTAAAGGCTTAATTGTAATAGGATCAATAATACACGCACTGATGCCCTCTGATTTTAAAATTTCAAATGCTTCCAATGCTGATGAGACCATAATTCCTGAAGCAATTATGGTTAAGTCTTGACCTTCTCTCAGTAGCTTTCCCTTACCAAATGCAAATTCTGTACCCTTAGGATAGACATCAGGTAAGTTCCTTCTAGGTGTTCTAAAATATGTCACACCTAAACGTTCCTTAGATTCCCTTAAAAATGAACAAAACATATTTGCATCACTTACATCAATTATACATGAGTTAGGTATTGTACGTATTAGGCTAATATCTTCAAAGGTCATATGGGTTCCCCCATTGTCTGCAGCGCAAATTCCTGGTTCACTTCCAATTACTCGAAGGCTCTTTCCTGCATATCCCACAGAAATATAAAGTTGGTCAAATACACGGCGAGTAGCAAAAGGTGCAAATGTGTGAATATATGGTTTCATTCCCACAAGATACATTCCTGCCGCAACTCCCACCATATTAGCCTCTTGAATACCGCAGTTAAAAACTTGTTTGGGATTTTTCTCCCATAATGACCCAGTTTTCATAGAGGACATTAAATCTGCATCTAAATAGATAACCTTATTATCCTCGTTAAGCAATAATTTCATTGTTTCTTCAAAAACCTGAAAAATTTCTTTTTGGGGAGGTTTTCCAGTATAAATAGTCGACTGAATCATCTTGCACCCCCGTTTTCTGATAACATTTGTTCTATACAAGTATTGTATAATGTAGGAGGCATACCAATGCAATGGTTATTTTCCATCTCCTCAATGCAAGGTACACCTGCCCCTTTCTTTGTATCGAGTATAATGATAGCTGGATTTTCAGTATTAGCTTTCATTAATTGTATAGTTTTAAATATTAATTCAATATCATGTCCATCCACAATTTGGCTATTCCAGCCAAATTCCCTATATTTTGAAGATAAGTCACCTAATTTCATTACTTTATCATTTGTGCCGTCAATTTGTTTTTTATTCCAATCAATAAAACAAATAAGGTTGTTAAGCTTATGATGTGCCGAATACATTGCTGCTTCCCAAATTTGCCCCTCATTTTGTTCACCATCCCCCATTATGCAAAATACATATTGGGTTTTTTTATGTTGAATTTTTAATCCGTGAGCTATTCCACACGCTATAGACAGTCCTTGCCCCAAAGATCCTGTAGTAGCATCAATACCCGGAACTTTACTTCTATCACAATGCCCTGGAAGTTTAGTGCCCCCCGTATTCAACTCGTCAAGCCAATCCATAGGAAAAAAACCCTTAAGCGCTAAAGCAGAATAAACAGCAGGACCCGCATGTCCTTTTGAGCAAACAAAGTAGTCACGATCTTGCCAGTCCGGTTGGTTAGGTCGAATGTTCATCACTTCCCCATACAAAACAGCTAATAAATCTGCAATCGAAAGGCTCCCTCCAATATGCCCGCCTCCTTTTTTTCCAATTGCCCTAACCGTTTCCAACCTTATTTCAAAGGCGAATTTTTTAATTTTTGTACCATCCACAAGCATTCTCCTATTTTTCTCCTAAAGAAATAATGTTCTTGAATCCTATGTTAGCCAGAGCTTCCTTTACACCATCCTGATTATTCTTTGCAAGTGCAATTAATATTAAAGTGTCTTCTATACCAAGTTTTTCTGCACATTCAATCATATCGTAGACGGGATACCCCATCCAAAAACTAGGATTACTTTCCTTAGAACTTACCGTAAAAGAAACTATAGGGTAAGAAGTCTCTCCGCATGTCAAGCCTTCTAAAATAATCCTACCAACTCGCCCCACGCCAAACAGTGTAACTCTCTTGCAACCTGCCTTAATTGCCTTATCCATAAGGGGCTTTACAGCACAAAGGTCATTCTCAATATTTTCTTTAAATTTATCTTGGCCATCGCATCGTCTTTTCATTTCTAGAGTAGGGAAAGGTATTTCTTCCTGCTCCACATCAAACCCCCAGTTAAAAACTCGCTTATCTTGACATAGTGGGTTTTTTAGAATTTCTAGGTACTCATTGTGGTAAATATGACAAGGGTTTAAAACATTTTTATAAAGCAATTCATCTTCTCCTAGACCAAACCATTTGAAAATAGGTCGTAGAACAATATCATCAGCATCATAATCAATACAATTTTGAATGAAACTAGGTATCTGACGAAAGTTGCTGTCTTGAATGACCATAATCATACGAATGTGATTAATAGCACCTATATGTTTTAAACTTGTTATAAAATTCATACTTTCTTTAAATTTTTCTAAATTGTCACAACCTGATAAATATTTATAGGTTTCTCTATCAAAAGAATTAGGAGTTATGGAAACTGTTATTTTAAACTTGCTTAAATGATCTAGCTTATGCCAGTAATCCTTAAAAAGTACACCATTTGTCTCTATGAAAATAGAAAAGTCTTCACGTTTGGGGCGCAGGCGTGAGATCATATCCAGTAATTCTTTTGACACAAAGATATCACCTATTCCATTTGTTGCAATGTGCTTTACCTTCTCTAAATATGGTTCAATGTTCTGTGATATTTTTACTAAGTTTTCTTTATATTTCTCGTCTGGAACAAATACCTTACAGCGACAGGATGGACAACAATGATTGCAGCGTTCGTCATAAGCAAGGCTAATTATACTAGGGATTTCCCCCATTTCTATATATGCTTGAGTTAATTCTTCCTTTGTAAGGTCAAGAGAACCGCTCCCTTGAATGCAGTCTGGACAATATTGCTCGTTGCATCCCAAAAGATTACCCTCCATAAATTCCCTACGAATCTCTTTTGCCCTTTCTCCTTGCCAGATTTCTTCCAACGTATTTTCAAGTAAGTTGCCTATTACAATTCCGTTCCAAGGGCATATCCTTACATCTCCGCCTACAAATACATAGGCATATTCAAAACATTTTTTACATGATTTCATTTATTAAAACTCCTTTATGATAAATCAAAACTTACAATCCTTGGAAATCCATCTTCCTCTAATTTTTTGAGAATTTCTATTTGATATTGTCGAGTAATTATAGTCAAAAAGACTATTGAGTTAAACCTTTCTGATCTCAAGTCCTCAATAGCATGTATCGGATAACCACAAAGAAAGTCATTTCCTGTTTTTTCTGTTACAGCAAAGCATTTTATTTTATAAGTAGGACGTTTTTTTCGTAAAAAATTGACCGCAATTTTTCCCATCCCTCCTGCTCCATATAACACAATTTCACCTTTGCTTTTTTCCATTTCTTTATCCAAATCGGGAAGCGCACTTTTTATGTAAATCTTACATAAATCATTATAAATAAAGGCATCTTTTAAATAAATTGTTGTAATTATTTTATATAAGAGCTTTTTTATATGACTTACAACCCCATTATTTAATAAATGTATGTAAAAAAAATCTGAATCCTTCAGTGAAACCCCAGTGTGGCGTGAAAGATTAATGCAATAATTTCTTAAAAGTTCAAATTGCCTGTCCCTTGCAATCCATCCCCATACCCTACACAAAATATTTTTAGAATACATGTATTCTCTAAAGTCATATATGCTTTCACATATTTTCAAAATTGTAGATCGCTTCATTGTTTCATTATCATTAAATCGATAATATCCAAAAACATAAGGCGTTATGTAAACTCCATAAGAATTTGCAAGCTTATATGGGGTAATAACATCTTCACATATTCCTATATCGGCATTGAATCCACCTGTCTTAAGCATAACTTCTTTATTCATCACCGTCCCAAAAGAAGGTAAAGAAACTGAATACCCACTAATAAGTGCTCTTATTTGAGTAAATTCAATGGGTTCATTATTATATCTTTTAGATTCATCATTATTAAAAAAACTATATTTCTTGTGGAATTTTAAGTTTATTTTCCGCTTTTTAGGCAAAGTTGAAGAATCTGTAAACTCTTCATATAGGACACTAATATAAGCAAGGGGTTTTTTCCCTTTAGATGCAATTTCTATGTATCGGGACATTGATCGCAAATGATCAGGAGTAACCAAATCATCTGCATGACACATAGCGAGCCACTTACCTCTTGCGAGTTCTATGCATCGGTTGTAATTTCCATCTGGCCCTAAATTAATATTATTTCTATAATATAAAATTTTGCAATTACCAATAGAACGTATTACCTCTTCGGTTTCATTAGCCTCCCCTGCTTCATTGTCCACAACAACTATATCCCAATCGAATGAAACGGGAGACTGCATAATAATACTTTCTAAAGTTTCACGCAGTAAATATGCCCTTTTGTATGCAGGAACGATATAACTTAACCAAGGGCTGGGAACTTCCGACAAGTCACCCCAAATAAGTTTAGATGGTACATTAGCAAATTTTGCAAAGCAATCCTTAGTTTGTTCGTAATCTATATTGAGCGTATACATGTACCTTTATCCTTTCAAATAACTTTTTAGTAAATCAAGGTAGCAATTATGAACTTTCAGTAAATTATATGGAATAAATTCAAACCATTTTAAAAACCCATTATCTTTTTCACATAAATTATAATTATTTAATTTAAAATCATCAGGCAGATAGCACCTAAATAGATGTGTTAAATGATGTGCTCGTAGTTTTTGATTTTCCAAATCCTTTCGGTAATTACGCACTATCACATCCTTTACTACAATAGGTTTAGGATCAAATACTACATTAGTACCAATCTCCTCCAAGGCTGTTTTTTGAATACGTTCTTCCATTGTTTCCATAAAACGAAGGCATCCCCCAGGGAAATGCCATCCTTCTCCAAAGTAAGAATCCTTCCTGTATGATAGTAATAATTGCTTATTTTTATTTAATATTAATAAATCGACATTTGAAATAGGAATTAATGTTGATATTGCTAGAAAGATTTCTTCAGGCAGACCATTGCGAGCATCAATCTGCTGTAAAACATTTGCTACCTCTGCGTATTTATTCAAAATAACAACTCACTTTCTAACTATCTCACTTATCTTGCTTACCATAAAGTGTAATTTGTCCTCTGTCATACCGGGGTAGACTCCAATCCAAAAGGAATCTTGCATTATACGTTGTGTATTACTTAAGTTTCCGATAGTTCGATAACCTGTATTGGTTTTTCGCATTTCATCAAAGCATGGATGATTTATTAGATTTCCTGCAAAAAGCATACGTGTTTGTATGCCGCTTCTTTCAATGTGTGTAATTATATTGTCCCTTTTAATACCCTCTTGACACGTAATTAAAAAGCCGAACCAACTAGGGTTACTGCAAGGACATTCCTCTGGTAAAATCAATTTGTTAGTTAAACATGATAAACTTTTTTTTAAATATTTCCAGTTTTTGTTACGTTGTTTTATAAAATTTGGAAGTTTTTTTAGCTGTTCTAAGCCTATGGCGGCTTGCATTTCAGTAATTTTTAAATTATACCCAAAATGAGAGTAAACATACTTATGATCATATCCCTTAGGTAACTCCCCATATTGACCAGCAAATCGGTTTCCACAAAGATTATCCACTCCAGAAGGACAACGACAGTCTCGCCCCCAATCTCTCATACTAAGAATAATGCTACTTAATAAAGCATCATTTGTATAGACGCAACCTCCTTCGCCCATTGTCATGTGATGTGGAGGATAAAAACTAGATGTACCTATATCACCAAAAGTACCGGTATATTTTGTTTTTCCATCTACTGTGTACCGAGAACCCAAGGCATCACAATTATCCTCTATTAGCCAAAGTTTATATTTATCACAAAATGCTTTGACTGCTGTAATATCAAATGGGTTTCCTAAAGTATGGGCAATCATAACCGCCTTTGTCTTCTCTGAATATGCAGACTCAAGCTGCTCTACATTAATATTATACTGAGGTATCGTAACATCCACAAATACAGGAACAGCTCCAAATTGAATTATAGGAGCTACTGTAGTTGGAAATGCTGCAGCCACTGTAATAATCTCATCCCCAGGTTTTATTCGCCGATATCCTAGTTTTAATGAAGTTAAAGCCATAAATGCTAATAGATTAGCCGATGATCCACTATTGACTGCATAGGCATATTGGACATTTAAAAAATTTGCCAACTGTTTTTCAAATTGTTCCGCATAGCGACCTGATGTTAGCCAAAAATCCAAAGCACTATCCACCAAAGAACACATTTCATGTTCGTCAAATACACGCCCCGCATAAGGAATCCTGTCCCCCTCATGAAACGTCATGTCCTGTTGCTTATACTTATAATAATAATTGGTTACCATTTTTAATATTTCTTTTCGCGCCTCTTGTTCACTCATGTTAAATTTCTCCAATACTCATTTATCTGTTGTTCCATAACATCTGATATATTCTCACCACTTTGCCATTGTTTTGTCCATTCAACTGTTTTTTCAACTGCTTTTTTAATATTCCAAATTGGCTTCCATTGTAATTTATTGTGTATTTTTCTACAATCTAATTTTAAAAAATTTGATTCTTTAAAGGATTGCTCCGAGTCTGTACTTTTCCAAGATATGGATTCTCCCCAAAATGTACAAAATAAATCAGCAAGTTCTCCTGTTGTAATACAATCAGATAAATCAGGACCTACATTATAGCAATCGGCAAAGGATATATTATCATATTGTTTTTGTATAATTTTTAGATATGCAAAAAGAGGTTCTAATACGTGCTGATAGGGGCGTACGGAATGAGGATTTCTAAGGAGTATTGGCTCTTTGTTTATGGCAGAGCGAATACAATCAGGAATAATTCTATCAGTAGAAAAATCTCCACCACCAATAACATTACCTGCACGTGCAGTGGAAATTGCCGTCTGAGATCCTGTAAAAAAACTATGTTTATAACTGTTAGTTACAAGTTCAGAGCAGCTTTTGCTATTGGAATAAGGATCCGTTCCATTTAAAGGACACTCTTCAGAAAAAGGTTTATTTTTTTCATTATTATAATAAACCTTATCTGTAGTTACATTTAAAAAAGATCTAACTGTTTTTGGAGAGTTTTTAATACATTCCATTAAATTTACAGTACCCATTACATTGGTTTCATAAGTATACTTAGGGTATTTATATCCAATACTCACAATAGGCTGAGCTGCTAAGTGTATAACTATTTCCGGTGCTGCTGAGTTAAATGCTCGCTTTAGCTTCTCAAAATTCCTAATATCATCAGCTACAAATCGAATATATTCTTCAATTCCGCTTAGCTGAAACAAATTAGGATTTTCCTTAGGTTCAAGTGCGTATCCCGTTAACTCTGCACCCGATAAAGTTAAAATTTTACTGAGCCAAGCTCCCTTAAACCCTGTATGTCCGGTCATAAAAACTTTTTTATTTTTGAAAAAATTAAAATCCAATAAATTCACCAAACTTTCCAAGGAGCATTTTGGTTAGCCCACAAATGTTCCAGTTTTTCTTTGTCACGTTGTGTATCCATGCATTGCCAAAATCCATTATGTCTGAAAGCCATAAGCTGACCTTTGTCGACAAGAGCTGTCAATGGCTCCCGTTCAAAAAATGTATCATCTCCTGAGATATAATCAAATATTTCAGGTTCCATTACCATATATCCACCATTAATTATATCCCCGTCGTCCATATGCTTTTCCCTAAATGACCGGACAATCCCATTTTGCTCAACTTCCAAAATTCCAAAACGCTGACCGGGGTTTATCACCGTAATAGTTCCAATCTTACCATTATCTTTATGGAACTCAACTAACTTCCCTACGTCAACATCCGCAACTCCATCACCATATGTTAGTAAAAAAGCATTGTTTCCAACATATGGCTGAATTCTTTTAACGCGACCTCCTGTCATTACATCATACCCAGTATCAACTACCGTTACTTTCCAAGGTTCAGAAATATTATTATGTATAATCATTTTGTTATTATTTGTAAAATCGAAAGTTATATCGCTCATATGTAATGAATAATTGGCGAAATATTCTTTAATTAACTGTTGCTTATATCCTACACAGATAATAAAATCATTAAATCCATAGTAAGAATAAGTTTTCATAATATGCCATAATATAGGATGTCCACCAATTTCAATCATAGGCTTAGGCCGCATATGGCTCTCTTCGCTAATACGTGTACCAAATCCTCCCGCAAGAATAACAACCTTCATTTCAGTCACTTATTTACACAAGCTAACAAATAGCATCTCCTTTCAAAATAGTTCTACAATATACTTAAAACCCTTAATTTTTAGTGTATTATGTATTTGTTCGGCAGAACCTGGTAATGTAGCTATTAAAATAATACTACACTTTTTATAATTGTCAAGTTCATCTATACAGCGTACAGGAATGCCTTCAATTTCAGATAAATTTCCTTCAATATTCGTCACAGCAACATAACGCAGCTTTTCCCTCCATCCAACATTTATTAAATATTTTACTATATTTTGCCCATAAAAACCTGCACCATATACTATAATATCTTTGCTCTTGTTAAAAACTCTTTTGTGTTTATTTAAATAGCTAATCCAGTTTTTTTCTAAATTTTCAAAATTTTTATGAAAAAACTTAAAAAATATGCGTGGAGTTTTTGCAATTTTTTTTATTTCACTGAGCTTTAAATCACTGACTAGATAAAAATACCTTTCATATTGATAATAAGTTAATAAATCAAACAATTTACAAAGCCTATAACTAATTAATGCCCTTTTCCCAAAACGCCCTCTATATATGTTATCTGAGGTACAGATTACAAATTCCTTTTCAGTGTAGCAATCAGGGAGCTCCAAAATTGTTTGTGGGTAGCTACCTGCCCAAGTGGCAAAAACTAAACTTGACCAATAATGTTGCTCTAACTTTAAAGGGGACACCCGCCACCAAATAAGACGGTTATTTACATATAGACCTTTAAAGCTATTTAATTGTAAAATTCTTTCTAAAAAAAATGCAACCATAAAGAAAAACCCGTGTTCTTCTGAATCAATATCATTATTCTTAACATATTTTTTTTGCCAAAGATCCCAGTCCTTATCTGATACATTTAGCATTGATACATTCATAATTGTAGATGCCATAAGCGACATACCATGAGAACATTCTTGAAACCAAAGGTTTTGATCAGTGTATATATAGTTTTCTGTTTTGCCGCCGCTTGGAATTGGCAGCCTTACAAGGTGATAGTTATCATTTAAATGCATTAGTATCTCTATTAAGGCCTCTTCATAAATTGAAGTTGCGTCATTAATCAACCAAATATAATGATATTGTCTTAGGTATGAATCATTTTTAAGAAAATCTATTAATTTATAATCTAAGCATTGGTTACTCGGAGTACGCACATAGGAGAGATATTTTGATCCTTTCAATATATAGTTGTTTATAATATTTTTCGTCAAATCAGTTTCACTTGAATCATAATATCGTACATGAACCTTTAGTTTCTCATAATATTGGAGTTCATAATTTAGAACATCCCTAATTATTTCTGGGCGATCCTTGGTAGGAACGCAAATAATTACTTTATTATCATAATGTTCCATAAAAACTCCTTATTTTTTGTTGAATACATCTCTAATCATTTCATTAATTTTTTCACCACTTTCAGGAATAGTCAATTTATTAAATAATTCAATTTGTCTCTCTTTGTAAAGATGTTCTGCTTGTATATATGTTAAAAACCTTTCTAAGCTTAAAGACGATTCTTCCCAAAATACTGCTTCCATTGGAGATTTAGGTTCTTTATAGAAAACTTCATAATAACCATTTCTTAAGTTTCTTTCACGAATATTTTCAGTTTTCTTCGAAAGTTTAAGACTAAATTCGCTAACTTTAAGTGTATTAAAATCAAAAGAATATTGTTTTATAGGAAAGTCGAAATAACAATTAGATGATTTCTTGCAACAAATAAAAAATTGTTTTCCATTTTTGTAATATGTCCTTTCTCTTTTCATACCTTCCCACAATTTGGGAAACTCAATGTTTTTCATAGAATTAGATTTAATATCAATTATTATAGTATTGTGAACGTGAGAATTAAAAATAAAAATTTTGTCTTTATAAAAACGAAGGAATCCTGTAAAATCATTAATATTAATAAAGTATTGGCTATAATTATAATGACTAATACTTTTATTTACAGGATTCCATCGTAATACCATCGGTGTGTTTTTACATAAAAACCAGTAATCAATCCCGTCAAAACAAGCAGAATAAAAGCTATCTTGATTAGTACCTATTTTATAAAATTGAAAGGAAAAATTTTCCTTATTTATTATTGCAATTGTATTATAATCTCCTATTGCTAAACACTCAAACTCATCATCATATACAATGTTTATCTTTCCACCAAGTCTGGAATATAATATATCACAATCAAGGTATTCAATTTCTTCAATTTCTAAATTTAATGAAAAGCAGTAAGGAAAAAAACTATTAAAACAATAAAGTTTAGCATCTTTATTGAAGCATTGAAAATGAAATATGGGTAAATTATTTTTATTTGAAAAATAATTTAAATTAATAGTTTTATAATTTTTGTTTTCTATATTGTATATAGAAAGCTGAGTGGTATACCTGTTTAAACAAAAAACTTTACCCCTATAAAAGTAAGTACAGGTTGTTGTTTGGATGTAATCGGGCTGACCAGGAATAGAACCAAAATCATTTACTAAGCCAGATAAACAATCATATTCAAGCAATGAATTAAAATGTGGTGCACAAAAATATATCTTTGAATTATCTTCCAAGGATGATGCATATGCATGAAACACATTATATAGTTCATCATCCTCTACCGAATGAATTATGTCTACATTCTGTAGTAACATTGGTCTACCTGTTATGCCATATAATGCAAGTAAAGAACCCGCATCTCCATAATATGCATCAGACAATGCAAATGCCCGATATATATCTTCGCTATCATCATAAATACCCCAACCCGCTGTACAGTAAGATTGTACAATCTGTTTATACTCATGAAGAATGCTTGGCAACATTGAAGAAAGTGTGGCCTCAAAGAGGGGATGAGGACGCCAAAGTAGTGTAACGTTATTGTTAGATTTAAATGTATCCAAAGTAAATTTGATTTTTTCAATTGCCTTTTCCTTATATTTAAGCAAAGTGGTAAGGCTTGAATTGTAAAGTACAACCTTACGACCTTCTAATATCAATTCCCATTCAGCAGGTATTGATACCGGTGCTTTAATAGTTTTAAAAACCTTGTCAAATTTGGGGGAACCTAAGGCGATAAATTTATCATTATGGGGAACCCCTATATATTTTTTATATGTACTTAAATATAAATTCTTTATTTGATGATTTTGTAGAATTACCTTATCTGCATTTAAAACTCCGGGTGAAACAATAAATGCTTCATTAATATCTTCTGTGCTCCCGAAGCCTACAAAATAGGGTATGTATATTAGTAAATCCGTATGCTTTTTTAGCTCGGAGGAGTAATATTGTGGCAGAACAGAAGTTACATAATTATTATCATCATAGGGGTTATGAATAATTATGGCATCAGGCCTTGAAGCACTTATATCATATTGATTATAGTGTACTATAGGGACACCCGTTGGGAAGCTTTCTCCTTCATAATTAAGAACTGGCCCTTTATTATTAGAAAAACTATAGTAGGGAATAGGCATAACAACACAATTAAATCGTTTGTCTTCTTTCATGGAAAGCCAAACGGATTCCATACTATCCCACATTGAAATCTTGTATGGAAGAAATAAAACTTCATATTCTACTACAATACTACATTCTATATTTGTTCTAATTTTATAAAGAAGGTGTTTAAGATTTTTTATTTCCTGAGAATTGACATTACTTAAGTTTATGGAGATTTGATATAATATTCTATAATAATTTTCAAAGAGTTCTATCATTATATTAGACATAGCACTAAAGGTATTTAATGCATTGCATATTGCTTCTGCCATATCTTGACATAATTTTAAAAGTTCTATAGTTTCCGAAATCTTATTAAATTTAATTAAATTTATAATTTCTTTGTTAGCTTCTTCCAAACTTTTTAACATTTCAATTATTTGGTTTAATATGCTTTTACGCATAAGTACCCTCCATGTCGAAAAATGTTTAATAATATATTTTCATTATAACATGAAAATTTAAAACATATCAATCTATTTTTCAACAACTACTATTTATTATTCAGATTATGGGATTATGTCCCTTTATTTTTTCAAGCTAATATAATTTTTTAAAACACTTATAGCATATTTGATTATTAATTGAAATTATTTTCTCTTTAAACTCATGTAATGGCAAAAATGAAACACTATCTGCACCAAAGTAATTTGCAATCATTTCTAAATCTAAAAATTCAGAAAGTAAAGCC